>JBKOUY010000210.1:0-13948 GCA_046723645.1 Actinomycetota bacterium | reverse complement strand
GTCCAGGGTCCCGCCGCAGGCCAGTACGGAATGGATGCGAGCCACGGAACGGGCGTTGCCGGTGCCGCCGGCGGCGGGGATCTCCGCGCCGCGCCATGCCCGAGTCCGTGGTTCGGTGGCATCGAGCGGACAGCTGAGATGGGTGCGAACTGCGACCGGGTCGGTGACACCACCGTCGGTCAGAGTCTTGACGAACTCCTCCCCGTCCCGGGCAACCACCGATGGGGAACCATTTCGCCGACGCGGCAGCGCGTCAGGGGGCGCACGCATATCAGGCCGCGCCCTGCGGGTTGATGCGGTTGTTCGTTAGGTACTCGTCGAGGTCTTGGAGTGCGTAGCGCACAGCTCGACCGACGTGGCTGTAGGCAGGGCCGACGCCGCGGTAGCGCATTTGTTGCAGCTGCCGCACAGGCAGCCGCAGATATTCGGCTGCTTCGTCAGGCGTCAGGAGACCACCTCGGCGGAAGGCCGTTGGCGTGCCGCGCTGTCAGCGCGCGATGAGGTTGCGGCTAGCGACTCCTGACCCTGCTCCGGCCCAGGTCAGAGCCGGTGAGTGACGGTGAGCCGGCCTGTAAGCCGGATTCTGTGAGGCGGTTTCCTAGTGGTCACCGCCCCGGTGGCCATCCATCTGTGCGGCCTACCTGGGGACATGTGCCGGGCCAGCGTCCCCTGCTTGGCCTTGCTCCGGGTGGGGGTTGCCAGCCGCCGAGGTCGCCCCCGACGCTGGTGCGCTCTTACCGCACCGTTTCACCCTTGCCTGTGCGGGCCACCGAAACCGGCGCCCCGCCATCGGCGGTCTGCTCTCTGTTGCCCTGAACCGGCAGGTCACCCCGTCCTGGCTCTCACCAGCACCCTTGCCCTGTGGAGTCCGGACTTTCCTCGGCGCCTCCCGACGCCGCGGCCACCCGGCCGGCTCACCGTCGCCGCTCAGGATACCGGCTGCGTTCACGCCACTCACGCCTCGCCGGCACGTATACGCCTTGACAGGCATATACGTGTATAGGAATATTCATGGGTGCCTACGGACACGTTCGCAGTGCTCGCAGAGCCGACCCGGCGGCAGATCCTCGACGAGCTCTGCACGTCCGAGAGCAGCGTGGGCGACCTCGTCGACGCACTCGACGTCAGCCAGCCGACGATGTCCAAGCACCTGAAGGTCCTGCGCGACGCGGGGTTCGTCTCGTGCCGGGTCGACGCCCAGCGCCGCATCTACCGGGTCGAGGCCCCGCCGTTCGAGCGGCTCGACGAGTGGCTCGAACCCTACCGGCGGCTGTGGACCCGCCACCTCGACGCCCTCGAACGCCACCTGGACGGCCAGGACCACGCACACGACGACAGTCAGGAGCAGCGATGAACCGCACGACCTTCGAGCCCGGGCCGCTGGCCCATGTCGAGTCGCGTCCCAGCGGCGATCGGTGGACCCTCGTGTTCGTCCGTGACTTGCATCATCCGCCCGAGAAGGTGTGGGCCGCGCTCACCGATCCGGCCCAGCTCGGGGAGTGGGCGCCGTTCACGACCGACCGCGATCTCGGCCGGCCCGGCGACGCGACGCTGACCATGATCGACGGCGAGGTGGCCGAGGACCTCCCGGCCAGGGTGACCCGGGCCGAGCCGCCGACGCTGCTGGAGTACACCTGGGGCCAGGACGTTCTGCGCTGGGAGCTGGAGCCCTCGGAGAGCGGGACCAGGCTGACGCTGCGCCACACGCTGGAGGACCCCGACATGGTGCCCAAGGTGGCGGCCGGCTGGCACATCTGCCTGGTCGTCGCCGAGCGCCTGCTGGACGGGACGCCGACCGGTCCCATCCGGGGCCAGGATGCCCGCAACTACGGATGGGACGACCTCCATCGGAGGTACGCCGAGGCGCTCGGCACCCGCCCCGGGTGACGGCGGGCGGATGAGCCCGGTTAGCGGCCGAGGGTCGGTCAGCCCCTTGTGAAGAAGAGCTGCAGCTCGAACGTGCCCTGGTCGGCGATTGACAGCACCGAGAACCCCGTGGGCGGGTCGATGCCGTAGTCGGCCAGCGCCACCGGGGCGCTGCCGACGACGACGGCGCGGTCGCCCCGCAGCTCGGCCTCGAGGTCGATGGTCACTTCGTTGGTGACGCCGTGGATGGTCAGGTCGCCGGTCGCCGACGCGCTGGCGCGGTCGCCATCGGCAAGGCCCGCAGGCAGCGATGCCGGCTCGGTGAGGGCGAAGGTCGCCGTCGGGAAGTGGTCCGACTCCAGGCCCCGGGTGCGCAACGCGCCGTCACGCCGGTCGCTGTCGCTGTCCAGGGTCGTCAGGTCGACCTCGACGTCCACGGCCGACACCGTGCCGTCAGCCACGGTCATGGTGCCGGTCACGTCGGGCGTGCGCCCCACGGTGGTGTTGCCCCCGATGCCGGCCATCTCCTCGTCGAACCGGTAGCCGGCCCATGTGCCGCTGAAGTCGGCGAACGAGCCGACACTCTGGTCGACGGTCCACGTGCCGTCGACGGCATCGCCGGCGGTGCCGCCGGAGGACGCATCGCCGGTCCCGGGTGCCGACCGGTCCAGCGTCTCGCCGGCGGTGTCGATGTCGGCCTCAGGCGGGGCGTCGTCGCGCAGCACGAACCACCAACCTACGAACGCAATGGCACCCAGCACGACGACGGCGCCGAGAGCCACCACGACCGTCCGACGCGACCGTGTCATCCGGCTCACCCCACTAGAAGCTGATGGCGCTGAGGTCGGGTTCCCAACCCGCAGCGCGCTCGACCGCCTCGCGCCAGCGCGCCCGATCGAGCGCGCGTGCCGGCTCCACCACGGCAGCCGGGCGCCAGCGCCCGGCGACGTCGTCCCACCCCGACCACGTGCCGACGGCGAGGCCGGCGAGGTACCCGGCGCCCAGGGTGGTTGCCTCGCGTTCGGGCGAGACCTCCACCGGCCTGCCGGTGGCGTCGGCCAGGGCCTGCACGAACGTGGCGTTGGCGCTCATCCCGCCGTCGACCCGGAGGCGGGGGATCGCCAGCCCGGTGTCGGCCACGGTGGCCTCGACCAGGTCGGCGCCACGGTGGGCGACCCCCTCGAGCACCGCCCGGACGAGCTCGCAGCGGCCCGTGCCCCGGGTGATGCCGAGCAGGGTGCCGCGCGCCCCGTAGTCCCAGCGGGGCGTGCCCAGCCCCAGCAGCGCCGGCACGTACATCACGCCGGCCGCCGTCTCACACGCGGCGGCGACGTCGTGGGACTCCTCGGCGGTGGCGATGAGCCCGAGATCATCGCGGAGCCATTCCACGTTGGTCCCGGCGGCCAGCATCACGGCCTCGACCCCCCACGCCAGTTCTCCGTCGCGACGCCACGCGACGATCGGGAAGGTTCCGTGCTTCCCCTGCCGGTCGAACACCGGACGGTCGGGACCGACGCACATGTCGAGCATCCCGCCGGTGCCGAACGTGATCTTGGCCATCCCGGGGTGGACGCAGCCCTGGCCGACCAGCGAGGCCTGCTGGTCGCCCGCCAGGGCCGCCAGCGGCGGCTCGCCGGGGAGCGCCCCGGCCGCCCCGATGATCCCCGACGTGTCCACCAGCGCGGGCATCGCCGACTCGGGCACCCGCAGGGCCTCCAGCACCGCGGGGTCCCAGGCGGACGCGTCGCCCCTGATGAGCCCGGTCACCGCGGCGTTGGACACGTCCGTCACGTGGAGCTGGCCGCCGGAGAGGTGCCAGGCGATCCACGTGTCGACGGTCCCGAAGCACAGGTCGCGGGTGCGCTCGGGATCCGCCTCGTCGAGCAGGTGCGCCAGCTTGGTGGCGGACTCGTTGGGCGCGAACCGCAGGCCCTGGGCCTGCCACACCAGGCACGCCCCGACGGTCCGGAGGTCCTGCCAGCCGAGCCCGGGACCGACGGGCTTGCCGGTGGACCGCTCCCACACGACGGTGGACGCCCGCTGGTTGCTCACGCCCACCGCCGCCACCGCTCCGCCCTCCGCCAGCGCCGCCCGGGCGACGTCCAGGGCGGCGTCGGCCATCGCCGTGGCGTCGAACTCGACCAGGCCGGGCGCCGGCGATGACGGGAGCACCTGCCGGTAGTGGACCGACCCCACGCTGGCGTCGGGCCGCACCACCGCACCCCGGACACCGGACGTGCCGACGTCCACGACCAGGATCGATCCGTCTTGTTCGGTCATGTGGCCCTCACCAGCCCTCGACGCCGCCGAACGGTGACGGCAGACCCAGCTTTCCGGGGTTGAGAATGCCGCGCGGATCGAGGGCGTGCTTGGTCGCGACCAGGACGTCGAGCGCGGGTCCCAGTGCCTCGCGCATGAACCGGGCCCGGTTGAGTCCCACGCCGTGGTGGTGGCTGAGGGCGCCGCCCTGGGCCAGGACCGCCCGCTGGCCGGCGTCCCACACCGCCCGGTAATAGGCATCGCGCCGGTCGGCGTCGACCTGGCCGGCGAACGTGAAGTAGAGACAGCCACCGGACGGGTAGCTGTGCGACTGGTGGGCCGAGGCGGCGAGGGTCCCCTCGACCGCCAGCAGGGCGTCCAACGTGGCGCGGTAGACGCCCGGCAGCGCCGTCCAGGACGCCGAGACCTCCATCGTGTCGACCGTGAATCCCTTGCTCGTCAGCGCTTCCAGCGCAGCCACCTCGTTGCGGTGCTCGAGCCAGTGGTCCACGTGGGCGGCATCGGCGCGGCGCGCGGGCGGACTGCTGCGAAGGCACTCCTCGGCCGCCACCTCCATGACCGTGTCGACCATGTCGGGGTCGCCCTCGTCGAGGGCGAGCAGCAGCGCGTTGCCCCCGGTCCGGTAGGTGCGGTCGGCCTCGGCCGCGTCGTACAGCCGCAGCACCGCCGGCGTGGCGCCCCGCTGGATGATGCGCCGCATGGCGTCGAGGCCGTGCTCGAACGACGCGAGCAGCCAGGCTCCGCGCCGCTCGTGGCGGGGAGCCGGATGCAGTTGGAGCCGGGCGCCGGTGATGATGCCGAGGGTGCCCTCGCTGCCCACGAACAGCTGGGTCAGGTCGGGACCGACCGCGGCGCGCGGCCAGCCCCCGGTGGTGATGCGGGTGCCGTCCGCCAGCGCGACGTCGAGCCCCAACACCATGTCCTCGATCTTGCCGTAGCGCCCGGAGAGCTGGCCGGCCGAGCGGCACGCCAGCCACCCGCCGACCGTGGACAGGGCCACCGACTGCGGCCAGTGGCCCAGTGTGAGGCCATGATCGGCGCGGAGCTCACGCTCGAGCACGTCGCCGAACGTGCCCGGCCGCACGTCGAGGACCAGCGAGGTGGCGTCGACGTCGACGATGCCGGCCATGCCGGTGAGGTCGAGGACCACCCCGCCGTGCACCGGTACCGACGCGCCGCACACGCCGCTGCGGCCGCCGGCGGCGGTGACCGGCACCCGCGCCTCGTTGCAGATCGCGAGGACGGCGGCGACCTGTCCGGCGTCGGCGGGCCGGGCGACGGCGCCCGCCAGGCCGGCCACCTGCCCGTCGGTGGCCCAGGCCATCGCCAACGGCCACCAGTCGCGGCTGGCCTCGGCCACTGCCGGAGCGTCGGTGGACACCTCCGCACACGCGCTCCTCAGCCGCTCGACCAGGTCGTCCGCTACGTCGACCCTGTTGGCGCCGAGGCGCGGGGTGGCGCCTTCGGGACCGCCGGCGATCGCTATCGGCGCCGTGGGTGCGCCCGGACCGTCCGCTGGGAGGGCGTAGGGGGTGCTCATGGCCACGCGCCCCGGATCATGGACGCCACCGCGCCTACCACGGCGGGAGTTCGGGCGGGGAGGCGGCCCGACCCACGAGCCATGCGACCAGCGCCGCCCGCCCCGGCGGCGGCAGCCGGTCGGGGAGGCCGGCCAAGGCATGGGTCAGCTCGAGCTCGACGAACGCGCCTGGCCACGCCGCCGGCTCCGCGCCCAGGCCCAGGTCGACGCGGTGGATCTCGACCTCGCGCCAACGCCTGAACGGCATCTCGGCGCATGGGCACAGGTCGCCGGCGCTCATGCGCCCGTGGCCCGTGGCCCACACGTCCTCGGGCACCCGGCGCCACGTGTTGTCGAGATCGGCGATCGCCCGCCCCAGGTCGGCGATCAACTCGGCAGCCGGGCGCCCGGCGCCGGCGGCGATGTCGGACGCCCGGGCCGGGAGGCCACCCTCGTACTGGTCCACCACCCGTCCCGCCATGGCCCCCTCGAGCATGCGGACGTGGGAGTCGGCGTTGCGCGCGAGGTGCGTCACCACGTGGCCGACGGTCCATCCCGGCAGGCGGCTGGGCCGCCGGGCGGTGGCGTCGTCGAGCGCGTCCAGGGTGGCCATGAGCCGGGCGTTCGCCTCGTGGCAGCCGTCGAGCGCCTGGGCGGTGGCCGGCGGCACGCCGGTCGCGCCGATCGCCTCGGTCACGCCGTCGGCATCGCTCCCGCCCCCGGCGTCAGGCCGGGCGTCCGCGTCGGGCGCCGCCATCATCCGCTCCGGGCGACCGCCACGTGCTCGGGCAGGCCGGGCGCCTCGCGCTCGCGAGCCAGGGCATCCCGGAAGCGGTCGACCTGTGTCGCCCGCTGGGCGTCGGACCAGCCCAGTTCGGTGGCCAGCAGCTCGGCCACATCTGCGGCGGTGGCGGCGGTGGCGTCCCGGCCCAGCAGCCGGCTCCGCGTGCGCCGTGACAGGACGTCGTCGAGTGTCGTGGCCATCTCGTAGCGCGCCGCGTAGAGGGCCTCGGCCCGCCGATACGGGAGCCCGGGCACGAGCGGCTCGGCCATCGCGGGATCGGCAGCGATTATCGCCTCGACGACCGAGGCCTCGCCGCCGTAGCGGCCGCCTAGGTGGGCATCCCGCTTTCGGGCCTCGCGCCAACCGGCGGCGCCCCGCAGGGCGAGCGAGCGCGTGCGGCTGCGTCGGGCCCGGCGGGGGAGCGGTTCGCCGGCGGACGACAGTGCATGCACGGCAGCGTCGACCGCATCCTGCGCCATCTCCCGGTAGGTGGTGAGCTTGCCGCCGGTCACGGTGATCATGCCGCCGGCGCTGGTGAGCACCCGGTGGCGGCGGGACAGGTCGGCCGTGCGGCTGTTGCTGGCGTCGCGCACGAGCGGCCGCAGCCCAGCCCACGTGCCCAGCACATCGCTCTCGTCGAGCGGCTCGGAGACCGCGTGGTTGATCGCGTCGAGCAGATACGCGACGTCCTCGGGCGTGCACTGGGGCTCGTCGACGTCGCCGTCGTAGTCGGTGTCGGTGGTGCCGATGTAGGTGACGCGGCCGCCGGCGTCGGCGGCGGTGCCCGCGCCGGCCTCCCCGTCTGCGGGCCAGGGCACGACGAACACGGATCGGCGGTCCTGGTGGACGGGCACGACGGCGGCGATGTCGTTGCGCAGCTTGTGCCAGGGCACGGCGACGTGGATGCCCTTGGCGGGGCGGATCGAGTTCGGGTCGGTCCCCTCGTCGAGCGCCCGCACGTGGTCGGCCCAGACGCCGGTGGCGTTGATCACGACCCGGGCCCGAACGCGGATCTCGCCGCCCGCGCCGGCTCCGGCGTCAGCGCCGACATCTACGGCGACGCCATCCACACGGCCGCCGTCGTCCTTGGTGATGGCGGTGACGGCGGCATGGTTGACGACGGTGGCGCCGTAGTCGAGCGCCGCCGTGCGGGCAACGGTCAGCGTCAGGCGGGCGTCGTCGGCCTGCGCGTCGTAGTACAGGTACGCCCATGCCAGGCGGTCGCCGAGCGCGGGCATGTGGGCGAGGGCAGCGTCCCGGGTCAGGCGCCGGTGGCGCTTGCCGATGCGCAGCCCGCCGGTGAGGTCGTACATCCACATCGCCGAGCCGAGCGCCCGAGCCAGCCGCTTGGGGATGAGCCCGCCCTTGCCCTGAAACACCGGGATGAGGAACGGCAGCACCTTCACCAGGTGGGGAGCGTTGCGCAGCAGGCGTTGCCGTTCGCGCAGCGCCTCGTACACGAGGCGGACGTCACCGTTCTGCAGGTAGCGCAGGCCGCCGTGGACGAGCTTCGACGACTTCGACGACGTGCCGGACGCGAAGTCGTCACGCTCGACCAAGGCGGTCCGAAGCCCCCGCGAGGCCGCGTCGAGCGCCACGCCGGCGCCCGTGATCCCGCCGCCGATGACCAGCACGTCGAAGGTGCCTTCCGCGAGGCTGGCGATGTTCTCGTTGCGGTCGAACGTGCCGAGGGGCATGGCGGTTCAGAGCCTACGGGCCGCCATGGCGTTCCGGTTGTAGCTCCACGGTCGGGTGCCGCAGCGCCATGCCCGGTCCGGCGTCCGAGCCTCGCGCGAACTCGCTGGTCAGGTGGCACGAAGGCGCCGCGCAACGGCCTTGCCAGGGGCCGGTCGATAGTGCCAAGATCGAACGTCTCCCGGCGCCGGGCCGGTGCGTCCCCCACGGTTTGCATTCCGGCCCCCGGGGAACAGAGACTCCGATCCGAGCTCGCTGCTGCGACGCCGATCGCGTACGACGAACTCAGCCATAGGGGGACCCACCCGCCACCATGATGCAGACCTGGCGCCAGCATGCCGCGTGCCGCGGCCTCGATCCTTTGACGTTCTATCCGGCCACCGACGAGGAGGCCGAGAGCGCCAAGGCGGTCTGTGCTCAGTGTCCCGTGCGGGAAGCGTGCCTCGAGCACGCCCTCAGCGTTCGCGAGAAGGACGGCGTGTGGGGCGGATGTACCGAGCGCGAACGCCGCCGCATCCTCCGCCAGCGGAGGCGCGCCTCCTGACGCACCGAGGTCGTTCCCACGGGAGCGACCGTCATGGCGACCATTCCCGCGGCGAAAACGCGTGGCTCTAGTCTGACGCCCCTATGGAGTTCGACGAGGTCGGCGGATGGCCGGTGATCCTGGGGACGCTGGCGGCGCGGCACGACCTGAGCACGGACCAGGCCCGCGCCGCCATGGCAGAGATCCTCGACGGCGCCGCCACACCGGCGCAGATCGCCGGGTTCATCGTCGCGCTGCGCATGAAGGGCGAGACCGTCGACGAGCTCGGGGGACTGGTCGACGCCATGTTGGCCGCGGCGGAGCGCGTGACGCTCGCCTCCGACGAGCCTGCGGTCGACATCGTCGGCACCGGCGGTGACCGCGCCCACACGATCAACGTGTCGACCCTGTCCGCGCTGGTGGTGGCGGGCGCGGGCGCGCGGGTGTGCAAGCACGGCAACCGAGCGGCGTCCTCGGCGACGGGTTCGGCCGACCTGCTCGAGGCGCTCGGTGTGAGGATCGATTGCGGCCCTGCGGAGGTGGCTCGGTGCGTGGCCGAGGCCGGCATCGGCTTCTGCTTCGCGCCGCGGTTCCACCCCGCGATGCGCCACGCCGGTCCGCCGCGGCGCGAGCTCGGCATCGCCACCGCGTTCAACTTCCTGGGCCCGCTGGCCAACCCGGCCGGCGTTCGCAGGCTGATGATCGGCGTGGCGGACCCCTCCATGGCCCAGCGCATGGTCGGCGTGCTCGCGGCGCGCGGGAGTGAGCGCGTGCTGGTGGTTCACGGCGACGACGGGCTCGACGAGCTGACGATCTCCACCACCTCCCAGGCGGTCGAGCTGCGCGACGGCGAGGTGCGGCAGTACACCGTCGACCCCAAGGAGCTGGGGATCACGTCGGCGCCTACCGAGGCGCTCGTGGGCGGCGATCCCGCCACCAATGCCGATCTGGGCCGGAGGGTTCTGGCCGGCGATGCGGGTCCCCACCGCGACGTGGTGTGCCTCAACGCCGCCGCCGGGCTGGTGGTGGCGGGCATGGCCGACGACCTGACGCAGGGGCTGCAGGCCGCGCAGGCGGCCATCGACGGCGGTGGCGCCGCCGACGCACTCGACCGCCTCGTGGCGGTCTCGCACGGCTGAGGCGGATCGGGCGGGCGCCGGGATCGATGCGGCCGTAGATTTGGGTCGTGTCCGGAGCAGCCCTGCCCAACGGTGACCCGACGCGCGACCGCCTGTTGACCGCGGCCGCCGAGGTTTTCGCCGAGAAGGGCTACGACGGTGCCGGGGTGCAGGAGATCGCCCGGCGGGCGGGCTTCACCACCGGCGCCATCTACGGCCGCTTCCGCGGCAAGGCGCAGCTGCTGTTGGCGGCGATGGAGGCGAACTCGCACGACGAGTTCGAGGAGCTCTTCGCCGAGCACCATTTCGAGGGCCGGGCCACCGACATCCTCACGACGGTCGGCTCCCACCTCGCGACCGACGAGTTCGACAGCGGGCAGGCGCTGCTGCTGGAGGCGTTCGTCGCCGCCCGGCGCGATCCCGAGGTCGCAGGCATGCTGCGCAGGATCATCGAGGAGCGCACCGTCTCGCTCACCGCGCTGGTCGACGAGGCCAAGGGCACGGGCGCCATCGATCCCGAACTCGACACGCGGTCGATCGTGCGGTTCTGCCACTCGGTCGCCCTGGGCTTCCTCCTGTTCGGTGCCATCGACCTCGACCGGCCGGATCCGGTTCCCTGGGAGACGCTCCTCTCCCGGCTGGTCGACGCGGTCGCCGTCGATGCGATCACGGGCGGTGTGGGCAAGCGAGGGGGCGGCGCATCCGAGCCTGCGGACTGAATCACTCGAGGCCCAGGCCCCACATGGAGTCGAGGTCGTGCCGCGAGTACGCCTGGAAGGCGATCATCGTCGTGGTGTGCACGGTGCCGGGGAGCGCGGCGATGCGCCGGGTCACCACCTCGGCCAGCTCCTCGTGCCGTCGCACGCGCACGATGGCGACGAGGTCGAGGTCGCCGGTCACCGAATAGACCTCGGCGACGCCGTCGACGTCGGCGATGTCGGACGCGAGGTCGGCGATCCGTTCCGGCTCGGCGTTGATCAGCACGAAGGCGGTCAGCACGGCTTGGCAGCGTAGGCCAGGGGGGAGATGGGGCGGATCAGTAGGCTTGTGACCCGTGACGACGCGCTACCGCTGCTCCGCCTGCGGCAACCAGACGCGGTTCGACGTGGTGACGACCCGGCGGACGCGTGCCTTCCATCACTACACGATCGGCGGTGAGCTACAGGTCGAGGACGAGGCCGTGCTCCACGAGTCGGTCGACGACGTCACGTGCCGCTGGTGCGGCACCGGCGCCGCGGTCGCAACCATCGAGCACGAGGTCGACGGTGCGCTCGTCGTCGCCGGCGAGGCGGGCGGGCCGACGGCAGCCGACGCCGCGGGGGAGATCTGACCGACCCGACGGCGACGATCCGCCCGGCGGTCGAGGCCGCCCTCGAGGCCGCTCGCGCCGGCCTGCGCGCCGACCCGGTCGTGGTGCCACCGACGGCGCTCCGGCCGTTCCTGGGATTCGCCAGGCTGTCGCCCGCCGCGCTCTCGGCGATCGCCCGCGTCGTGGATCAGGACGACGACTTCCGCGCCCGCGTGGCGGCGTCCGTCGACGAGGACGCCGTGGGTCGGGGCGCGTGGCTGTGGCTGACCCGCCCGGACGGCTGGCAGGACGACCTGGCGGCGATCGAGGCCGAGGATCGCGAGCGGCGGGCGAGCCGCGCGGCCGAGCAACGCGAGGCCCGCGACGAACGCTCGGCGGCGCGGCGGCTGGCCGCCACCCAGGCGGCGCTCACGCGGGCCGAGACGGTCGGCGAGGAGCGGCGCCTCGAGCTCGATCGGCTGCAGCGGGAGCTGGACGACGTGCGCCGCGCCCGCACGGCCGCCGATGCACGCGCCGCCGAGCTCGAGGCCACCGTCGCCGACCTGGAGGCGGCGCGGGCCACAGCCGTCCGCAACCTCAAGGAGGTCGAGGGCCGGCTGGTCGGCCGAGCCACCGAGCTCAAGGCGGCCAGGGCCCGGCTGCGCGAGCTCGAGGCCGATGCGCCGGGGCCCGGGCCCGAGACGCGCCGCCAGGAGGTGGCGCCCGCCCAAGCCGGGGACGCGGGGGCGACGGTGCCGGGCCCAGATCTCGCCGCGGTGGCGCGTGAGTTGGCGCGGGCGGCGGAGGGGGCGGCGGGACTGGCCGACGGCCTGGCCGGCTTGGCCGCAGCGCTCGAGGACCGGCAGGCCGAGGCGCCGCCCTCACCGCTCGTGCCGGAGCCAACCGGTCTCGGGCCCGCCGGTGCCGAGGCGGCCGTCCTTCCCGCCCCCCGCACCCCGGTGGCGCTCCCCGGCGGGCTGCTCGACGATTCGGTCGCGGCCGCCGAGCACCTGTTGCGAACCCCCGATGCCGTCCTGGTGGTCGACGGTTACAACGTGACCATGACCGGCTGGCCGGGGCTGGGGGCCGCGGAGCAGCGCCGCCGGTTGGTGGCGCTCCTGTCCGACCTCGCCGCCCGCACGTGCACTCGGGTGGAGCTGGTGTTCGACGGTGCGGAGGTCGACCGCGGCGCCGTCACGGTCCCGGCGCCGGCGCGCCGCTGGGTGCGCGTGCGGTTCTCCCCGCCAGGCATCGAGGCCGACGACGTTGTGCTCGACCTCGTGGCCCAGCTCCCCGCGGGCCGGCCCGTGATCGTTGTGTCGAGCGACAACCGGGTTCGCGAGGGTGCTCGCCGCGGCGGCGCCAACCTGCTCTACTCCCGTCAGCTCCTCGACACGCTGGGCGTCGGCACCGGCTGACCCGAGGGACCCATGGCCCGCCAGCCGGGCCCCTTTCGCACCGGAGGCCCGATGGCAGAGCGCACCTACGACGTGGTCGTGATCGGTGGTGGATCGACCGGGGAGAACGTCGCCCAGCGCGCCGCCCGCGGCGGGTGCCGCGTGGTCGTGGTCGAGGCGGAACTGGTGGGCGGCGAGTGCTCCTACTGGGCCTGCATCCCCAGCAAGTCGCTGCTGCGGCCTGCGCATGCGGTCGCCGACGCCCGCGCCGTGGCCGGGGCGTCGGACGCGCTGACCGGCTCGCTCAACGTCGACGCGGTCTTCGCCCGGCGCGACCAGTTCGTCCACGACTGGGACGACGCGTCGCAGCTCGCCTGGCTCGACGACCACGGGCTCGACCTGGTGCGCGGCCACGGACGCCTCGCCGGCGACCGCCGCGTGGTCGTGGACACCGGGGAGGGCACGTCGGTCGAGCTCCGGGCAACCGCGGCCGTGGCCGTGTGCACCGGCAGCCGGGCGGCCGTGCCGCCGATTCCCGGGTTGGCCGACGCCCGGCCCTGGACCAGCCGCGAGGCGACCAGTGCCAAGACCGTTCCCCGGCGCCTCGCGATCCTCGGCGGCGGCGTCGTGGCCTGCGAGATGGCGACGCTGTTCGCGTCCATGGGGTCGGACGTGACGATCCTCGAGCGCGGACCGGGGCTGCTCGGCAGGTTCCCGTCGTTCGCGGGTGAGGCGGTGGCGGCATCGCTGCGGAGCATCGGAGTCGGGGTGGAGCTGGGCACCGAGGTCGAGCGCGCCGTCCGGCGACCCGACGGCACGGTGGAGCTGGCGGCCGGGGGCGAGGCCCGCGTCTGCGACGAGATCCTCGTTGCCACCGGCCGCGAGGCCCTCACCGGCGACCTCGGCCTCGAGACGGTGGGCCTGCAACCCGGAAGCTGGCTGGAGACTGACGACCACCTCCAGGTCAAGGGCGCGGACGGCGGCTGGCTCTACGCAGCCGGGGACGTGACCCACCGGGCGCTGCTCACCCACATGGGCAAGTACCAGGCGCGGGTGTGCGGGGACGTGATCGCAGCCCGCGCCTCGGGCCAACCCGTCACCGACGAGCCGTGGGCCCGCTGGAGCGCGACCGCCGACACGCGGGCCGTCCCGCAGGTCATCTTCACGATCCCCGAGGTGGCGTCGGTGGGGCTCACCGAGGAACAGGCGCGGGCCCAGGGCCTGGCCGCGATGACCGCCGGCTACGACCTGGCGGACGTCGCCGGTGCGAGCGTCTACGCCGACGACTACGCAGGGCGGGCGGAGGTCGTCGTCGACACCGAACGCCGCACCGTGGTGGGCATGACCCTGGTCGGTCCGGGCGTGGGCGAGCTGATCCATGCCGCCACGGTGGCGGTGGTGGGCGAGACGCCGCTCGAGCGACTGTGGCACGCCGTGCCGTCGTACCCGACGATCGCGGAGGTCTGGCTGCGGCTGCT
>JBKOUY010000012.1:0-48692 GCA_046723645.1 Actinomycetota bacterium | reverse complement strand
CACCGCTCTCCACGACCTCGGCGATCGCGTGGCGCTCTACGCCTTCAACTCCTACGGGCGACGAGCCGTGCACATCATCCGGGTCAAGGACTTCGACGACCCGTACGACAGCCGGGTGGTCCGCCGTCTCTGCGGCCTCGTCCCGGGCGCCTACACGCGGCTGGGTGCGGCGATCCGGCACGGTGCGGCCGTGTTGGAGGCGCACGGCGGAACATCCCGGCGGCTCTTGCTCGTCCTCTCGGACGGGTTGGCGTACGACCACGGCTATGGGGGTGCATACGGCGAAGCCGACGCGCGGCGCGCCCTGGCCGAGGCCCGCCGTCGCGGCCTCGGCTGCCTGTGCGTGAGCGTCGGTGCCGGCACGGCGCCGGTCGCCCTCGAGCGGGTGTTCGGCGCCGCCGCCCACGCCGCCGTGTCAGCACCCGAGCAGCTGCCGCGCCTGATCGGGCCGCTGTGCAGTGATGCGCTCCGGTCCGCCGAGGCCCGGCGCCGCATCTTCCAGCGCAAGGAGCGCACGAGGGAGCACGCCGAGCTCGCGAGGAGGACGTCATGACCCCAACCGCACGGCCCTACTACGTGCCGGTCGGTCCCGAGGAACAGGTCTTCAATGCGGCGTTCCAGCAGGGCATGGCACTGGTGCTCAAGGGCCCGACCGGCTGCGGGAAGACCCGGTTCGTCGAGGCGATGGCGCACGACCTCGACCGTCCGCTCATCACGGTGGCGTGCCACGACGACCTGACCACGGCCGACCTCGTGGGGCGGTTCCTCCTCCACGGGGGCGAGACCCAATGGGTCGACGGCCCGCTGACTCGCGCCGTGCGGGAGGGCGCGATCTGCTACCTCGACGAGGTCGTCGAGGCGCGGCAGGACACCACCGTGGTGATCCATCCGCTCGCCGACCATCGCCGCCAACTCCCGATCGACCGCCTCGGTGTCGTCCTCGACGCCGCCCCCGGCTTCTGCCTGGTGGTCTCCTACAACCCCGGGTACCAGAGCGTGCTCAAGGACCTGAAGGACTCGACGCGCCAGCGCATGGTCGCCATCGAGCTGAGCTTTCCGCCGCCGGAAGTCGAGGAGAAGATCGTCTCGCACGAGGCCGGCGTCGACCACGAGAAGGCGGCGCAGCTGGTCCAGCTCGGCCAGGCGATCCGTCGCCTCGAGACCCCGGGCCTCCGGGAGGCGGCGTCGACCCGCCTGTTGATCGCCGCCGGGCGGCTCGTCGCCGAGGGCCTTGCCCCGCGGGCGGCCGCCCGGGCCGCCGTCGCCGGGCCGCTCACCGACGACCCGCTGGTCACCGCCGGCCTCTTCGAGATCATCGACGCGTACCTGCCGGTCCACGACGGTTGAGCGAAGGAGGGGGAGAGCGTGTCGTACGAGAGCAGCGCAGAACCGATCAAGCTCGGCTACCTGTTCGACTTCGTCTTGCCGGAGGGCTTCCCCAAGGAGATGCGGCACGACCTGACCCGTTCCTTCGAGCTCGTGTTCGACGAGGGCCTGCAGCAGGGGATCATCGACAGGCCGGTCGAGATCGTCTTCCGCGAGGTCGAGGGCCTGCCGAAGGGGACCGTCAAGGCGGTCATCGACGCCTACGGCGAGCTCGTCGACGAGGGCTGCCTGGCCGTGTTCGGTCCCGCGATCACCGACAACGTCGTCCCGACGAAGGAGGCGATCGAGGAGCGGTTTCACGTGCCGGCGATCAGCGTCACCGGCACCGAGGACTGGCTGGGGGAGTGGACATTCGCGCTGTCCATGGGCTCGATGACCGACGAGCCGATCTTCTGGGCGCACCTCCTGGCCAAGGACGGCCACAGCGAGGTCGGAGTGCTCGCGGAACAGTCGCTGGTCGGCCAGAGCTACCTGACGAATTTCAGGGACGCCTGCCGGCAGAAGGGCATCCGCATCGTCGCCGAGGAGTCGATCCCCCAGACGGCGCAGGACATCGGCCAGGCGGTGCGCAAGCTGCACGAGGCGAACGCGCCGGCGCTCGTCCATTGCGGCTTCGGCTTCGGCATCGTCTTCGTCAACCCGGCGCTCCAGGAGCTCGGCTGGGACCCGCCCCGCTTCCTGGGCACGGCGTTCCAGAACGCCTGGATCAACCCCATCATGTGGGACGCCATCCTGGGCTGGACCGGGATCGACCAGTACGACGAGGGCAACGTCGTCGGCCAGGGTTTCCTCGACCGGTTCGAGGCGCGCTACGGGCGGCGGCCGGAGTACTGCGTCCCGGTCGTGAACCGGGACATCGCCACCGTGCTGCTCCACGCGTTCGCCGGTGCCCGGCCCCTGTCGCCGCGGGGAGTAAAGGAGGCGCTGGAGCGGGTGAAGTTGCTTCCCGCCGCCTCCGGCGCTCCGGGGACCCGCCTCTCCTTCGGGAAGTGGACACGCCGCGGCTGGGTGGGTGCGGGCTACCTCGTCGCCAGGCGGCTCGACCCGGACGGCGAGACCGGCCACCTCGTCGACCGCTTCGGGCAGTGAGCACCGACCTGACGCGGCCTGCGCCCGCGGTCGCGCCACCCTCGGGCCACAAGCCCTGGCGGGCGATCACGCCCGCGGTCCTCGCGGTCGCCGGGCTCGCCGCCCTGATCGCGGTCGCGTCAAACGCGCGCCGCGGCGCCGTGGCCGAGCGGATCGCCAACGCGGCGGTCGAGGGCGCGCCCCGCCCAGTGGAACCCCTCTGGGGCCGCTCGGACTGGTTGACGCTCCACCAAGCCGGGACGGGCGTGATGATGGTCGCCCTCGTCACGGCCGTCGTGGTCGTGTGGCGCCGCCGTCCCGGCCACCCGATCGTGTTGATGGTCCTGGCCACGACATTGCTGGTCTGGCAGGACCCGATCATGAACTGGGCGCCCTACGCGGTGTACAACCCGCAGCTCTGGCACTGGCCGGAGACGTGGCCGCTGGTGTCGCTCTCGCCCACCGTCGAGCCCTTCATCGTGATCGGCTACGCCACCTTCTACATGGCCCCGTTCTTCCCGGCCATCGCGATCCTGCGCCGCCTCCAGGCCCGTCGACCGCCCGGGTCCTTCGTGTCGCGGCACTCCCTCGTCGCCCTGGGGGCGCTGATCCTCGCGATCGGCTTCGTGCTCGATGCGTGCCTCGAGATCTTCCTGGTGCGCACCCAGCTGTACATCTATTCGCAGGTGATCCCGTTCGGGTCCATCGCCGCCGGCGAGTGGTACCAGTTCCCCCTGATCTGGGAGTCGGCCCTCGTCACGTTGGTGATGATCGCCGCGGGCGTCCTCCTCTACCGAGACGACACCGGACGCACCCAGGCCGAGAGGCTGGCTCACCGGGTGCGCGCCTTCCGATCGCGCCCGGCCCTCGGCACCTTCGTGGTGATGTTCGCCGTCGTCAACGTCACCTACTTCGCCTACGGCGCCGGGTTCGCCGTCATCCGGGCCAGCAAGGCCGCGACGTCGGTCGCCTGCCCGTGGCCGTACCCGGAGGCAAAGGTCTACGACCCCAACGGCTTCTACGAGGAGGCAGGGCAGCCGGGACCGTATTTCCCGGGCATCTGGGCGGGTTGGCCGAGCGCCCAGTCGGGCCGGCCGGACGTGGACCCACCCGAAGGCGGCGGGCGCTGCGGGGCCGGCGGTGGCTGAGTTGAGGAGCGTCGTCATCACCGGTGCGTCGCGTGGCCTCGGCCTCGCCTCCGCCGCCCGCCTCTACCGCGACGGCTGGACGGTCGTCGCCGCCATGCGCTCGCCCGACCTGGGGTTGCAGCGCCTCCGGGCGGCGTCCGGCGCTGCGGCCGGCGACCCGCGCCTCGTCGCCGTCCGGCTCGACCTCGACGATCCGGCGTCGATCGCGGCCGCGGCCGAGGCGGTCGGCGAGGCCGTGGGCGCCCCGGACGCGCTGGTCCACAATGCGGGTGTCGCCGCCGTCGGGTGCGCGGAGGAGATGCCGGCGAGCGTCTGGTCCCAGGTCTTCTCGACCAACGTGTTCGGCCCGGTGCGGCTCACCCACGAGCTGTTGCCGGCGATGCGGGCGGCGGGTCGCGGACGGATCGTCGTGGTCTCGAGCCAGGGCGGCGTCCGGGGCATGCCGGCGATCAGCGCCTACTCCGCAGCGAAGGGGGCCCTCGAACGGTGGGCCGAGGCGCTGTCCCACGAGGTGGCGCCGTTCGGCATCGGCGTCACCGTCCTCGTCGCCGGAACCTTCAAGACGGACATCCTCGAGCTCACGCAGACCTACGCGGACCCCGACGGGCCCTACGCAGCGCACCACGCCGGGCTGATCCGCACCAGCCGCTGGATCCTCCGCGCGGCCCGGCCGCCGGAACGCTTCGCACCGGCGCTGGAGCGGGCCCTGACGGAACGGGCCCCCTTCGCCCGCCACGCGGTCGGGCTCGATGCCAGGGCCATGGTGGTCGGCAACCGCCTGCTGTCCGCCCGGCTCTTCCAGCGGCTGGTGCGCCTGGCGATTCGCCTGCCGCCGCCGGGGGCGTTCCGCAGCGACCCGGTGCGGCTTGCGACGGTCACCCCTCGGACCGAGGACCGCGAGGCGCTGCGCTGACGAACGCCCGCGTCACGGGCGCCGCGCCGCGCCACGGAGGACGCTCTCGCGCCCGAGCCTGAGCGCGGCGCGGGCGCCGACCTTGCGAACGATGTTCTCGTGCATCCACATCGGATCGAACAACGACCACGCCCGTATGTCGGCGGAGGGGCCGTCGATGTGGACCTCGCCCGCTCGCGCCCCCTGAGCGAGCAGCGCCTTCAGGTCCCGCAGGAGCGCAGCGAAGTTCTGTCCGAGGTCGGACGTGGTCGGCGGCGATTCGCGCAGCCAGGCGAGCTGGATGTTGTACTCGTCGCTGAAGCGGACCACGACGTTGATGTCGATCCACATCAACGCATCGAGCTTCTCGACACTGGTCGAGTCGGATCCGAGGACGCCCTTCCAGCCGGATCGGACCGCCGCGGGGAACGTTCCCATGATCGATGCCAGCAGCTCTTCCTTCGAGCCGATCGTCCGATAGACGCCCCCGGTGCTGAGACCGGCGGCCGCCGCAATGTCCCTGATGGTGGTCGCCTCGTAGCCCCGCCGGCCGAACTCTGCCCGGGCGACGGCCCGTAGCCGCGCGAGCCGATCGTCCTCGTCATCGTCGATCTCGTCCCACGAGTCGATGACCTGCTGGGCGGCCCAGAACGCGTTCGACCGGTCGAGCTCGGCGTCGGCCGGCGGATCCACGGCGACGCCCTCGAGCATGATGCGGCACCTGATTGCCGGCAGCTGGTCGGCGCCACCGACATCACGGAACACGCCGAGGCTGATGTAGAGCATGGTCTCGCAGAGCCGTTCCGCGAGGGTGTCCAGGTCGATGCCCGACCGGATGTAACCGCTGGCCCTACCGGCGCGGAGCGTCTCGAGCATCGCCGCCTCGATGGCGGTCGGCGTGAGCCGTGCGACCCGCACCAGCTGGTCGCTGGCGCCCGAGGGTGGTTCGTAGAAGCTCTGGAGCACCGCGGCGCGATGCCGGACGCCGCAGGCGGCGATGGCCGCGCTGAGCGCCATGATCTTGTCCGAGACCGGTTCAGGCGCCTGCAGGTCGTCGAGCGAGCGCTTCGCGATGTCGCCCAGATCGGCGCGGTAGCGCTCGATGAGCTCGACGACGATCGCTTCCTTCGACTCGAAGTGGTGGTACAGGCTGCCGGGCAGGATGCCGCAGGCGGCGGCGATCTGCTGGAGCGAGGTCCTGAGCCCGGAGGAAGCGAACAGCCTCGCGGCCGTCTCGAGGATCTCGGTTCTCCGCCCACCGTCTACCGACACGACGTCCACTCCCTCGCGTGTCGACCTGACGGGCGACGACCCACTGAACGTGGAACGAATGTTAGCTTCAGCCGCCGCCCCTGCGGCGGCCATGCCGCGCCCGTGCGGCGCCGGGTCGGGCGCGCCACCTGTGCTAAGCACTTGCACAGCACAATGACGCACCTGAGCCCTGGCGCCACGAGGTATGCGGGCAGCCGCGTGCAACGAGTTGAGGACCCGCGCCTGCTCGCAGGACGGGGTACGTTCGTCGACGACGTCGTGCGGCCGGGGATGCTCCATGCCTGCTTCGTGCGCAGCACCCTCGCCCGCGCCCGCGTCATCGGCGTCGACACCTCCCACGCCGTGGCGTTGGCGGGCGTCAGTGCCGCCTTTGTGGCGGCCGATCTGAACCGCGGCGTTCACGATGTCTGGTTCACCGGGGACGGGGAGCAGTCTCCGAGGACACCGCTGCCGCCGCTGGCCGATGGGGAGGTGCGCTTCGTCGGCGATCCCGTGGCGCTGGTGGTCGCCGAGAGCCGGTACATCGCCGAGGACGCCGCCGAGCTGGTCGTCGTCGAGTACGAGCCACTGCCGCCGGTCGTGGACTACGTCGGCGCCGCCGAGCGGGACGAGCTGGTGCACGCCGGGTTCGCTCGAAACATCGCGGGCGAACTGCGGGGTGGCTCCGCCGACCGGGTCGACGGGGTGCTGGCGTCGGCGCCCCACAGGGTGGAGCACACGATCTTCCAGCGGGCGTACGCCGCGGCACCGATCGAGACGCGGGGCATGGTCGTCGAGTGGGAGCCGGCCACCGAGGAACTGACGATCTGGGCGGCCACCCAGTCACCCCACGAGGTGCGGTCGGTCTGTTCACGCGTGCTGGGCCTGCCCGAGCACCGCATCCGCGTCATCATGCGCGACACCGGTGGTGGCTTCGGTCAGAAGGTAGTGCCGCAGCGTGAGGAGCTGTGCCTCATGCTGGCGGCGTCCAAGGTGCCGGGCCCCCTCAAGTGGATCGAGGACCGGCGCGAGAACCTGCTGGCTGCGGGTCAGGCCCGGCACGAGCACGCCACGGTGCGGATGGCCCTGGACGACGACGGCACGATCCTCGGCGCCGCGATCGACCACACCCAGGACGTCGGTGCCTATCCGGTGCCATGGCCGGTCGTCCCCGGCGCCGCCGTGGGCATGATCTTCCCCGGGCCGTACCGCATCCCGGCCACGGCCTTCTCCCACCGGTCGGTCTTCTCCAACACCGTGGGCCGCACGGCGTACCGCGGGCCGTGGATGTTCGAGTCCGTCGCCCGGGAGGTGGTCCTGGACATCGCCGCTCGCCGGCTCGGCATCGACCCCGTCGAGCTGCGGCGGCGGAACGTCCTGCGCGCCGACGAGCTGCCCTACCAGAACGGCAACGGCCTGCCCTATGCGGACATGTCGCCGGCGGAGACCCTGGAGCACGCCCTCGACCTTCTGGACTACGAGGAGTTCCGGCGGCAGCAGGCGGCGGCCAGGGCCGCGGGCCGCTACCTGGGCGTGGGCACCTGCAGCTACGTCGAGCCCACCACCCCCGGCCAGAACCACTACGCGAGCGAAGCCGCGACGATCCGCATCGAGCCCTCCGGATCGGTCACCGTCTACGTCGCCGGCGGGTCGACCGGCAACAGCCTCGAGACCGCGGCCGTGCAGCTGACGGCCGACGCGCTCGGCGTGCCGATCGACCATATCCACACCATCCAGGGCGACACGGCGTTGACGCCGTACGGCGCCGGCACCGGCGGCAGTCGCAGCGGATCGATGCTCGCCGGGGCGGTAGGCACGACGGCGTCGGTGCTGCGCGACCGGCTCATCGCGATCGCCGCCCACCGGCTCGAGGCGGCGCCCGACGACATCGACCTGGCCGACGGCCGGGCGTTCGTCCGCGGCACGCCGGCCGTCGGCGTCACCGTGGCCGAGATGGCCGCGATCGCTTACCACCAGACGCACCTGCTGCCCCCGGGAACCCCGGCCGGGCTCGAGGCGAGCGAGCGCTACACGACGTCGCCGATGCCGAACTGGGCGAACGCCACACACGTCTGCACCTGCGAGGTCGACGTCGCCACCGGCGCCGTCCGGTTGCTGCGCTACATCGTCAGCGAGGACTGCGGCCCGATGCTCAACCCGGCCGTCGTCGAGGGCCAGATCGCCGGGGGCACGGTGCAGGGCATTGGCGGCGCCCTGCTCGAAGTGCTCGCCTACGACGACGACGGCAATCCGATCACGACGACGTTCATGGACTACCTGCTGCCCACGGCGGCCGAGGTCCCCGTGATCGAGTACGGCCACGTCGTCACGCCGGGGCCCGGGCCGGGCGGCTACAAGGGCGTCGGTGAGGGCGGGGCCATCGGCGCGCCGCCCGCGGTGATCAACGCCGTGGCCGACGCCCTGTCACCGTTCGGCGCGACCGTCGACCGGCTCCCGTTGAGCCCCGAGGCGGTCGTGCGCCTCGTCGACGGCCAGCGAGCCGCGTCGGGCTGATCCTCGGTCGGCGACGGAGCCCGCCGCCTGGCGCGCCGCGGCGAGGATCCCCTGGTAGCCCGTACACCGGCAGAGGTTCCCTGCGAGGCCGTGGCGGATCTCCTCGTCGGTGGGGTCGGGGTTGTCGCGCAGGAAGGCCGTGAGCGACACCACGAAGCCGGGCGTGCAGAACCCGCACTGCAGGCCGTGGCAGTCGCGGAATGCCTCCTGCACCGGCGAGAGCCCGCCGTCCGCCGAGCCCAGCCCCTCGACCGTGGTGACGTCGGCGCCGTCGGCCTGCACGGCGAACACCAGGCAGGCCCGGACGGCGGCGCCGTCCAGCAGCACCGTGCAGGCGCCGCACACGCCGTGCTCGCAGCCCAGGTGGGTGCCGGTGAGGTGGCAGCGTTCCCGGAGGAAGTCCGCGAGGGTGAGCCGCGGCTCCACCCTCGCCTCACGCCGCAGGCCGTTGACGGTCATCCGGATGTCGACGTCAGCCATCGCGCGCCTCCTCGACGGCGGCGGTCCAGGCGCGCGCCACCGTCACCGCACCGACCCGGGTCCGGTAGGCGGCAGAGCCGTGCAGGTCCGACGGGACGGCGTCGAGGTCTGCGACCGCCAGCCGGCCCAGCTCGTCGGCATCGACGCCTCCCACCGCAGCACCGGTCGCCGCGGCCTCGGCCCCTGCCGCCCGGACCGGCGTGGGGCCGAGGCCGATGAGGCCGATCCCGCAGCGGCGGACGCGGTCGTCGTTCTCGAGCTCGACGGCGACGGCGGCGCCGGCGATGGCAAAGTCACCGTGCCGCCGCGCGACCTCCTCGACGGCGAAGCCGCAGCGCCCCGACCACCCCGGGAACGTCACGCCGGTCAGAAGCTCGTCGGGCTCGAGCGCCGTCCCCCACAGGCCGGTGAAGAATGCCCCGGCCGGGATGCGGCGCGTGCCGCGCGGGGAGAGGGCCTCGAGCTGGGCGTCGAGCGCCACCGCCACGGCCGGGTACTCGGCCGCCGGATCGGCATGGGCCAGCGACCCGCCGATCGTGCCGCGGTTGCGGATCTGGAAGTGGCCGACGAACGGCGTCGCCCTGGCGAGCAGCGGAACGGCGGCGGTGACATCGGCGCTCCGCCCGACCGCGGCCGCGGTGGTGCCGGCGCCGAT
The DNA here is from genome assembly GCA_046723645.1 of Actinomycetota bacterium. Taxonomy (GTDB): domain Bacteria; phylum Actinomycetota; class Acidimicrobiia; order Acidimicrobiales; family VFJN01; genus DASQUK01. Next base: position 39,298 of record JBKOUY010000012.1, on the reverse strand, counting down.
CCGGACGCCGCCGTTGCGCCGCTCGATGCCGCGCAGCGCATCGATCCGCCCGATGTCGACCAGGTGCCCGAACGCGGTGAGGCGAAGCGCCAGCATCGGGATGAGGCTCTGGCCCCCGGCGAGGACCTTGGCCTCGTCGCCGAGCTCGGCTAGCAGGCCGACGGCCTCGGTCGCCGACTCGGGCCGGTGGTAGTCGAAGGGCGCGGGCTTCATAGCGGGTGCGGCGGCACGGTACCAGTCGTGCTAAGCACTCGCACAGCACGCGGAGCGGGGAGGAGACCGATGGGAGAGCTCGACGGCAAGGTCGCCGTCATCACCGGCGCCGGGTCGGGGATGGCACGCGCAGCGGCCGCGGTCTTCGTGCGGGAGGGTGCGAGCGTCCTCGCCGCCGACATCAGCGGGAGGGAGGAGGAGACCGCCGCCGGGCTCGGCGAGGCGGCCCTGCCCTTCCGTGTCGACGTCACCGACGAGCCCCGGGTCGAAGCCATGTTCGCCGCCGCACTGGAGGCGTTCGGGCGGGTCGATGCCGTGCTGAACGTGGCCGGGGTCGCCGGGGCGCAGCCGGTGGCCGACGTGACGCTCGACGACTACGAGCGCATCATGGCCGTCGACCTGCGCGGCGTCATGCTCGGGACCAAGCACGGCATCAGGGCGATGGTTCCCGGCGGCGGCGGCGTGATCCTGAACTGGTCGTCGATCGGCGGCATGAACGGATCGCGCCTCCCGACCAGCGTCTACTCGGCCGCCAAGGCGGGAGTCATCTCCTTCACCAAGGCCGCCGCCATCGAGTACGGCGAGCAGGGCATCCGGGCCAATGCCATCTGCCCAGGCTTCATCGAGACCGAGATGTCCGGTGGGAAGGGCGCAGCCGAGCGGTTCCCCGCCCTGGTGGCCGGCTCGGCGTTGAAGCGGGCGGGGCAGCCCGAGGAGGTGGCCGAGCTGGCGTCGTTCCTCGCCTCGGACCGGGCTGCCTACATCACGGGCGCCGTCATCCCGATCGACGGCGGCACCACCGCCAGCCTCCCGAGCTGACGCTCGGGTCGGCACCACCGCCAGCCTCCCGAGCTGACGCTCGGGTCGGCGCCGCCGACCGCCGGTGGCGGGCCGGACATCGTGACAGGATGGCGTGATGGGGGTGCTGGGGTTGAACGAGAACGCGTCGACCGTCGAGCAGCTCATCACGTACGGGGTTCCGGGCGTGATCGCACTGCTCGGCGTCTGGCTGGGCAAGACGTGGGAGCGCCGCAGCGGCACCCAGTCGTGGCGACGTGACCGCCGCCTCGATGCCTACGCCGGCTTCCTGAGCGTCCTGAACGACCTGCGTGAGCAGTCCCGCCGCCTGGGGGACCTGCACGATGCCGAGGAGTTCAGGTCGGAGCGCGCCAAGACCCGAGACGTCGCCCGCCGCCTCCAGGTCATCACCGGTCAGATAACCCTGCTGGGTCCCAGCGGCGTCGAGGATGCTGCCAAGGAGGTGGGCAACGCGTTCCGTGATGTCCTCGACGAGATCGACGGCTGGGAGCCGCCTCCTCGATACGACGACGGTGATCAGAAGGCCGAGGCGGGCCGGCTGATCGACGGGACCACCAGGGCCGAGCGAACGTTCCAGAAGGCGGCGCAGCGCGCCCTGAAGTAGGCACACCCTGCCACCTGCGGTGTTGGTGGCCCTGTCTGGATTGGACGCAGTCCGTGCCCCCGCTGTGACGCCTTTCACTTCGTGGGCTGGTGCGCAGCGATGACCTTGCCGAGGGTCGTCACCAGCCGGCAGCGCTCGGAGGCGGTGAGGTGGTCGGTGAAGTGGCGGCGGATGCCTTCCAGGTAGATGGGTGCCGCCTTGCGGAGGGCGGTGCGGCCCGCCGGAGTGAGCATCGCGAATGACGCCCGGCCGTCGGCCGGGTCGGGGGCACGGCTGACGTAGCCCTCGGCAACCAGGTCCTCGACGAGCCGGCTGACCCGCGTGCGCGACAGGACCGTCCGCCTCGCCAGCGCCTGCATCCGCAGTCGGCGATCCTCGGCGGCATTCAACTCGAGGAGGACGTCGTACCAGCTCAGCGGGACACATCCGGCTCGTTCGAGGTCGGCCTCGATGGCACGGAGCACGGCGTTCTGCGCCAGCAGAAGTGCCCGCCACGCGGCGATGTCGTCCTCGTCGTCATGCGCCATGGATGCATGGTGGCACGGGTTGTGTGCGCACGCACGCAAAGTAGACTATGTGCGCACGCACATAAAGTGACTCCTACGAGAGGAAATCCACATGACAGCCACCCGTTCGCTCGACGGCGTCGACCTGCCCGCCACCGGTGCCTGGGAGATCGATCCGAGCCACGCCGAGGTCGCGTTCGTCGGACGCCACTTCATGCTCACCAAGGTCCGCGGCCGGTTCACCGGTGTCTCCGGCGCGATCGTGCTCGCCGACGACCTCACCGAGTCGACGCTCGAGGTCGACATCGACATGCGTTCCGTGACCTCGGGCGACCAGACGCGTGACGACCACCTCCGTTCCGCAGACTTCTTCGACGTCGAGAACCACCCGACCGCCACCCTCCGCTCGACGAGCGTCACCCGGACCGGCAGTGCCGGCACGGTCACGGGGGACCTCACCATCAAGGGCGTGACCAAGCCCGTGACCCTCGAGGTCGAGTACCTCGGCCACGTCCGCGATCCCTGGGGCGGCGATCGGGCGGTCTTCAGCGCCCACGGCACTCTCGACCGCGAGGACTGGGGCCTCACGTGGAACATGATCCTCGACAACGGCGGACTGGTGGTCTCCAAGGAGATCCGCCTCGAGGTCGAAGTCGAAGCGGTGCGCAAGCCGTAGCACGTTCCTGGCGCAGAACTGGTTGCTGGGCAACCAAGACTGCGCCAGGAAGCGCGTTCCCGCGACGACGGCCACGTCGTTGTCACGTTGGGGACGTGCCGAGCGCGAGGCGGGCGCCCTGGGGCACCAGTCGCTCGGTGCCGGTGATCTGCCGCACCGCGTCGCCAGCGGCGAGCGCTGTCGAGTTGTCACACCCCCCATCCGCACGGCGCTGGTAGTTCACGTGCACGGCGACCGGTGCAACTATCCGGCCCTGCGCGGTCGTCGCCCGGAAGCCCGACCAGCGGACGGCGACGGGCGGGGCGTCGCACCGGGCGAACACCTCCGACCAGACCATCAGGGCCTCGAGCCTGTCGCCACCTGCCGCCAGCGCGCGGACGCGCACGCCGCCAACGGTGCCGGCCCAGCCCCCCTCCGCGGCGCGGTCGATGCTGAGCGTGTAGGGCTGGCCGGGCTCCCACCACAGGTCGCGGGTGTTGGGGTTGCCCGTGGCGCTGGGCAGCGGCGAGGCCGAGCCGTCGAGGATCCGACCGTCCGGTCCGTAGCCGCCCCAGTTCACCGCGCGGGATCCCGGGTGCTGGGGATACCACTGCAGCCCGAGGTGGGCGCCACCGCGGCGCCGGCCGGCGCCGTCGACGAAGGACGCCTGGAGCGCCCAGAAGTAGAGGTCGGGAACGGCCGGCGCGGCCTCGACCGTCAGCGTCGCGGAGGCCGCCACCACGTCGCCGGACCCGGCGGGAAGCTCCCAGTGCAGGTGCAGCGACGAGGCCCGGTTGGGCGACGCCGGATATCCGGCCACGCGGGGCGAGGCACGCCCTCCTACCAGCGGCCGGACCACCCGTGACCACACGCGTCCCACCTCTGCAGCCTCGCACGCCTTCGGCGCCCACCCTCAGGCATCGAGGATCGCCAGATCGAGCTGTCGGAGGCGCTCGGGGTCGGCGAGGATGTCGATCTCGACGATCTTCCCGGCGCTGATCGTGAGCGCACCGACCGAGAACGGCTCGCCGTCGAGGGTGGAGACGGCCCCGACGGTGCCGTTGACGAGTGCCGGCCGGGTGACCAGGCCGAGCTGCGAGTAGCTGCGTGCTTGGCGGGCAACGGCCACCGCGCCATGCACCTCCCTCGAACCGCCGAGGGGGCCCAGGTCGGCCCGAAGGACGACGTCCGGGTCCAGCACTTCCAGCAGTGCCTCGAAGTCGCCGTCCCGCGCGGCTGCGATGAACGCCTCGGCGACCGTGCGTTGGGTCTCGAGGTCCGCGTCGGGAACCGTTCCCTCGCCCTGGACGCGGCGACGCCCACGGCTGGCGAGCTGGCGGGCTGCCTCGGGGGAGCGGCCGACGATCGGAGCGATCTCCTCGAAGGGCACGGCGAACATGTCGTGGAGCACGAACGCGAGCCGCTCGGGCGGGCTCAGCGTCTCGAGGACCACGAGCATGGCCATCCCCACCGAGTCCGACAGCAGTGCCTCGTGCTCGGGATCCGTACCGTCCACGGGATCGAGGATCGGTTCCGGCAGGTGCACGCCCGGTGGCTCCTCGTGCCGCCTCCGGCGCGAGCGCAGCATGTCGAGTGACACCCGTCCGACCACCGTCGTGAGCCATCCGCCGAGATTGTCGATGTCGCCCGCGTCCGAGCGACCGAGGCGTATCCACGCCTCCTGAACGGCATCGTCAGCCGCGCTCAACGAGCCCAGCATCCGATACGCCACCGCTCGCAGGCGCGGTCGGTGCTCCTCGAACCGTTCCGCCAGCCATTGGCGCTCGTTCATCGGTCACATTCCTCCATTGCGCGGCGTCATACACCTAGACGCCGCAGACGTGGCGGATGTGACGCGGCGACCCGCTGGGAGGGATGAGCGAGACCGGCCGGCCGGGCCTGGCCGGCGTCTAACGTTCGGTCGGGACATGAAGCGAGTTCGAGGAGCCCGTCGGGAGGCTGAGATCAACGAGCCGGGTTCGGATGTCGACGAAGCCGGTCCGTTCCTCGAGCTGGCCCGGGAGATCCAGGCCGAGGTCGCCCGCATCGCTGCGGATCCCTCGGCGCACGGTGACCTGCTCGTCGAGCTGATGGACCGCATCCCGCGGGTCGAGCGCATGAAGCTCGCCCAGGCGATCTTCGCACGGCTCCCGCCCGAGCGGCAGTGGGCCGTCATCGAGGAGGTCTACGGCGACGAGGAGATCAGCGCCTTCCTCGAGTCCGAGCGATCGGTCAGGCTGGCCGAGGCGCGCCGGGACGGCGAGCGGCTGGACCTGGCACGAAGGGCTCGGGTCGAACGCCGCCTCGACACCCGTGACGTGGCCAGGAACGAGGTCCTCACGCTCGGGCTGTTTCGGGAGCACGACGCTCGGGAGGCCGTCTCCCGGGGCCAGGTGTCGTCCACGTGTGCCAGGCGGCTGGTGCTCACATGCACGGGGGACGCGGTGTTCCAGGTCATCGAGGACGTGTTCAACCCCAGCGGCGGCTACTTCGTCACGGCCGAATACTCAGAGGAGACATGGCGCGCCGAGGATCGCCTGCCCGGCCACGCCGTCGTCCGGATCGGGTCGATCGTCGAGGACGAGGGCGGCCCGTCGTTCGACCCCGTCGTCTACCCGGGCGGTCGCGTCGACTTCGAGGCGGGCGGCCGGCAGGTCCGGGGTCGGCTTCACCTGGGGTTCGCTATGTTGAGCGACATCGACATCTTCGTCCGCTGACCGGGGGGAGGCAGCGTGGCCGTTGCGATTGGCATCGTTGCCGTGGCCGTCGTGCTGGCCGCTGTGGTTCTGGCGAGCTTCCATTCGATCGGCCCGGCACAGATCGGGCTGGTCACCAAGCGCGTCGGGAGGAGGCTCTCCGCCGACCAGATCCTGGCCCTGAAGGGCGAGGCCGGCTTCCAGGCGGACCTGCTCATGCCGGGCCTCCGTTTCAAGCTGTGGCCGGTGTACGCCGTGCAGCGCCACGATTGGGTCCAGATCCCGCCGGACCACATCGGCCTCGTGATCGCTCAGGTCGGGAGCCGGCTGCCGACGGGTGCCAAGTCGGCGGTCTACAGGGCGGAGTTCGGCAACTTCGCCGACGTCCGGGCGTTCCTCGACGGCGGCGGCCAGCGAGGCGTCCAGCGGCCGGTGCTTCCGCCGGGCACGACGGCGCCCGTCCACCCCATCGGGTTCGTGGTGGTCACGAGCGATCAGGTCTTCGGCGAGATCGTGTCGGACGCGGCCGACCGGGCCATCAACCAGGTCGACCCGGCGATGCTCAAGGTCGTCCACATCACCCCCCAGGGCGACCGTGACATCGTCGGCGTCGTGACCACGCTGGAGGGACCGCCGTCGGGTGGCATCGCCAGCCGCATCGGCGGTTTCAGCGATGTCGAGGCGATGGAGGCGTCGGCATCGGGCTCGGCCATCCAGATCATCCAGGCCGTCCTGCGATCGAAGAACGACCTCCACGACAACTACCAGGACTACCAGTCGTTCCTCGACAACGGCGGCTGCATCGGGCTCCAACACGACCCGCTGCTGTACGGCTCGTACCTGTTGAATCCGTTCCTCGTCAACGTCGAGCTGCGAGAGATGCTCGTGGTGCGCCAAGGCGAGGTCGCCGTCGTCAAGTCATACGTCGGCCTGCCGACCGAGGACACGTCGGGGGCGGAGTTCAAGTTCGGCTCGATCGTTCAGCCCGGCCACCAGGGCATCTGGTCCGAGCCGTTGCGCACCGGCAAGTACACGCTCAACCCGCGCATCTACGAGGCCGAGATCGTCCCCACCTCGATCCTGACGCTGAACTGGTCGCACGCCACGAGCGAGGCGCACAGCCTCGATGCCCGGCTCTCGCGCATCGACGCCAAGAGCAAGGAGGCGTTCACCTTCAGCATCGACCTCCAGGTGCAGATCCACGTGCCCGACACCCGGGCGCCCAAGGTCATCAGCATGGTCGGCACCATGCAGAACCTCGTGAACGAGGTGCTGCACTCCGCCGTGGGGAACTACTTCCGCAACAAGCTGCAGACGTTGGGTGCGACCGAGTTCATCGAGAAGCGCGACGAGGTCCAGCACGCCGCCGAGGCCTACATCCGGCAGTACCTGTCCCGCTACGAGGTCGAGACACGGGGCGTGTACATCCAGGACGTGGTCTTCCCGGCCGACCTCGTCCAGGTGCTCACCAGCCGCGAGATCGCCGCCCAGGAGAAGAGCACGTTCGCACAGCAACAGGCGGCCCAGGAGGCCCGGGTCAACCTCGAGCAGCAGCGCGGCGTCGCCGACATGCAGGCGCAGCTCGCCCAGGCGAACGTGTCGATCGACATCGAGACGGCCAGCGCGCAGGCGGCGAGGGCCCGTGCCCAGGGCCAGGCCGACGTGATCACGACGACCGGCAGCGCAGAGGCGACCCGCACCCGGGCGGTCGGCGAGGCCGAAGCGGCTGCGGAGCAGGCCCTGGGCCTTGCCCGAGCCAAGGGCTTCGAGGCGCAGCGCCAGGCGATCGGCGCGGCCCAGACGGCGCTCGTCGCCGCCCTGCGGGAGGTCGCGTCCGGCGACGTCAAGATCGTGCCCGACATTCAGGTCGGTGCCGATGCCGGCGGCGTCATCGGTGGGCTGGGCGCTCTCCTGATGCGCAGCCTGGCCGACGGCGGCGATGACCGGCGTCCGCCGTCAAAGCCCCTCGACGACCGCGCCCTCGAGTCCTCTCCCGGGGGCGAGGGCGACGGCGGGAACACCCACGAGAGCGAGCCCGAGGGGTCGTCCAGCGCCTGAGGAGCACAGGCGATCGCGCGCGAAGATGACCGAGCGCGTGGGCTGGCCTTCCGAGGGGAGGGGCGTGTGCCCGAGGGGTGTGGCGATGTTCCGCCTCGGTCTCGCCGTCGCCGTGATGCTGGACGCCACGCTGATGCGCATGTTGCCGGTGCCCGCCACCATGGAGCCGGCGTACCGCCGCGCCCCAGATGTCACGTCGATGTCGGTGGTGAGTCGTCGCCGCCGGGCCTTGATCTCGATCGCAGGAATGCGAAGGCGCCCGCGGCAACGGCGAGGACAACCACCGCGGCGACCACCCAGGGCAACACGTTGCTGTCGGAGTCGTCGCCGTCCTCGGCCGCGGCCTGGTCGGCCTCGCTTGTCGTCGTGGCCGCCGTCGTGGTCGTCGTCGAGGCCGTGGTCGTGGTCGGCGACGCGGTGGTGGCCGGGACGCTGCCGGGTCCGCCCGGGACGAGGTCGAGCACGGGACCCGGGGCCGGTGGTTCGGCTGCGCCCTCGGGCCACTCGTCGATCCAGCGGTCGACCTGGCCGTTGTCGTACGTCTGCACCGTCTTGAACTGGAGCCGGCCCGGTTCGTCCGGCAGCGGCCCCAGCCGTATGGGCAGGTCGAGGTCGCCGGGTGCCGGGCCCCCGGACCAGGTGACGCCGCTGGCTGGTCCGCCGACCTGCCCGTCCATCGGGGTCGCCGTCCAGCCCGGCACGGCGGGCAGCGCCGCCACGGCGATCGGAGCCGGGAAGAACAGCTCGACCATGGTCGTGCCCGCGTCCGGCTGCTCGCCCTCGACGAACAGCGTGAGGTCGACCACGCTGCCCGGTGCCGCCGTGGCGGGCTCCCACTCGTTGTGGGCCGCCGCCGGCGCGGCCGTCACCACCAGCGCGGCGGCAGCGGCCATCCCCGAGGCGATCAGTCGTTTCATCCCGTACTCCCGTTGGTCCCAGCGACGTGTGCGCATGGGGTCAAAGTCGCCGGAGGGCGCCGCCTGGTTCCCGCCATCCCGTCGGCGGTGCTGCCGGCGACCTTGGGAGGCCCGGGTGGGGGCCGGAGTGCTCGGCCGGCGGCACGGACTCAGGAATCCGGGGCCACCGGCCCTCCAGCGGCATCGGGGACGCTCCCGAGGCAGAACTCGTTGCCCTCGGGGTCGCGGAGGACGACCCACTCGATGCCGTTGGCCTCACGCCACGAGGGCTTGCCGTCCACCGATTCGTCGACCAGGGACGCTCCGAGTCGAAGCAGGCGGTCGATCTCCTCCTGCGGGTGCCGAGCGGCGAGGTCGACGTGGACCCGGTTCTTGCCGGGCGTCGGATCCTCGACCCGGAGGAACAGGATCAGGCGGACGCCGAGCTCGTCGGGCGCCTGCAGCCTCACGAAGTCGTCGCGTTCGTCGACCACGGCGTAGCCGGTCACGCGAGACCAGAAGCGGCCGAGCAGCCGCGGGTCCCTGGCGTCGAAGGTGACGTTGTGGATGAACGCTGGCATTGGCCGGTGCTCCTGTTCCTCGCCGGGCCCGCGCAGCCCCCGCCTGACCACGGGTTCGTGCGTGGACTGGACTGGGAGCGACGCGGATCTATGCTCACCCCGTCCCGAGCATTTCCTATCGATCGGGGGCTCAACGTGGCTTTCCGCAAACTCGGCGCAGTTCTGGCCGCCGGCGCGCTCTTCGCCGCTCTCGCCGCCTGTGGCGACGACGACTCGGCCGAAACCTCCGAGACCACCGAAGCGGCGTCAGGCGCTGCCGCCAACTTCACGCCCGTCACCGACGACACCCTCACGGTGGTCACCAGCCTGCCGGCACCGGGTTTCTGGAACGGTGACGATCCGGAAAACATCACCGGTGGCTACGAGTACGAGATCGCCAAGGCCCTGCAGGAGGGCCTGGGCATGGGCAACCTCAAGGTCAACAACGTCAGCTTCGACCAGCTGGTGGCCGGGCAGGTGGGTGACTTCGACGTCGCCCTGTCGCAGGTGACGATCACCGACGAGCGCAAGCAGGTCGTCGACTTCACCGAGCCCTACTTCGAGTCCGACCAGGGCGTGATCGTCATGAAGGGCACCAAGGTCGACACCGTGGACGAGGCGAGGTCGCTGCAGTGGGGCGTGCAGAGCGGCACGACCGGGGCCGACTACCTCGCCGACACTCTCAAGCCCGAGAAGGAACCCCAGGTGTTCCAGGACCTGGCGGCCGGATTCGCAGCCCTCGAGGCCGGCCAGCTCGATGCGTTCATGATGGACACGGCCATCGTGCTGGCGCAGGCGAGCGAGTCGGGCGGCACCGAGGAGGTCGCAGCCCAGTTCAAGACGGGCGAGGAGTACGGCGGCATCCTGCCCAAGGGGTCCACCAACGCCGACGCCATCAACACGATCCTGACCGAGCTGAAGGACGATGGCTCGCTGTCCGACTTCGCCAAGCAATGGCTGGGTGGCGACCCGAGCGCCGTTCCGGTTCTCACGCCGTAACACGCCATGGCTGTCGCTGGCGGGATCGTCGAAGAGCCGGCCGTCCCCGCAATCCAGCGCTTCCACCCGGTCAGGACGCACCTCGGGCGGTCGATCGCCGCACTGGCGGCGGCGCTGGCGATCGCCGCCACCACCGCCGTCGCGCTGAAGCGCTTCTACGATTCGCTCGGGGTGGTCGGCACCGCCCTCACCGTCTGGGCGATCGTCTTGACCGTGCTCGCGGTGGCCGTCGCCGTGGTGCTGGCCGCCTGCGGCTCGATGGCGATCGCCCGGTCGCTCAGGGCGGCCAGACTCGCCCACACGGATCGTGTCGCCGCCCGCGCATCGGGAGCGGACGCCACGGACTGGACGTGGTACGTGGCCGGCCTCGGCGTCACCGCGTTGGTGCTGGCGTTCCTGGCGTTCTTCCTGTCTGCGAACAACGGGGCGGTGCGCCACCAGTACCTCGACTGGGACGCCATCGACGAGTTCCTGCCCTCGCTCTGGAAGGGCCTCTGGCTGAACATCAAGGTCTTCCTGATCGCCGAGATCCTGGTGCTCATCTGGGGGTTGGCGCTGGCGTTTGCGCGCATCTTCCCCGGCAAGGCCGGGCGCCCGGTGCGCTTCCTGGCCGTCTCCTACATCGACCTGTTCCGCGGCTTTCCCGCCATCATCACGATCTACCTCATCGTGCTGGGGTTCCAGGCCGCCGACGTCCCGCCGTTCGACCGGCTGCAGGGCAACACCAAGCTGTTCTGGCTGAGCACGACCGCGCTCGTGCTCGTGTATGGCGCCTACGTCGCCGAGGTCTACCGTGCCGGCCTCGAGAGCATCCACTGGAGCCAGACCGCGGCGGCCCGCTCGCTCGGCCTCTCCTACGGCCAGACCATGCGCCACGTGATCACCCCCCAGGCCGTGCGCCGGATCATCCCGCCACTGCTCAACGACTTCATCAGCCTGCAGAAGGACACTGCGCTGCTGAGCGTGATCGGGCTGCTCGAGATCCTCAACCGTGCCCGGCTGACGTCGAACCAGCTGTTCAACCTGTCGCCCAACCTGGCCGCGGGCGTCGCATTCGTGGTGATCACCATCCCGTTGGCCCGCCTCACCGACTGGCTGGTGGCGCGTCAGGCCCGGGCGCGAGCGGGGGGCTGAGCGATGGCGTTCCTCGAGCTCCACGGCGTCCACAAGTGGTTCGGGGCGAACCACGTGCTGCGCGGCGTCGACCTGGAGGTCGGCGAGCATGACGTCGTCTGCCTCATCGGGCCATCGGGGTGCGGCAAGTCGACGCTCCTGCGCTGCATCAATGCCCTCGAGCAGATCGAGGAGGGCACCATCCGCATCGACGGTGAGCAGGCGTCGGGACGGGGGGTCGACCTCGACGGGCTGCGGCAGGACGTCGGCATCGTCTTCCAGAGCTTCAACCTGTTCCCACACATGACCGTGCTCGAGAACGTCACGCTCGCCCCCCGCAAGGTGCTCAGGCTCTCGCGCAACGACGCCGCGGACCGCGCCCACACGCTGCTGTCGCGCATCGGGCTCGACGAGAAGGCCAACGACTACCCCGACCGGCTCTCGGGCGGCCAGCAGCAGCGCGTCGCGATCGTGCGGGCCCTCGCCATGCAGCCGCGGCTGCTGCTGCTCGACGAGATCACGTCGGCCCTCGACCCCGAGCTGGTGTCGGAGGTGCTGAACATCGTGCGTGAGCTCGCGGCCGAGGGGATGACCATGCTGCTCGCCACCCACGAGATGGGCTTCGCCCGGGAGGTCTCCTCGAAGGTGTGCTTCCTCGATGCCGGCGTCATGTGCGAAGAGGGCCCGCCCGAGGAGATCTTCGGCGAGCCGCAGAACGAGCGCACGCGGACGTTCCTCAAGCGCATCATCGAGGCCGGCCGGCTCTAGGAGCGTGCTCGGCCGGTAGCGTTGTGCCGTGGCCGAGCTCACGCTGCCGGCGTCGTGGTACGTCGATCCGTCGGTCTGGGAGCGGGAGCGGCGGGCCGTGTTCGGGCGCGAGTGGTTGTTCGCTGGCCATCGGCAGGCGCTGTCGGAGCCGGGCGACTACCTCGCGTGCGACATCGCCGGGTGGCCCCTGCTGGTTGTGGTCGACGACGACGGCCGGCTCCGGGCCCACCACAACGTCTGCCGGCACCGCGCCGGGCCGCTCGTCCATGACGGATGTGGTCGGGTGCCCAGCCTGGTCTGCCGGTATCACGGCTGGGCGTACGGGCTCGACGGCCGGCTCCGCTCGGCGCGCGACTTCGGCTCGACCGAGGCCTTCGACCCGGCCGAGGTCTCGCTGGCGGGTGCGTCGGTCGACGAGTGGCGGGGCCTCGTGTTCGTCAACCTCGACCTGGACGGCGACGCGCCGCCGCTGCTCGAGGCGCTGGGGACGTTCGTGGACGAGTGCGCGTCGTTCCCGATCGAGGACCTGGTGCTGGCGCACGAGGCGGAGCACGAGCTCGCCTGCGACTGGAAGACGTACGCCGACAACTATCTCGAGGGCTACCACATCCCGCTCGTGCACCCGGGACTCAACAAGGAGATCGACGCCAAGCGCTACGTCGTCGACGTCGACGAGCGCCACCGCTGGGTGCGGCACTCCGCCCCGGCCCGCGACGGCGCCGTCAGCACCGGCCTCTGGCTGTGGCGCTGGCCCAACCTCGCGTTGAACCTCTACCCCGATGCGATGAACGTCGAGCGGTACGACCCGGTGGCGCCCGGGCGGACACGGCTTCGCTACTCGTACTCCTTCCGCCGGCCGGGGGACCGCGAGGCCTGCGACGCCGTGATCCGCTCGTCGTCGCAAGTCACGGCCGAGGACATCGCCATCTGCGAATCGGTGCAGCGCAACCTCGAGAGCGGGACCTACGACACCGGGTGGCTGAGCCCCAAGCACGAAGGCGGCGTGGCGGCCTTCCAACGCTGGGTCCGGGAGACCGTCGACGGCTGACGCAGGCGGCCCTTCACGCCGTGCGTGCGCGTAGCTCCGGGAGGAGCTCCAGGTACGCGTCGAGGTCGCGGTCGCTCCATGGCGCTCGCAGCGCGATGTTCACGTCGTCCGCCCCGGCCTCGACGTACCGTCCGATCGTGTCGCCGGCCGCCTGGGGTGGTCCGCCCAGCGCACCCTCCCGCACGAACGGTGCCAGCGGCCCCCAGCCCTGGGCGTCGAGGATGCCGTCGACCGTCGCCGAGCCCGAGCTGACCGCGAAGATGAGGTTGACGCTGCGGCGCAGGGTCCCGGGATCCCGGCCGGCCTCCACGCACCACTCATCCGCAACCCGGTTCAGGCGGGCATACGTCTCGGGGGAGACGTACGCCGCGTTCCAGCCGTCGGCGTGGTACGCCGCCAGGCGAAGCGTCCGCCTCTTGCCGGTGCCGCCCACCCAGATCGGTAGGCGAGGCTGTACGGGCGGGGGCAGGCACGACGCATCGTCGAGCCGGACGTAGGGCCCGCGGTGCGTCGTCCGCGCCTCCGTCAGGAGGGCGCGTATCGCCGGCAGCGCGTCCTCGAGCATGTCGAGCCGTTCGCCGGCCGGAGGAAACGCGTACCCGTACGCCTGGGCCTCCCACTCATGCCAGCCGGCGCCGAGCCCGAGCTCGAACCGGCCCCCCGAGATGTGGTCAACGGTCGAGGCCACCTTCGCCAGCAGACCCGGATTGCGATAGAGCACGCAGAACACGAGACATCCGAGGCGGGCATGCCGGGTCTCGGCCGCCAGTGCACCCAGCGTGGCGACCGCCTCGAAGTGGTCGATGGTGCCACCAGCCGGCGGCGCCTCGTACAGGTGGTCCCACACCGAGATCCACTCGACGCCGGCGTCGTCGAGGCGGCGCCACAGGGCCCGCAGGTCGGCCATGGCCATTCCCTGCTGACCGATGTGCACGCCCAGCCTGGTCATCGCTTCCCCGCGCGTGCGGGAGACATCTCGAGCGCAACGCGGTCCCAGCCGGCGAGCTCGGCCGCGGCCTCGTAGGTGGTCTGGAGGAAGGACAGCAACGCCGCGTCCGGGTCCGGCGCCGTCCGCACCGCCGCGTACGGCAGGAGGAACTCGCCGAGATCGCCGTCGTAGGACGCCGCGGCCGGTTCGACCCGCCACTCGCCGAACCCGTCAGGCTCCGGATAGGCGTACGCGTAGAAGGAGCCCTCCTCGCCTACGGGCCAGTAGCCGCAGCTCGAAACCTCATGGCTATAGGCGAGCTCCTGGACCCAGTCCGGGCAGTTGGGCACTCCGCCCGGATGCTTGGGAGCGGGCCGTCCGGAGAATCGGGTCGTGCAGAGGTCGGCCCCACCCCAGAAGAAGTGAACGGGACTGGCCTTGCCGATAAAGCGCGCCCGGAACTCGAGCAGCACCCGGTGCACCTGAACGAGCGCGAGCCAGAAGCGGTGCACGGCGTCGGCGTCGTATGACCGGTGGACCTCGTCCTGGTCGAACGGGATCGCCTCGACGACCTCGGACGGTCGGGCCCACACGTGGACGCGCACCCCGAGCTCGTCGAGCGCAGCCATCGTGGCCGCATGGAAGCTCGCCACCGACCGAGGCTCGAGCGCGACCTGACGCCGGTCGCCGTCGGTCGTCCGCAGGTCGAGGACGTGATCGACGAAGTCGAACTCGATCTCCAGGCCGCGGCTCCCCGCGTGCATGAGCGAGGTCGTGAGCCCCCGTGCCGAGACGTAGAGGGGGACCTGCCACCAATGGTTGATCATCGGCGTCAGACCGAGCCGGACCTTCCCGACGATCTGGGTCCACATGTGCAACGTGTCGCGGGTGTCGTCCCAGCGCGACGCCGTCAGGTCCGGCCAGGCACCGGGCGCGGGATTCGTGGCGGCGGTCATGCCGGATCCTCCTTCGGCTGATCAGGGGGTGGCGGTTCCGCTCAGGTCTACAGCGGCTGGCGCAAGCCCGACAGCGCCCGTGTTCTCGCCCCGAGCGGGGCGCGTGCCCGCGCCACTCCTACCCTCGACCACCCCTGGCTCGCAGCGCAGCGCTGACGTAGGTTGAGAAGCCAAGCCCATCGCCGAGGGCTTCCGAGAGGTTCTCGGCATCAACGTCCTCGGTGTCCCCGCTGACTAGCCGGGAGGTGCATCCAGGGGGCACCTGTGAGGTTCGAGCGCGCTCTGCCATGACCTGGCGGGCGGGCGTCAGTTGCCGCCCGCCGGTCCTGCTGGCGCGCGCCGGCGGCCCGGAGGGGGAGCGCGACCAGCCGTGCGAAGCGCGAGACCAAGACGGCGGGCAGGGGCTGCCGGCGCCTGGGCACCCCACGGGTCGGGACCCGAGCGGCGGCGCCTCCGACGCCGTGGAGGTCCCGGCCTCGCGGTGCTCCTGGCGGCGGTCCTCACCGCGTGCGGAGGTGACACTCCCTCCATGCTCGACCCGCGGTCTGACGACGCCCGGCGGGTGGAGGGCCTGTGGTGGGTCCTGTTCTGGATCTCGTGCGCCGTGGTGGCGGTGGTGACCGGCTTCCTGCTGGCGGCGGCGCGCCGCCGCCGGGCAGAGCTGCACGTCGACGACCAGATCGACAGGCGGCCGGTGTCGTGGGGCGACCGGTTCGTGGTCATCGGCGGCGTCGCCGTTCCGGGACTGATCCTGGCTGGGACGTTCGCCTTCTCGTTGGCGGTGCTGAACGACATGGGGTCCGCCGAAGACCGAACCCTCGAGGTCGAGGTCGAGGGCCATACCTGGTGGTGGGAGGTCCGCTACCCGAACGGGGCGGTCACCGCCAACGAGATCCGCATCCCGGTGGGCGAGACGGTGGAGCTGGCGCTGCCCACCGCCGACGTCATCCACAGCTTCTGGGTGCCGGAGCTGCAGGTGAAGGAGGACCAGATCCCGGGCGCCGACAACCGGCTGTCGGTGGTCGCCGACCGCGCCGGTCGCTTCCGCGGCCAGTGCGCGGAGTTCTGTGGCCTCCAGCACGCCCACATGGAGATCGTGGTCGACGCCCTGCCGGCCGATGAGTTCGACGACTGGCTCCGGCGCGAGGCCGAACCCGCGGCCGAGCCGGACGGGGCCGACGCCGAGGACGGTCGGCGGATCTTCGAACGTGCCTCGTGCGCCGGGTGCCACACGATCAGGGGAACCTCGGCGGACGGCACCCTCGGGCCCGATCTCACCCACCTCGCCAACCGCGAGACGCTCGGGGCTGGCCTCGTCCCGTTCACGCCCGAGGCCCTCGACGACTTCATCACGGACCCGCAGGACGACAAGCCCGGGGTGAGCATGCCCCCGACCGAGCTCGCGCCGGACCAGGTCGACGCCGTCGTCGCCTACCTGACGGAGCTGGAGTGAGGCCCGCGTGACGGCGACCGCGGCACCCGAAGCGTCGGCGACGACGATCTCGACCGTCGAGCGCCTGGAGGCGGTGTGGGCCGAGCCGCCGGGCCTCGGATCGTGGCTCGGAACCGTCGATCACAAGCGGATCGGGCTCCGCTACTTCTACACGGGGATGGCGTTCTTCGTCGCCGGCGGCATCGAGTCGCTGCTGATCCGGACGCAGCTGGCGGGGCCGGACCTCGACGTGATCGGGCCCGAGGCGTTCAACCAGCTCTTCTCGATGCACGGCGCCACGATGATGTTCCTGTTCGCCATGCCGGTGCTGTCCGGCTTCGGCAACTACTTCGTCCCGTTGATGATCGGGGCGCGGGACATGGCGTTCCCGCGCCTCAACGCGTTCGGGTACTGGGCCCTGCTGGCCGCCGGCTTCTTCCTGTACTCGTCGTTCCTCGTGGGGCGTGCCCCGAACACCGGCTGGTTCAGCTACGTACCCCTCTCCGGCGAGGCGTTCACGCCGGCGATCAACATCGACTACTACGCGGTGGGCCTGATCTTCCTCGGCATCTCCAGCACCGGCGGCGCCATCAACTTCATCGTCACGATCCTGAAGCTCCGGGCGCCGGGGATGATCGTCAACCGCATTCCCATCTTCGTGTGGGGCGAGCTGGCCATGGCGCTGCAGATCGTGTTCGCGCTGCCGGCCCTCACGCTCGCCTCGGTGCTGCTGCTCCTCGACCGGAAGTTCGACTTCCACTTCTACGACGCCGGCGGGGGCGGCGATCCGTTGCTGTGGCAGCACCTGTTCTGGGTGTTCGGCCACCCCGAGGTGTACATCGTGGCCCTGCCGGGGTTCGGCATCGCCTCGGCGATCATCCCGACCTGGGTTCGCCGGCCCATCGTGGGCTACACCTACATCGTCATCGGCGAGCTGAGCGTGGCGCTGATCGGCTTCGGGGTCTGGGTCCACCACATGTTCGCGGTGGGCCTGCCGAACATCACCCTCGGCTTCATCTCGCTGGCGAGCTTCATGGTGGCGATCCCGAGCGCCATCCAGGTGTTCGCCTGGTTGGCCACGCTCGTCGCCGGGAGGCCGGTGCTGCGGGCACCCCTCCTGTTCGTGCTCGGCTTCATCTTCATCTTCGTCATCGGCGGCGTGACTGGCGTGATGTTCGCGGCCATTCCGTTCGACCAGGCGGTCCACGACTCGTACTTCGTGGTCGCCCACCTGCACTACGTGTTGGTCGGCAGCGCGGTGTTCCCGATCTTCGCCGCCATCTACCACTGGGGACCGAAGATCACCGGCCGGCTGCTCGACGACCGCTGGGGCAAGATCAGCTTCTGGCTGATGTTCGTCGGGTTCAACCTGGCTTTCTTCCCCCAGCACCTGCTCGGCCTCTTCGGCATGCCCCGCCGGATCTACACGTACGACCGAGACCTCGGCTGGGGCGGCTACAACATGGCGTCGACCGTCGGCGCGTTCATCCTCGCGGTCGGGATCCTGGTCACGATCGTCAACTGGTTCCGCAGCCGGACGCGGGGCGCCCCGGCGGGCAACGATCCGTGGCGGGGAGAGACGCTCGAGTGGTACGCCTCGTCGCCTCCGGCGCACTACAACTTCGTCACCATCCCGACCGTGCGCGGCCGCGAGCCCATGTGGGACCAGCCGGAGCTGGCCGACGGCGTCCAATCGCCCGAGGACGGGGGCCGGCCTCTGACCGACGGCCACGTGACGCTGTCGACGAGCATGCTCGATGCTCGACCCCAGGCGATCGTCCACATGCCGCACGCGTCCGTGTGGCCGTTCCTTCTCACCCTCGCGCTGCTCGTGCTGGCCTTCGCGGTGCTGCTGGACGTCTGGGCGCTCGCCGTCGCGGCCGTCGTCGCCGGCGTGGGTGGGCTCATGGGGTGGTACTGGCCGCGCGGGCAGACCCAGGAGACGTAGGTGACGACGACGACCCACGACGCGCTGCTCGGCGAGACCGGCATACCGGGCGAGCTGCTGCGGCAGCGGTACGACGGGCCGCGGGCCTTCGGCTGGTGGGGCATGGTGTGGCTCATCGGCACCGAGGCGACCCTGTTCGCCCTGCTGATCGCCAGCTACTTCTACCTGCGGTTCCGCAACGGCCCGATATGGCCTCCTGATGGCATCGCCACCCCGGACCTCGCCCTGCCGTTGGTCATGACGGCGATCCTGTGGTCGTCGAGCATCCCGGTCCACATGGCGCACACGGGCATCCGGGCCGGCAACGTCACGCGCCTGAAGGCTGGGCTGGCGGCGGGGTTCGTGCTCGGGGCCACGTTCCTGGTGATGACCCTCGGCGTCGAGTGGCCCGAGAAGCTCGACGAGTTCGGGCCCACCACCAACGCCTACGGGTCGCTCTTCTTCACCCTGACCGGCTTCCACGGCGCCCACGTGCTGGCCGGGCTGATGTTGAGCCTGTGGACGCAGGTCCGGGCCTGGCAGGGGGCATTCGACGAGTCGCGCCACCTGACCGTTCAGAACTTCACCATGTACTGGCACTTCGTCGACATCGTGTGGGCGTTCGTCCTCGCGACCATCTACCTGACGCCACGCCTCTGATGAGCATCGACCAGGACGTCCGCGACATCACCCGGCGAGAGAGCCGCGGGTCCGCTGCCCTGTGGTTCTGCGTCCTCGGCAGCCCCGTGGCGTGGCTCGGGCACCTGATCCTCAACTACTCACTCGAGGAGTGGTTCGCGTGCTCCCCGGCCACCACCGACCGGGGCGAGATCCTGGGGTTCACCGTCGACCAGGTGTCGTGGACGCTCAACTCCCTGATGGCGCTGACGGCGGCCGCCGCCGGCGTGACCGCGTTGGCGAGCTGGCGGCGGCTGCGGCGGGCCTCCGACGGCGACGTGCTCGACCGTGAACGCTGGATGGCGTTCGCCGGGATGGTCGAGGGCGTCATCTTCGTTGGCGCGATCTTCCTCGGCTACCTCCCCCCGTTGTTGCTCGACACATGTTCGACGTCGCCATGACCGCGATCGCCCTGCTGACGCTTGCCCACGCTCCCGTCGCCCGGGCGGACCTGTGGAGCTCCTGGCGACCCGATCCCCTGATCCTGGGGATCCTGGCGCTGACGGCCCTCCTCTATCGCTCAGGGCTCGCGCACCTCGGCGCGCGACGACGCCAGCTGGTCCGTCCCGTGAACGTCGTCGCGTTGGCCGGCGGTCTGCTGGTGCTCGCCATCGCACTGGCGTCGCCGCTGGAGCTGGCGGCGTCCTCCGTGTTCGCCGCCCACATGGTCCAGCACCTGCTGCTCATGCTCGTGGTCGCCCCGCTCCTGGTCTGTGGCCGCCCGGTGGTGGTGCTCGGCCAAGCCCTGCCGCTCCGGGGTCGCCGGCTGTTCGTGCGCGTCCGAACGCGCCCATCCGTCAGGGCCGCCAGGGACGCGCTGCTCCACCCCGTGTCCGCCTGGGCGATCGGCGCCGTCGTCCTGTGGGCCTGGCACCTCCCGGCCGTGTACGAGGCCGCCCTGCGCCACGACGTGCTCCACGCCGTCGAGCACGCGAGCCTGATCGCCACCTCGGCCCTCGTGTGGGCGGTGGCGTTGGGGCGGGCCCGCCGCTCGCTCGCGGTTCCCGCGGCATCCGCCCTGCTGTTCGCGACCGCATTGCAGAGCGGTGCCCTGGGCGCCGTCCTGGCGCTGGCGCAGCGACCGCTGTACCCCATCCACGCGTCGGTCGCCCCGAGCTGGGGCCTGACCCCGCTCGAGGACCAGCAGCTCGCCGGGGGGCTGATGTGGGTGCCGCCCGGCATCGTGTACGTGGTCGTGATCGCGGGCCTCCTCGCGCGGTGGCTCGGATCGTTCGAGGCGCCCGACGGCGAGCCGGTGGCGACGGCGCGGGGTTCGTCATGAAGGCGACGCGGGCAGCCCTCCTGGTGACGCTCCTGCCCGCCCTGGTCGCGGGGGCGTGCTCCTACTTCGAGCAACCTGAGCCCTACCGGCCGCCCGCTTCCTACACGCCCCCGGACGCCGAGGCGCTCGCCCTCGGGCAGCGCCTCTACCAACGCGACTGCTCGTTCTGCCACGGCGACGAGGGTGGGGGCACGTCCAACGGCCCCGACCTGGTGACGGGCGAGAACGGTCCGGCGCTGACCGACTTCATGCTGCGCACGGGGCGGATGCCGATCGGGGAACGAGACGAGCGGGTGAGGCCCCGCGACACGCCCTATGACGACGATGAGATCGTCGCGTTGGTCGGCTACATCGACGAGGCGTTCGACCAGCAGGGCCCGGGGATCCCGGTGGTCGACGCCGCAGCCGGCAGCCTGCCCGAGGGCCGGGACCTGTACCAGGAGCACTGCGCCGCCTGTCACGCCACCACCGGGATCGGAGGCGCAATGCTCGCCCAACGCGGCGGCGAGACCGCCGGCATTGTCATCCCGAGCCTGCACTCCACCAACCCGAGAGAGGTGGGGGAGGCCGTGCGGACCGGCCCGGGCGCCATGCCGGTGTTCGGCCCAGGAGTCATCAACGCCGACGGGCTCGACGCGACCGCCCGCTACGTCGAGTACCTGAAGAGCCCCGACGACCGCGGCGGCGCACCGATCGGCAGGATCGGCCCGGTGGCCGAGGGCGCGGTCGGCTGGGCCCTGGGGCTCGGAAGCCTGGTCCTCTTCATCCGGTGGGTCGGAACCAAGCGAGGACAGCGGCGATGAACGGCGCCCGCGGTCGCATCCTGGCCGCCATCGGAGCCAGCATGCTGGCGTCGATCGGCCTCACCGTCGTCTACGCGCTCGGCGGCGACCCGCAGATCGAGGGCGCGCTGCTCGGGGTCTCCCTCGGTGGCATCGCGATCGGCCTCGTGCTCTTCGGCCACCACATGCTGCCCGGCGACCAGTTCGTGGAGGCGCGCGATGTGGTGCCGCACGCGACGGCCGAGCGGCCGGGCGTGGAGGCGGCGTTCGAGGCCGGCGCCGAGCCGATCGAGCGGCGGCGGGCCATCGCCATCGCGTTCGTCGCGTCGCTCGGCCTGCTCGGCATCGCCACACTTTTCCCGATCCGGTCGCTCGGCACCCGGCCCGGCCGGACGCTGTTCCGCACGCAATGGCGCCGGGGCCGGCGCGCCGTCACCGACTCCGGTCGCCCCCTCCAGGTCAGCGACCTCGATCTCGACAGCGTGGTGACCGTGTTCCCCGAGGGCCACGAGGACGCCGCGGATTCCCAGACGCTCCTGATCCGCCTGCCCGACAACGTCACACCGCCGGGTCCGAGCGACTGGTCGGTGAGCGGTGTCGTGGCGTTCTCCAAGATCTGCACGCACGCCGGCTGCCCCGTCGGCCTGTACCAGGCGGAGACGCAGGAGCTGTTCTGCCCCTGCCACCAATCCACGTTCTCGGTCCCCGAGGGCGCCGAGCCGACGTTCGGACCCGCCACCCGTCCCCTGCCCCAGCTCCCGATCGGTGTCGACGAGGCCGGCTTCATCGTCTCGCTGTCCGACTACACCGAGCCCGTGGGCCCCGGATTCTGGAACCGGCCCGAATGATCAGGCGACTGGCCCGCTGGATCGACGACAGGATCGGCGGCTCCGCCTTCGCCGAGTCGGCGCTGTCCAAGATCTTCCCCGACCACTGGTCGTTCATGTTGGGCGAGATCGCGCTCTACTCGTTCCTCGTCCTCATCATCACCGGCATCTTCCTGACGTTCTTCTTCGATCCCAGCGTCGCCGAGACCACGTACAACGGGTCGTACGCGCCCCTGCAGGGCACCACGATGTCGGAGGCCTACCGGTCGGTCGTCGAGCTCAGCTACGACGTGCGGGCCGGGTTGGTCATGCGCCAGGCGCACCACTGGGCCGCCATCGTCTTCATCGCCGCCATCGTGGTCCACCTGCTGCGCGTGTTCTTCACCGGCGCGTTCCGGCGCCCCCGCGAGATCAACTGGATCGTCGGGGTGACGCTGCTGATCCTCGCCTTCTTCAATGGGTTCACGGGCTACTCCCTGCCGGACGACCTGCTGTCCGGCACGGGGCTGCGCATCGCGTACTCGATCGCCCTGTCCGTGCCGCTGGTCGGAACCTGGATCGCGTTCCTGATCTTCGGGGGCGAGTTCCCGGCCGAGGCGATCATTCCCCGCCTCTTCGTGACCCACATCCTGCTCGTGCCCGCCGCCATCGTCGTCCTGCTCAGCGTGCACCTGGCCCTGATCTGGCGGCAGAAGCACACCGACTTCCCGGTCCGGGGCCGCCGCGAGAGCAACGTCGTTGGCCCCAAGCTGTGGCCCACGTACGCCGCCTTCTCGACGGGCCTGTTCTTCGCGGTCTCCGCGGTGATCATGGCCATGGGCGGGCTCGTCCAGGTCAACCCCGTGTGGGTCTACGGCCCCTTCCGGGTCTCCGAGGTGCCCTCGCCGGCGCAGCCCGACTGGTGGCTCGGGTGGCTGGAGGGCGCGCTGCGCATCTTCCCGCCGTGGGAGACCCGCGCCTTGTCCTACGAGATCCCCAACCCGTTCTATCCCGCGGTGCTCATGCCGACCGTGACCTTCGGTGCGCTCTACCTGTGGCCGTTCCTGGAGGCGCGGTTCACGGGGGACCGGTGGCCCCATCACCTGCTCGAACGGGCCCGAGACCATCCCGTGCGGACGGCCTTCGGGATCACCGCCCTCACCTTCTTCGTGCTGCTGCAGCTGGCTGCCAGCAACGACCTGATCGCCCACCGGTTCTCGGCGTCGGTGGCGACGGTCAGCTGGGCGTTCCGCATCCTGGTCCCGGTGCTCCCGCTGATCCTCGGCTATGCGACCTACCGGCTCATGACCGCGCTGAAGGCCAGCAGCGTCGAGCGATTCGCCGAGCTGCCCCTGCGCGCCGTGGTCAGACCCAGCGGTGACGGGGCGGCGCGCCCCGTGGCGGAACCCGCTGCGTTCGCGCCGAGCGAGGACGGGGCAATGATCGTCATCTATCCGGATCCCGACGGCCGGTGGCGCTGGGCGTACCGCGTCACCGACAACGGTCTCGACCTCCGCAGCCACAAGAGCTTCGTATCGCCCGACGTGGCCGAGCACGCCGCCGTCCAGGCCTATCCCGACACCCCAGTGGTCCGGTCCACCGAGCCGGTCGCACCGACACCGCCGGCTTAGAGGCCGAGCGGATAGGCCCGTAGGTGGGCACCGAACAGTACGGAATTAGCGGCGTTAGCCCGGGCCGCACAGCTCGGCCTCCGGGCAACACTGACCACGGAGAGCCCAGACAACGTGCCGATCCGCTCACGTCTTGAGCCGCGGCGCTCCCGGGCCCGAGCCGTCGCTCCGGCGGGAGCTCGCGGGTCACGCACGCGCGGTCACGATCCAGGCGCGCGAGTCGAAGTACACGCCGCTGCCCGTGTCGTGGGCGGCGAGCGTGCCCCGGAGCCGGTCGAGGGCGTGCTCGGCCGCGGGCGCGTCGAGGCCGTCGAGGAGGTCGCGGGCGTGCCGCAGGCCGAGCACGGCGTCGCAGGCTGCGGCCGGGTCGGGGCCGTAGAGCACGGGTTCACGGATGTCGGCGAAGGCGATCCCGGCGAAGCCGGCGGCTGTGAGCATGCGCTGCGTGCCGGCGGGATCGGCCAGCGAGAACGGCTCCAGGTCGCTTGCCGACGCGGTCGGTGTCCTCGACCCGGCGATGGCCTCACGGGTGGCGGTGAACCACTCGTTGCGATCGGCGCTCTGCCAGACCATGACCACCAGACGGGCACCGGGGCGGAGGGCCCGGCGAATGTTGGTGAAGGCGGCAACGGGGTCGGCGAAGAACATCGTGCCGAAGCGGCTGATGCAGAGGTCGAAGTGTGCCGGCGGGAACGGGTGGGTCTGGGCGTCACCGAGCTGGAAGGCGACGTTGCCGAGTCCTTCCTCTCGGCTCAGCCGGCGGGCACGCTCGAGCACCGCCGCCGAGACGTCGACCCCCACGGCGCTCCCGTCGACTGTGGCCCGGGCGGCCTCCCGCGTCGACTGGCCCGCACCGCACCCGATGTCGAGCACCCGGTCGTGTGCGCGCACGGCGGCCGCCGCGCGGAACTGCACGTTGTGCCGGTGCACCTCGGCGTCGTAGAAGTCGGTGTTGCCGATCGTGTTCATGGCCGGGGCGCCATCGGCCCGTCGCGCAGAACCCCCCGCACGGCATCGAGGGACACCGTCTCGGGCGCGAACTCGGGCAGCCACCACGTCGCGCCCGCCTTGGCATACGGCGCCGGGTCGACCCCGATGGGGAGTCCGACGGCGATGTCGTACGCCGCCGTGTCGTCCTTTCGCAGCTCGGCGATCGTCGCCGCGAGCTCGGCCAGCTGGTCCGGGTGATCGAGGTTGGCGGGGAAGAACCCGTCGTAGCGTGCTGCCCGCCGTACAGGCTTGACGTTGCCCGGGAAGCCGGCGATCCATACCGGCACGCCGGGGCGCTGCACCGGCCTGGGGAGGAACTGGACGCCGTCGATCGTGTAGTGCCGGCCGCGGTGGTCGACGGGCTCACCGGACCACGCGGCCGTCAGGATCTGCAGCGACTCGTCCAGCATTTGGCCGCGAAGGCGGTCGTCGAGCTGCTCGCCGGTCTTGGACAGCTCGGCGGCGAAGCGATCCAGTCCGATTCCCACGCCCAGGGTGAGACGGCCCCCACTGAGCCCGTCCAGGGTCGCCGACTCCCGGGCGACCTTGGCCGGTCGGCGGCGGGGCAGGGGGGTGACCATGGGGCCGAGGCGCACCCGTTCCGTGGCGGTGGCGACGGCGGCGAGGGAGATCCATGGGTCCGCCACCTGCGTCACCGGCGCCGGCCAGCGCAGCTGGTCCCACACGAACACGCCGTGCCAGCCGGCCTCCTCCGCCTCGGCGGCCACGCGTGCGACCGTCACCGGGTCGGCGAGCTCGTCGAAGAGCGGCAGCCACAGCGCGGAGCGGGTACCGGTGCTGCCGCCGTTCTCATCCGGCGGGGTGCGGTCCTGGGCTCGTTCCATGCTGGTTCCGATTACCCGGCCGGTCGTGCGCTTACCCCGCGGCCGCCAGTGCCGCCTCGACGGCGTCGCCCACCGTTTGGCCGAGGATTCGCATCGGGGCCGGATCGCGTGCGCTCCGGCTGAGCAGAAAGCCGCCCTCGAGGGCGGCGAGGAACAGGGTGGCGAAGGCGCGCGCGGCATCTGCGTCTAGGCCGCCGGCGGCGAAGCGGGCCTCGAGACCCCTCAACCAGCCCTCGAAGATGCTCCCGGCGACCTCACGCAGCGGCTCGTTGGTGCTCGCCACCTCGAGGGCAACGGTTGCGATCGGGCAGGCGTCGGCGTAGTCGGTCTCGACGAGCAGCTCGGCGGCGCGATCGAAGCCCAGGCGCACGGCCGCCACGACGTCGTCTGCCGCCTCGTTCAGCACGGCATCGACCTGGCGGGCGTAACCGGCCGCCGCGTGGCGGAGCGCGGCCGCCGCCAGCTCCTCCTTGCCGCCGGGGAAGAAGTGATACAGCGATCCGAACGGCGCCGGGGCCCGCGTCGAGATCGCCTTGAGGCCCGTCCCGGCGTAGCCCCGCTCCCGAAGGAGCTCGGCGGCTGCGTCGACGATCCGTTCGCGGGTCCCGGTTGGCATGGCGCACAGTCTAGTAGTAGAACGATCTATCAAATAGTGAGGAGGTGGCGCATGCGCTCAACCCCGGCCGACGTCGATCGCCCGACCGCCGTGCTGCGCGTGTTGCTCGTGGTGGCGATCGTGGAGTCGTTCGTGCACTACGCCGACAACACCCTGCGGTACGACGACTACACGGTGGCCGATCCGTCGTTCCCCGGCGGGCTCGTCAAGCAATGGGTGATCCCGGTGTCCTGGGTCCTCTTCACCCTCGCCGGCATCGTCGGCTACCGGCGCTTCCGCCAGGGTCGCCGACCGGAGGCGGCGGCATGGATCGGCGCGTACTCGGCCAGTGGGCTGATCAGCGTCCTGCACTACCGGGACATCGCGATCGGCGACCTCAGCGCCTTCCAGAACACGTTCGTCTTCCTCGACGTGGCCCTCGGCGTGTCGCTGCTCGCCTTCGCGCTCTGGACTGCGCTCGCGGCACCGGCACCGAGGCCGGCGTCGCCGCCCGGGCGAGCGCGCCCCGTCGGCGACGAGCTTCGGCAGACCTCGCAGTGAGAGCTGCCTACGGCAGGATCCGGGTGCCGTCGAGGTAGCCGAGGTCGATCAGCTCCACTCCGGGCGCGACGCGTGCCAGCTCGTCGCGGATCGGCCCCACGTCGGTGTCCACCGAGAAGCCGGGGAGCCAGTTGTCGTGGTGTGAGAGGACCACGCGCTGTGGCCGGAGCAGCTCGACCTCCCTGGCCACGAACTGGGCCAGCGAACCCTGGATCGGTTCCCCGTCGATGTTCCCCCGGCCGGCGGCGGCCACGATGGCAACGTCGGGTCTCAGGTCACGCATGATGGCGGACCAGTGCCCGGAGGTGTCCTGGTAGAGGAGCCGGCCGTCGGGCGTGTCGAAGACGTAGACGAGCGCGCCGCCGTCGCCCCGGTCGCCCTGCTGCGCGCCGAGCAGGTGCTCGCGCGACGAGGGCGCCAGGCCGGCGAGGTGGACGACCAGCTTCTCGTAGCGGGCCCGCTGCTCCTGCCACGTGAGGCCGACGTCGCCGAGGCAGATCTCGTCGGCCTGCGTCATCTGGCCCTGCGACCATACGCACGAGTGCTGGCCGGGGTACGCCGACACCCGCACGTCGTCGGACAGCGCGACCGTCTCCCCGCCGGCCACGCAGATCATCCGATCCACCGGCACGCCTGCTTGCTCCATGACGCGGACGGTCTCGTAGCTGCCGACGATCCGCGCGCCGGTGTTGCGGGCGATCCGCTCGGCCCCGTACAGGTGGTCGAAGTGCGAGTGCCCGACGACGATCCAGTCGCACCGGTCGACGTCGTCGGCGGTGAGGCCGGTGCCGGCGGCGCCCGGGGCGCGGTCGATGTACGCGTCGAGGAAGACGGTCAGGCCGGCAGTGCGCAGCGCGAAGGTTGCGCAGCCGTACCAGTCGAGGCTGGTCGCCATCCCGGGCGGAGCCTAGTGGGGTGGCGCTACGAGCCGCCCCACCAAGCGCATTGCCCAGCCACTCGGACGGCGCGCTGCCGAGGGTCAGGCGTGCTCGGATCGAAGGGTGCCGGCCACCGGGCGGCGGGCGCCAAGCCGGGCGGGGACGGTCGTGAGCGCCGCGATGACGAGCACGGTCACAGGTGCCACGGCGAGCAGCTGCCAGAGCGGCGGGCCCGTCACCCCGTCCTCGCCGCCTCCCACGGCGGCGAACAGCGCGAGGCCCCCGGCGATGCCCAGGACGGCGCCGACGAGTGCGGGAAGCACCTGGGCGGCCGAAAGTCCGGTGCTGACCTGCTGCGGGCTCGCCCCGAGCGCACGGGCCAGGGCCGAGGAGTGCTTGGCGTCGAGGGCGGTCGCCCACGTGACGAAGATGGCGTTGACGGCCGCCAAGGCGACGAGCGTGACCGTGATCACCAGCAGGACCTGGTTGGCCTTGACGGTCCCCGGATCGGTCCCACCGACGAGCTCGGCGTCCTGGGCGTTCTGCGCGCGAGCGGCCAGCACCGCGACGATCCCCGTGACGGTGACGAAGATGCTGGCTGTGTTCAGCACGACGCGGCGCGGCCGGCGGGCGGCGACGCGCAGCCCGAGGAGCAGCGGGACGGGCAGGCGTGCCGACAGTGCGATCAGCCAAGGCGTGCGCCGGGGGGCGCGGGCCGCGTCGGCGAGGGCGTCGATGGTGCTGATGCGAGCGGCGCGGACGGCGGGAACGACGGTCGCGGCCGCCGCGACGCCAAGCGCCACGGCCGTGACGACTCCGACCGTCGACAGCGTGAGCGACGGCGCACCCGCGCTGCCGACGAGGCTGGCTCCGGGGTCGGTGAGCAGGGGTGCCGCCAGCCGTCCGGCCGCCAGTCCGGCCGCCGCCCCGACCAGGGCCACGGCGATGTACTCGGCGAGCAGCACGGCGGCGACGAGGCGCGGCGTGCCCCCGACGGCCTTGAGCAGACCGACACGCCGGGTCTGGTCGGCCATCCGGCCACCGACGAGGACGGCGATGCTGGCCACGGCGAGCAGGGCGATGAGCCTGCTGCCGATCTGCAGGACTCTCTGCTGATCCCGCACCACCTCCTCGTGCGCGCCCCGGATGTCCTGCCACGACTCGAGGACCTGTGTGCCCGTCAACGGCGAGAAGTTGGCGTCGACGAATGCCGGCGCGTCCGTCGGATCGGCCAGCTTCAGGTTGACGAGGTAGGACTCCGGTTGCCCTCCTGGGGCGAGGCCCCGGGCATCCGCCTCGGTGAGCCACACAAGGCCGGGCTCGACCGGCGGCTCCGCGGCGAGGGCGTCGTCGTCGACCGGCTGGTCCGGCTCACTCGGCGGCGGGCCGTCGGACTGCGCATCTTCGACGGCCTCGGCAAACCAGGGGCAGTACTGGGCGAAGCAAACGTCGGGATAAGGCCTGGCGGCGGCGGTGACCGCCACCCCGACGACTCGGAAGGAGCGGCGGCTCACGACCTCGCACTCCCGTGGCCTGGTGGGCGTCTCGAATGTGCACGCACGGGTCGTCAGCGTCACCCGGTCGCCCTCGTCCACGTCGAGTGCGTCGGCGAAGCCGGCCTCGACCACCACGCCGCCGTCGCGTACCCAGTCGCCCTGGGTTATCTCGGGTTGGTCGACGGAGGCCACCGCGTCATCGCGGCCCACGGCCCAGACTCCCGCCCCACCGCCAATCGCCTCCCCCCGAGGCGTCCGCCTCGAGCCGGTGGCGCCGTCCGCCTCGAGCTCCGCCCCGATGACGGGGTAGGGGCCGCTGTAGTCGGTGACGCCGGGCGCGCGGGCCAGCGTCTCAAGGCCGGCGACGTCGGCGGGCCGGCCGACGTACGGGTCCGCCGCATCGCTCGCGACGACGTCGGGCCCGGCCGTCGCCTCCCGGGTGGTCTCGTACGGGTCGTTGGTCACGCCGCGCAGGACCAACCCGAGCGTGAGCGTGGTCGTGGCGGCGGTGATCGCCAGCAACAACAGGCCGGCCTCGGCGGGCCGGCGTCGCAGGTTCCCCGCCGCGAGGCGGAACACCAGGAGGACTCGCCCCACGGGTCAGCCCTCCAGCCCGACCAGGGCGCCGAGATCGCCCGTGGTGCCGCCCGTCAGCCTGGTCTCGTCGACGAACGATCCGTCGCGCATGGAGATGAGGCGGTCGGCGGTGGCGGCGATCCGCTCG
Organism: Actinomycetota bacterium; assembly: GCA_046723645.1. Lineage (GTDB taxonomy): Bacteria > Actinomycetota > Acidimicrobiia > Acidimicrobiales > VFJN01 > DASQUK01. The sequence goes on along the minus strand of JBKOUY010000012.1, from coordinate 9,852 downwards.
TCGTGGGTGACGACGACCAGGGTCTGCCCCGCCTGGTGCAGGCTCTCGAACAGCCGCAGCACGTCCACGGTGGCCGCGCTGTCCAGGTTGCCGGTGGGTTCGTCGGCGAACACGACGAGGGGCTCGCTGCTCAACGCCCGCGCGATCGCCACCCGCTGGCGCTGGCCACCCGACAGGGCCGAGGGCAGAAATCCCGCCCGGTCGGCGAGTCCGACCCGCTCCAGCAAGTCAAGGCTCCGGCGCCGCGCCGCCCGCGGCGAACGTCCGTCCAGCAGCGCGGGGAGTTCGACGTTCTCGGCGGCGCTGAGCTCCTCCATCAGGTGGAACGCCTGGAAAACGAACCCGACCGCAGTGCGGCGCATCCGGGCCAGCGCCTTCTCCCCCATCCGGTCGATGCGCCGCCCGCCCAGCGACACCTCCCCGTCCGTCGGCCGGTCGAGGCCGCCCAGCAGGTGCAGCAGCGTGGACTTCCCGCAGCCGCTGGGCCCCATCACCGCCACGGTCTCGCCGGGGGCGACGTCGAGGTCGACGCCGTCGACGGCGCGCACCAGCCCTTCGTCCTGGCCGTAGTGCTTGCGCAATCCGCGCGCTTGCAGCACGGCCGTGTCGTCGGTGTCGCTCACGATCTGCTCCTTCGGTCGGTCCAGCTCCGCTCGCACGCCTCCAGCCAGCGCAGGTCGGCCTGCAGCCGCAGCACGACGCCCTCCAGCAACAGCACCCCGTCGGAGCCGTCGGGCTCGACCAGCGCCGCCCGCTGGGCGTCGCGCAGCCGGCGCAGCAGCTCGCGGCGCTGGGCATCCACGATGCTGATCGGGTCGGCGAGGCCCCCCGCGGCCGCCGCCACCAGCTTCAGGTGGAACTCGGCCAAGTCGGGCTTGGGCCAGCTCACCTCGGCCAGCCATTCGGCGACCCGTTCCTGACCGACCGGGGTCAGCCCGTACACGTTGCGGTCCGGCCGATCCGCCAGCCCCTCCGCCCGCCGCGAGATCACCAGGCCCGCCTTCTCGAGCCGGGTCAGCGTCACGTAGACCTGTCCCGGGTTCATCGCCTCCCCGAGGGGACCCAGGGCCTCGCGCAGCCGCGCCCGCAGCTCGTAGCCGTAGGAGGGCTCCTTGGCCAGCATCGCGAGCACAACTTCCTGCCGCATCGGTCCTCCGCTTTAACGGTTAGCTATAAAGATAACCGTTATCCGCGAGGCCAGGCAAGCCATTTCTCGTCTCGCTCCCGTAGCCCGCACGCTTCTTGGGGCAGGAACGTTGCTGAGCAACCACGTCGGCCGGAACGACCGCCCTGCCGACGGCCGGCGACCGTTAGCCTCCGCCTCCGTGAGGATGGGCCGGTGACGGTGCGGGTCGGCTTCTACGGCGCGGGGTTCGTCTCCGGCATCCATGTCTCGGCGCTGAGGGCCAGCCGAGTCGACAACCAGATCGTCGCCGTCCACGACCCCGACGAGTCCCGCGCCGCGAAGTTCGCCGCCGACCACGGTGCCGAGGTCGTGGGCGAGGATGAGCTCCCGGGGCTGGTCGATGCCGTCTACGTCACGGCGTGGACCGCGGCCCACCCGCGCCTGGTCGACAAGGCCGCGGCGGCGGGTGTGGCGGTGTTCTGCGAGAAGCCGCTGGCGTTCGACGCCGTGGCGGCGCAGCGCATGGCGGACAGGGTCGCTCGTGCCGGCGTCGTGAACCAGGTGGGTCTCGTCCTGCGCTTCCTGCCGTCGTTCCGCTGGGTGCGTCGGCTCGTGCGCGACGAACGGGCGGGCCGGGTGCTGGCCGCCGTGTTCCGTGACGACCAGTACATCCCCGACCAGGGCATCTACGGCTCGACCTGGCGCACCGACGCGAGCATCGCGGGGCGGGGCACGCTGCTCGAGCACTCCATCCACGACGTCGACATCCTGCAATGGCTGATCGGCCCGGCGACGGCGGTGAGCTCGACGACCCGGGCGGTCCACGGCCACGACGGCATCGACGACGTGGCCGTCGCGCGCCTCGACTTCGCCGGCGGGCCGGCAGCGACGCTGACGTCGGTGTGGCACGACGTGCTCGAGCGCCCGAGCCTGCGCCGCGTCGAGGTGCTGTGCGAGCGGCTATTCATCGCGCTCGAGGGCGACTTCTCGGGCCCGGTGCGCTGGCAGTTCACCGGCGGGGAGGAGCGGGTGCTCGCCGGGCGTGACCTCGCGTCGGCTATCGCCGAGGCCGGCGACACCGCCACGGTCAACCCGGCCACGGCGTTCCTCACGTCGGTGCGCGACGGCACCCCGGCGCAGCCGTCCCTGGCCGACGCCGTGCCGGCGCATCGCGTGGTGGACGCCATGTACGCCTCGGCAGAATCGGGTGGCGCAGTCGTGCGCGTCGATCCTGCTCGGCCGGCCTGACGACCGGTGCCGGAGCCCTTGTCCGGGCGGCCGGGTCAGAGCGAGATCCTGAGCGGAGGGAAGCGGCCCGCGAGCCCTTTGGCCGCGACCTGGTAGAGCTCGACCTCGTCGGGCAGGCCGCGCAGCGCATACGTGCCGAGCTTGCGCAGGCGCACGCCGTCTGGGAGGAAGCCGCCGACCGCGGTGCGGAAGTCGGCGGACACCACGATCTGCCCCCCGTGCGAGGCGTTGCAGATCCGCGCCGCGGTGTGCACGGCCATGCCGAGGTAGTTGGCTTTGACCATCCTGGGGTAGCCGCTGTGGATCCCGATCCTGACGCGCACGTCCTCGTTGCCATCCGACGCCCTCGCACGTAGCTCACGCTGCACCGTCAACGCCGTCGAGAGGGCGGCCGCCGGCTGCTCGAACACCGCGAAGAACTCGTCGGCGCGTGTCTCGACCACGTGGCCGTCGGTGCCGAGCACGGCGTCGCGCAGGAGTGCCCGAACCCGCTCGAGCAGGTCGCCGTAGTCGTCGCCAAGGCGGTGGAGCAGCGCGGTCGATCCCTCGATGTCGGTGAGGAGCATCGTCACGAAGCCCGAGGGCAGCGGGACCGGCTCGTCGTCGCGGCGCCCCCGCTCGGACTGCAGCTGATTCGTGATGAAGCCGACGGGCACGATCTTGAACCTCCTGGCCGCGTTCAGGAGCCGCTTGCGCGCCCGGTCGCGCGCGGCGTCGTCGTCGAACGCGACCTGGTTGAACCGGGCCAGGGCGGCGCGGACGTGGCCGGCATCGTGGATCGGTAGGCGCCGCTGGCCGCGGGCATCGATGTAGGCGAAGGCGCTGTCGGGAAGCTTCGCTCGCTCCTTCGCCCCGAGTCGTGCCATGGCGCGAACCATAAACGTCGGCCTCGCGGTCGTGCCTGAGCTCAGCAGCCGGCGCGATCGAGGCGAGCTCGAAAGGTGCCGGCGCCCACGACCTGGGCGCCACGGTGCCGGGCGCCGGCGGCAAGCGCGCGGTCGGAGCTGACGACCTCGACGTCGCCGAGGTCGCGCTCGTCGAGCAGCTCGACGATCCGCTCGTCCGCCGCGTCCCGTCCTCGCCGCCGCGGGTAGACGACCTCCACGCCCTCGTGGTCGCCGGCGGGAAGGTCGGGCTGGGCCACGTCGAGGACGAGCATCACGGCGTGACCGGTTCGGCGCCGGTAGCACGCCAGCCGTGGGAGGAGTCGCCGCACGGCCGCCGGTCGGTCGCGCCACCAGCCGTCGGCGACCGACGCGATCACGTTGTTGCCGTCCACGATGATCGTCTTCCCGCGTGACGCGCTCCGATGATCGTCCATCCACCCAGCCAAGCGCGATCCGCCGGCCGCGACCGGCAGGCCGCACCGCCGCATGCGCCGGAATTTGTCCGGCAATTCCACGCGTTTCGCAGGAGAGCGCGACGGCGGTGGCGTACTATGGGAGCGCTCCCAAGCTCGAATGGAGGAGGGGCCATGCAGAGCAGCAGGTCGGTCTTGACGCGACGGATCGCCAGTCTGGTGGCAGGGCTGCTGATCGGAGCGTTCGTCGTAGCGCCCGCATCGGCCGCGCCCGGGGCAGCCGGCGATGAGCTGTACGTCCCACCACCGCAGAAGGGGGCGAAGCAGCAGATCGCCGAGCTGACCTCGCAGGGCGACCACGAGGCCGCCGCGCAGATCCGGGCGATCACCGACACCCCGCAGGCCGTCTGGTTCGAGGGCGGGACTCCCAAGTCGGTCGAGCAGGACGTGCGGTCGACCGTCACCCTGGCGGCGGCCAAGAAGTCGGTGCCGGTGCTGGTGACCTACAACATCCCGTTCCGCGACTGTGCCCAGTTCTCCGCCGGCGGGGCCACGACCCAGGCCGAGTACGACGCCTGGATCGACGGGTTCGTGGCGGGCATCGGGGACCGGCCGGCCATCGTGATCCTCGAGCCGGACGGGCTCGGCATCATTCCCTGGTACGACCCCTATGGCAGCGCCGACGGCACCAACACGCTCGAGTGGTGCCAGCCGGCGGAGGCCAACCCGGCCACGGCGGCGTCCGAGAGGTTCGCCATGCTCAACCATGCCGTCGACGCCCTTGCGGCTCTGCCCAACGTGACGACCTACCTCGACGGCACCCACAGCGCCTGGCTGGGGTCGGGCGACATCGCCGACCGCCTGGTGCGGGCGGGCGTCGCCGACGCCGCAGGGTTCTACCTCAACGTCTCGAACTATCAGCTCACGGCCAACAACGAGCAGTACGGGCGCTGGATCTCCCAGTGCATCGCGTACGCCACCGAGGTGGCGCCTGGCGACTTCTTCGGCTGCCCCAACCAGTACTGGAACGGCGGGCCGCACCCGGCCAAGATCGCCGACCTGCTGGGCGAGTGGCAGGGCGTGGCGCTGGATCGGTTCGGCGAGTGGAGCGACGACACCGACGACCCGGCGCTCAACACGTCCGGCATCAACCTGCGCTACAGCAACATGCTGGGCGACGTCGACCCCACCGCCCACTACGTGATCGACACGAGCCGCAACGGGCAGGGGCCGTGGTCGCCGCCGCCCGGGTATCCCGACCCGCAGGACTGGTGCAACCCGCCCGGTCGCGGCCTGGGGCTGGCGCCCACCCTCGACACCGGCCAGCCGCTGCTCGACGCCTACCTGTGGGTGAAGACCCCCGGCGAGTCAGACGGCGAGTGCACGCGCGGCCTCGGGCCCGCGGGCGAGACGGTCGACCCCGAGTGGGGGATCATCGACCCGGGCGCGGGTGACTGGTTCCCCGAGCAGGCTCTGCAGCTGGCGGCGAACGCCAACCAGTAGCTCGGTTCGTGCGCCAGGGGTGAGTTCGGGGGGAGGCCCGGTGACTCCGGGGGACGGGGCGCGGCGGCCCCGTTCCCCGGAGGCCGGTGCTAAGTCCACCGTGCCCGGGAGGTCCCGGGAGCGTCAGTCGCCGGTTGCGTCGCGGAGCGCTGCGTAGGCGGCGCGGACGTCGGCTGCGGCCGCCACGCCGGGGCCGGGCTCGACGAGGTCGCCCGCACCGAGCTTCCAGGCGTCGGCGATGCCGGCCGGCTCGCTCTGCGCCGCCACCGCGGCGGCCTGCACGCACGCCCCGGTCGCGACCTGCTCGCTGACATGGGGCACCAGCACCTGGCGCCCGCTGAGGTCTGCCAGCACCTGGCGGTAGGCGCGTGAGCGCGCACCCCCGCCGACCACGATGAGCTGACCATCGGTCGGGGCGAACGCGGCCAGCGCGTCGAAGCCGTCGAGCAGCCCGCAGACGACGCCCTCCACGGCGGCCCGGGCGAGCTGCTCGCGCCCGATGTCGCTGCGCAGCCCGGCCAGGACCCCCGTCGCGTTCGGCCGGTCGGGGGTCCGCTCGCCGTCGAGGTAGGGGAGCAGGGTGAGCCCGCCGGCGCCGGGCGAGCCCGCGAGCGCGAGGCGGTCGAGTCCGTCGTGGTCGACGCCGAGCAGCGTGCCGGCAGCGTCGGTCACCTTGGTGGCGTTGAGCGTGCAGACCAGAGGGAGGTGACGGCCCGTGGCGTCGGCGAAGCCGGCGACGATCCCCGAGGGGTCCGCGGTCGGCTCGTCGCTGACGCCGTAGACCGTGCCCGATGTGCCGATCGACACCACCACGTCGCCGGCGCCCAGCCCGACGCCCAGGGCGCCCGCCATGTTGTCGCCGGTTCCCGGGCCCACCAGGGTGCCGTTCCAGGCCCCGGCCGCCTCGAGCGGACCGAGCACGGTGGGAACGACCGGCGCCCAGTCCCGCTCGGGGTCCACCAGGGCGAGCAGGTCGTGACGGTAGGCGCCGCTCGCCGCCGACCAGTAGCCGGTGCCCGATGCGTCGCCCCGATCGGTGACGAGCCGGCCGGTGAGCTCGAGCGTCAGCCAGTCGTGGGGGAGCACCACGTGGGCCAGCCGTTCCCAGGCCGCCGGCTCGTGGCGGCGCAGCCACGCGAGCTTGGTGATCGTGAAGCTCGCCACCGGGACCAGCCCGGATGCCTCGGCCCAGGCCTGCCGCCCGCCGGCCAGCCGGTCGATCAGCGACGCCGCCTCCGGGGCCGACTCGGTGTCGTTCCAGAGCTTCGCCGGGCGGATCACATGCCGGTCGGCGTCGAGCGCCACCATCCCGTGCTGCTGGCCGGCGACGCTGACGGCGGCCACGTCGGGGTCGCCCGCCTGCTGCCACGCCGCCTCGAAGGCCGCCCACCACGCCGCCGGCGGCTGCTCCGACCGGGGTGGCCGGGTGGGTGGGTGCGGCGCCGATCCGCGACCCACGACCTGCCCGGAGTCCAGGTCGCGCACCTCCACCTTGGTGGCCGTGGTGGACGAGTCGATGCCGGCGACGAGGGGCACGGCGGAGCGTGGCTGCGGCGGCTCAGCGCACTCGGTCGACGTAGCGGCCGACGAGGTTCTCCAACCTCTCCTGGCCGCCTGACACCCGCGTGGGCTCGCCGCGATCGATGGCGCGTTCGTGGAGCGACGCCAGGCTGGCGTCGCCGGCGATGATCGACCGTCCCAGCTCGCCGTCCCAGGCGGCGTAACGGGCGGCCCGGTTGGCGTCGAGCGCACCGTCATCCAGGATCGCCGCGGCGACGAGCAGGGCCCGCGCCAGCGTGTCCATCCCGCCGATGTGGCCGTGGAACAGGTCGGTGCGGTCGATCGACTGGCGGCGCAGCTTGGCATCGAAGTTGAACCCGCCGGTGCTGAACCCGCCGGCGCGCAGGATCTCCAGCATCCCGAGCGTCATCTGCTCGATCGAGACCGGGAACCGGTCGACGTCCCAGCCGAGCCGGTCGTCGCCCGCGTTGGCGTCGACCGAGCCGAGGATCCCGGCGGCGGCGGCAACGGCGACCTCGTGGGCGAAGTCGTGGCCCGCCAGCGTGGCGTGGTTGACCTCGATGTTGACCTTCACCTCGTCGTCGAGGTCGTAGCGCTGCAGGAAGGCGTGGACAGCCGCGACGTCGTAGTCGTACTGGTGCTTCGTGGGTTCGAACGGCTTGGGCTCGATGAGGATCGTGCCGGTGAACCCGATGCGGTGCTTGTGCTCGACGACCATGGCGAGGAACCGGCCGAGCTGGTCGAGCTCGCGCCGCAGGTCGGTGTTCAGCATCGTGTCGTAGCCCTCGCGCCCACCCCAGAGCACGTAGTTGTGGCCCCCCAGGCGATGGGTCGCCTCGAGGCAGTGGGTCACCTGGGCGGCGGCGTAGGCGAAGACCTCCGGGTCGGGGTTGGTCGCCGCGCCAGCCTGGTAGCGCGGATGCGTGAACAGGTTCGCCGTGCCCCACAGGGGCGTGATGCCCGTCCGCTCCTGGTGCCCGGCGGCGGCGTCGACCATCTCGTCGAGCAGCGCCGCCGACTCCTTGAACGACGCGCCCTCGGGGGCGATGTCGCGGTCGTGGAAGCAGTAGTAGGGGACGCCCAGCTTGGCGAAGAACTCGAACGCGGCCTCCATCTTCCAGCGGGCGGCCTCCAGCGGCTCGAGCCCGGTGGCGAAGGTGGGGTGCCAGGGCCGGTCGAGCGTGCCGGACCCGAAGATGTCGAAGCCATCCCAGTTGAACGAGTGCCAGTAGCACACGGCGAAGCGGAGGTGATCCTCCATGCGGCGACCGGCGACCACGCGGTCCGCGTCGTACCAGTGGAAGGCCAGCGGCTCGTCACTGTCGGGGCCCTCGTACGGGATCGGTTGGGTGACCTCGGTGAAGAACTCTGCCATCTGCTTCCCTCCCGTCGGACTTTGCTGCTGACGGACCCGCCGCACGGCCTGTCAGGGTGGCCGGTGAGGGCCGGGACCCGACCGTAACCCAGCCGCCCCTCGGCCTCAGCTGCTGGCCAGCTCCTGGAGGAGGGCGCGGGTACGCGCCCGCGAGGCCGATCGGTCATCACCCACCGGGAAGGGCGCCGCCCACAGGTCGGTGGCGCCGGCCGCGAGCGGCGCCTCGATCTGAGCGGCGACGCTGGCCTCGTCGCCCACGATCGCCGCGTCTGCCGGCCCGGCCACACCCCCGACATCCAGGATGCGGCGGTAGTTGGGCAGCGTGCCGTAGGCGGCGAACAGCTCGGCGGCCACCGACCGCGCCTCGGCGACGTCGTCGTGCACCGCCACCGGGAGGCCCGCGACGATGCGTGGATCGGGCCGACCGGCGTCGGCCGCGGCCTTGCGGATGCGGGGTGCGACGTGCCGCTCGATGGCGGTGGCGTTGGCCATCCACGTGATGGTGCCGGCCGCGTGCCGCCCGGCCACCCGCAGCAGTCGAGGTCCGAGCGCGGCCACCAGGACGGGGACCTTGGCGCCGTCCATCAACGGCGGCGGCCCGGCGGTCACCCGGAACTCTTCGCCGGCGAAGCTCACCTGTTCGCCGCCCAGGAGGGCGGTGAGGATCTGGACGTACTCGTCGGTGTGCCGCCCGGGCGTGCCGTAGGACAGCCCGAGAATTCCCTCGATGACCGGCTGGTGCGACGGGCCGACCCCGAGCGTGAACCGCCCCGGCGCGCCGATGGCCGATACCGCCGCGGCCGCCCGGTTGGCCTGGAGCACCGGGTGGCACGCGTAGGTCTGGAGCACCGCCGTGCCCAGCTCGACGGTGGAGGTGGCGCGGCCGGCGACCGCCATCGCCGCCAGCGGGTCACCGCCGACGGCGCTCGCGTACCAGAGGCTGGTGAACCCGTCCGCCTCGGCTTGCTGCGCCTGCTCGACCATCCGGTCAACGTTCCGGCCGAGCCCCGAAAGTCCGATGCGCATGTCAGGATCCTCCACCGGTCACTGCCTGGTCTCCTCGGTGAACGCCGCGATGAGGCGCTGGACGAAGGCCGTCCAGTCGGCGGGGTCAGTCTCGGGCAGGTCGAGGGTTTGGACCAGCATCGAACCGAGGCCGACCATGAGCGCGAACCGGGCGGCGGCGGCGGGCGAGACGTCGTGGGTCAGGTCACCCGCCGCCTGACCCCGGGAGATGAGCGCGGCCATGAGCCGCTCCCGTTCGCCCAGTGCCGCGGCCAGCACCTGCGCCAGCTCCCCGTCGCGACGCGATGCGAGCAGGGCCTCGGCGAGCAGGGCGGTGCGGGCGGGATCGCGGGCACCCAGCCGAGCGCCGAGGGCGGTCAGCAGCACGGCGACGTTGGTCCGCTGCTCCGGCGGGAAGAGCGCAGCGGTGGCCCGTTCCTTGTGGGCGCGGAGCGCGTCCACGAGTAGCTCGGCCTTGGTCGAGTAGTGGGCATAGATTGCGCCGCTGGAGACACCGGCCTCCCGGGCGATCTGGGCGACGGTCGCACCCCCGTAGCCCTCGAGCTCGAAAACCCGCACCGCGGCGTCGAGGAGCCGCTCGCGGGTCTCCTCGGGCGTCACCCCCGCGATTCGTCCCATGGTCAGACGCCCGCGGCCCCAGCGACCTTCGCGGGGGAAGGCCCACGGAGCGGTTGCGTCCACGGGGCCACGCTGTGAAAGTAAAGAGCGCGTGCTACTTAGTCAACCCGTCGACACCCGCGCGGCGACGCTCGA
>JBKOUY010000190.1:0-13382 GCA_046723645.1 Actinomycetota bacterium | reverse complement strand
GAGACCACGACGACGCCGGCGTCGGGCGCCCTGGCCGCCGCCGACTCGACCGTGCGCGGCGCTGGCAGCTGGTGGGCGCCGCCGGGGGTCGATGACCGGCGTTCCGCCAGGTGCCACTCGATCGCAGCGACGGCCTCCTCTACGGTGACGGGCCCGTCCGCCGACACGGCGACTACGAGGTCGTCGGCGGTCGCCTCCGCATCGGGGAATCCGGCCTGGACGAGCAGGGCCCGGTTGAGTTCCGTACCCATGGCCGCGATGACGGTCTCCACGCCGGGGACGTCCTGTGCCGCCGCGCTCGCCCGCATGAGCGTCACCGAGTCGTGGTAACGGCCACGCTCGACGCGCACGACCTCGGTCACGACGCCCTCCGGGGTGCCGCCGGGGCACCCCCCGACGCTCGAACCGGCGTCCCCAGCCGAAATCCGGCACCTTCGAACGCGGGAACGGGGTTCCCGCCCGGCGCGCCGGGCATGGCGCGGGTGACGCCGACGAACAGCCCGGCGGCCAGGTGCCAGCCGCTGGTGTGGCCGACGTCGACCAGCCGGCCGGCGGCGGCCTCGACGTCACCGGCGCCCGCCAGGGCGCGCAGCACGCCGGCCGCCTCAGGGACCACGGCGCCTAGGTCGGCGGCCTCCAGGAGCGCCGCCGACAGGCGGGTGGTGCCGCGCGGCGCAAGCGCCCGGACCACCGTCCCCAGGTCGGCGGCCGCGGGCGAACCCAGTGCCCGCAGGCTCGCGAGGGCCCCCGCCAGCAGGTCGTCGCCGGCGGGCGTCAGGCCCGACCCCCTGCCCAGCAGGAAGGTGACCGCGCCGCGGGCGTCGCCACGCCCCAGGCCACCGGCCAGCCGGTCGAGGGCGTCGCCCGGCAGCAGGCCATCGACCGTCCCGCTGAACCGGACCACCCGCCCGAACCGGGCGACCGCCCGGTGATCGACGCGGGCCAAGCGCACCCGGGGGTCGAACCAGCGGCGCACGGTGATGACCGCGCGGCCATCCTGGTGGACGGCGCCCGCCCCGACCGAGAGGCGGGATCCCGCGGCGGGAAGCCGCGCCGCGCCCACGAGCACCACGGCGCACGGCAGGCGCACCCCGCCCGGGCCCACGATCGCCAGGACCCGTCCGGCGACCTCGGCGTAGGTGGCCGCCGGTCCGGCGGCGATGACGGTCGCCGGGCGCACCGGTCCGGCCAGGACGTCGCGCAGGAGCACGCTCGCGGCGGCCGCGCCGAGCTCAGCCGCCATGTCGCCACTCATCTCTGGCGTCCGCGCGTTCAAGCACCGGATGGTAGGGCCATTCCGCCCCCGCCGGCCCGGATGCGTCCGCTCGGCCGCTCAGGCGTCGCCGACGTCGACCACGGCCGCGACGGGGCCGCCACCCGACGGGCCCTGATGAAGGGCGGCCACGGACACGAATACCGCCGGGTCGCCCACGGCCGCCGCGGCCACGCCGCCGACGGCACCCTTGATGTGCCGGTGATGATGCACGTCGGAGTCGTCCAGGGCCACCTGGCGCCGGTCACGCAGGCGTCCGCGGGGATCGGCCTCGCACTTGATGAACACGTTGACGAGCCGGTCGCGCAGGTCGGCGGCCACGGGGCGGTCGGGCAGTTCCAGTCCCGCCGACCGGATGGCGGCGTAGATGCCGTCGACGTCGAGCGCATCGCGCATGACCGAGTGGCCCACCCGGAAGCGACCGCCGACACCCGGGGCGTTGCCGACGACGACGATTTGGGCCCGGTCGAGCTCGACGCCGGACGAGCACGACGCCACGCTCGAGAACAGCGACAGATCGCGGCCGATCGCCTCGGCGGCCGGCGATTCGATCTCGCCGAGCGCCACGGCGATGCCGAGCGCCGTGGTGCCGTTTGACAGGTTCATCGACTCGAGCGGCTCATCCGTGACCGTGTCCTCCCCCCGGGCCCGGGCGTCCTCGATGGTTGCCATGGTGAGCAGGGGAGTCTTGGTCTGCACGTAGTGGACCTCGGCGGGGTCGTCGATGCCTGCGTCGGCCATGGCGCGGCGCACGCCCTCCGCCACCGTGGCCACCATCGCCGGCCGGCCGATGTGTTCGGGCAGGATGACCTCGCTCATGGCCACCCCGACCGACAGCCGCGCGGGGCCGAGCCGGTCGTCACCCGCCGGGCCCGGCTGGCGGGCGAAGACGGTGGCATGGGGTGTCAGCACGCCGTCGGTCCCGCCCGACCACACCATCGGTATCAGCTCCACCTCGGCACGCGACCTGCTGCCGCGCTCGAGCAGAACCCCCCTGAAGGCCTGGTCGGCGAGGATGCGGGTGAAGTCGTTGACTCCGCCGTTGCCCTCCGTCTTGCCGATGACCGCGACGACCCCGTCCGCGGAAACGTCACCCGAATCGATGAGGCGCGCCAGGCCGGATGCATCCGCGACACTCTCGAGAACCACCTTGTGGACGACGTAGGGCACGGTCCCTCCCCGTCAGCGGGCAGCGCCGTCCATGGGCGGTCGCAGCGTGACCAGCGACGGCAGCCCCGACACCTCCAGCAGCCGCCGGGACGGTGAGCCGACGGGGACGACGAGCTCGAGGGTGATCTGCAGCGCCGCCAGGCGCGGGCCCAGTGCGAAGAAGATCCTCAGCCCGGCGCTATCGATGTAGTCGACCTCACGGAGGTCGACCGACACGCCGGTCACCTGGTTGGTGATGGCGGCGACGATCTGTTCCTCGACCGCGGGGGCGTTGGCGAGGTCCACCTCCCCGGCGATGGCGATGCGCACGGCACCGTCGTCCGGCTCGACGTCGACGCGAGCGGTGGTCATCGAGCTGAGGCCGCCTCGAGGAGGCGGCGGCGGATGACGACCTCGGTCCCGTCGGAGCGGCGGTCGACCGTGAGCTCGTCGGTCACGGCCTCGATGATGTGCGTGCCACGGCCCCGGTTGTCGCCGCGGGGCGACCGCCAACGCCCGCTGTCCCGGACGGTGACGAGCACGTCCTGCTGCTGGAGCTCGAGGCGCACGTGGACGAGGCCGCCGCCCGGGCCGTAGGCGTGCTCGACCACGTTGCTCGTCGCCTCCCCGACCGCGAGCACCACGTCCATCACATCCTCGAGGCCCGCGCCGACGGTCGTCAGCCAGCGCTTGACCGCGGCGCGGATGTCTCGCAGCGACGAGGCGACCGCAGGAACGGTGAGGTCGAGCGGTTCGGCCGACGCCAGCTCGAGCCGCCGCACGGCGAGCAGGGCGACGTCGTCGGCCGGCCGGTCGGGACCGATGAGGTGCACCATCACCGTCGTGCACACCTCCTCGACGGGGCGTGCGGAGACGGTCTCGCGCAGCAGCCGGAGGCGGGCGTCCAGGGGCACTGTGCGGCGCTCGACGAGGCCGTCGCTGTAGAGGCACACGACGCCCCCGGGCGGGAGGTCCACCGTCGTCACGCGGCGACCGACCGAGGCAGCCACGCCGAGCGGCGGATCGACCGGAGCGTCGACGTAGGTCGCCGGGCCATTGTCCGTAGCCACGAGCGGCGCCGGGTGGCCGGCAAGCGACAGGTGGAGGCGTTCGAACGAGGGCTCCAGCAGACCTAGGACGGCGGTCGCCATCTCGCCGGGCTCGAACTGCCGGAGCATGCGGTCTACCCGGTCGAGGATGGCGGCCGGGTCGCTCCGGGTGCTGAGCGCGTAGGCACGCACGGCGCTGCGCAGTCGACCCATCACCGCGGCGGCCCGCAGCCCGCGGCCGACGACGTCGCCGACGGTCATGCAGACCCAGCCCGAGGGCAGCGTGAAGAGGTCGTACCAGTCGCCGCCGACGTCGCCCTCGCCGCCGGCGGTGTAGCGGATGGCGGCCTCGAGGCCAGGCACCTGCGGAAGGCGCTCGGGAAGCAGGCTGCGCTGGAAGACGAGCGCCGCCCGGCGCTCGGTGTCGGAGAGGCGGGCCTGGGTGGCCAGCGCGACGCGATCCGCCACCATCTGGAGCAGGTCGATGTCGGCGGCACCGAACTTGCGGGGCGCGAGCGTGCCGACGTGCAGCACCCCCAAGAGGCGATCGCCCGCCAGGAGCGGAACGCCGAGCAGCGATCGGATGCCCTTGGTGCGGAGGACCGGGTTGACAACGTCGGCCGTGCGGACGTCCTCGATCGCCACGGGCTGCTTCCCGGCGGCCACGCGCCCTGCGAACCCCCTCCCGAGGGGGACCCGCATCGCCTGGTAGACCTCCTCCTCGAGGCCCCGGGCGGCGGTGGCGACGAGCTGGCCGGCGGGTGGGTCCAGCAGGAGGACCGTGGCCGTGTCGACCTCGAGGATGTCCCGAACCCGCTCGAGCAATTCGTCCAGGAGGTCGTCCACCGAGAGACGGGCGAGCCCCGCATCGGTGACCAACTCGATGTCGCGCAGCCGGTCCGCGGCTCTCTTCCCAGTCCCGGCCGGCATCGACATGGCGCAGGCAATGTACCCCCGACGGACGGGCGGTACCCCTGGGCAGCGCCTTCACGCCGGCGCCGGCGCGCCGGGGGTCAGCCCGCGTCGAGCTGGCGGCCGAGCGACTGCGTCGCCTCGATGAACTCGTCGATCATCTCGTAGACGACCTGCGCCGCAGGCTTGGACCGGTTCATCGTGCCGACGATCTGGCCCACGAAGTAGTTGGCGAGCTTCTCCGCACCGGACCCCGGGCGGTGGGCCGCCCGGTCGATGCGCTGCAACGCGCCGTCCACCAGCACGGGCTGCATGGGCATGCCGAGCGGCAGTGGCGTCTCCGGATCGTCCCACTCCTCGGTCCAGGCGCTTCGGAGCTGGCGGGCAGGCTTGCCCGTGCGGGAACGCGACCGCACGGTGTCGGCGGACCCGGCGGCGAGGAACTTCTGCTTGACCACGGGGTGGGTCTCTGCCTCGTCGGTCGTGAGCCACACCGAGCCGCACCACACCCCCGCAGCGCCCAGCGCCATCGCGGCGGCCATCTGCCGGCCCCGACCGATCCCGCCGGCGCCGAGCACCGGCGTGCCGCCGACGGCGTCGACGACCTCCGGGATCAGCACCATGGAGCCGATATCGCCGGTGTGGCCGCCCGCCTCGTAGCCCTGCGCCACGATGAGATCGACGCCGGCCCGCACGTGACGCTCCGCGTGCTGGGCCGCACCCGCGAGCGCGCCGATCCGGCGTCCCTCGGCCCTGGCCCGATCGATCATGTGCTCGGTCGGAGGCCCGAGGGCGTTGACCACGAGCGCGGTCCGGTGGGCGAGGGCGATCTCGAGCTGGGGATCGGCGCGCTCGGCCGAGAAGACCATGCCGGCGCCGGCGTCGCCGGCGGGGCCCCCACGCGACGACGGCTCGCCCCCGGGTCCGGCGGCGTCGTCGGGCAGCTCGGGCACCTCGTAGCGGCGGAGGATGTCGGCGACGAAGGCCCGGTGCTCGGGCGGTATCAGGGCGCGCACCTCCTCGATCGACAGGCCGCCGGCCTCGGAGCCCGCGTAGCTCAGCGGCACGATGACGTCGACGCCGTAGGGCCGGTCGCCCACCTCGGCCTCGATCCAGTCGAGGTCGATCTCCAGTTGCTCGGGCGAGTGGGCGGCGGCGCCCAGCACGCCCATGCCCCCCGCCTTGGTGACGGCGGCGACGACGTCTCGGCAGTGGCTGAACGCGAAGATCGGCACGTCGATCCCGAACATCTCGGTGGCGGCGGTGCGCATGGTCAGCCTCCTTGTCCGGGGATCTCCCCCTCCGGCGCGCGAACCACCCACGGAGCCGGTCGCTTCTCGAGGTAGGCGCGCATGCCTTGCCTCGCCTCCTCGCCGGCGAACAGCTCGGCGGACAGGGCCCCGGTCCAGGCGAAGGCCTCGTCGACCGGCATGCCGGGCACCTGGGCGAGCAATCGCTTGGACGCGGCGAGGGCGCCGGGCCCGCCGGCCAACAGGTCGTCGACGGCGGCGGCCACCTCGTCGTCGAGGCGATCGCCGGGCACGGCGGCGTTGATCAGCCCGATGCGGGCGGCCTCGGCGGCGCTGAACCGGGTGCCCCGGAGGAACGCCGCCCGGGCGTCGGCGGGACGCAACTTGGGCAGGCAGACGACGGAGATGACCGCCGGCGCCACACCGACGCGCACCTCCGTGAAGCCGAACCTGGCATCGTCGGCGGCGAGAGAGATGTCCATCGCGGCGGCGAGCCCCATGCCCCCGGCGACGCAATGGCCCGCGATTCGCCCCACGTAGGGCTTGGACGATCGGGCGAACCGACCGAACAGGTCCTCGGGGCGCCGCACTGCCGCCGGGCGATCGTGGTCGCCGCCCACGCCGGACCCCGACGAGCGCTCGGACAGGTCGGCCCCGGCGCAGAACACTCGCCCCCGGTTCGTGACCACGACGACCCGCACCGCCGGATCCTCCTCGGCGGCGTCGAGGGCGTCGCCCAGCTCGCCGACGAGTCGGGAGCTGAGTGCGTTGCGGTTCGCCTCGTCCGCCAGGGTCAGGGTGAGCACACCCCTGGCGTCCCGGGCGGTCTCGACCACGCTCATGGCATGACCCCCCCGGGGCCCCCAGACACCGGCCTCGTCCCCGGGGCCGGGCCGTCGGTGGGCGGCCCGGCAAAGGCCTGGGCCCTCGCGAGCCAGTCGCGGGCGAGCGGTCCGGCGACCTCGAGCGCGGTGTCGTCGACGTGGCGGCGCTGGGTGACCACGAGGCAGAAGTCCTCGGCGGGGCCCCGCACGACGTCGGCGACGCCGTCGGGGCCGAAGGACCAGAGGTCGCCGGACGGGCCCGTCAGCTCGAGCCGCACATCGCCCTCCGGCCGCTCGAGCCCGCGGTTCGCGTACGACCAGCCGCGCGTGATGAACCCGAGCTGGGCGATGTGGCGCAGCCGGTCGGTGCCCCGCCGCCGGGCGCCGACTGCGTCGGCGACGTCCTGGCCGTGCGCCCAGCACTCCATCAGCCGGGCGGTGAGGAACGACTTCGCACCCATCGAGGGCCCATACCAGTCGACCCGGCGGTCGTCGTCGAGGGTGGCCGCCGCGCGCGCCAGCCGGCGACGCGTGGCGCGCCAGGTCTCGAGCAGGTCGGGCGTCGACAGGTGGCGGTGGAGCGTCAGCCTGTCGATGCGGGCCGGGTCGGCGAGGAGCTCGGCCATCGACTCCTTGAACGCCGGCGGGTCCTCGATGGCGGTGGCGGCCGCCCCGTCGTAGTAGGTCAGGTGGCCGATCTGGTCCGCCACCGTCCACCCCGGGCTCGGGGTGGCCAGCCGCCACTGCTCGGCGGCCAGGCCGGCCACGATCGCATCTAGGGCGTCCTGCTCGTCGCGCAGGTCGGCCGCCACTTGCCGCACATCGGTCACCTGGTCATCCTCCCGTGGTCCTCGCGTCCCCGGCACGGCTGCGCAGGCCGCGCAGCACCAGGTCGACGACCTGGTCGGCCGCCTCCTTGGGTGACGACTCCAGGCTGGAGATCACCTGGGGGCGGGAAAAGAACCGGCCGAGGCCGGCGAGCACCCGTGCAACCGCGGCGGTGTCGACATCGGCGATGTCACCGCGCTCGGCGGCGAGGTCGAGCAGCGTCCGCGTCACGTCGAACAGGTACTCGTTGTGGCCCTCCTCGAGCTCCTGGGCGGCCGGGACCGCCGCCAGGTCGCGGCCGAACGCCTCGGTCCAGCCGCTGACCGCCACCGTCGCCGCCTCCAGGTAGGCCCGCACCGCGTCGAGGGGTGCGAGGTCCTCGCGAACGGCATCACGCGCCGCTCGGCCAACGCGCCAGAGGTTGCGGTCGACGACGACCAGGACCAGCTCGTCCCGGCTGGGGGCGAGGGCGTAGAGCGTGCGCAGCGAGCAGTTGAGGCGGGCCGCCAGCTCCGCCATCGTCAGCGTCGCGAAGCCGCCCGCGATCAGTCGCTCCATCTGGTCGAGCAGCTCCCGCTGGCGCTCGGTCAGCGCGCGTTCGCGGTCCCGGCCCATGATCGGCCTCGGACGACGGACAGCCGCGAGGCGCCGCCGCATGTCGTCGACGACGACGGCGCTCATGCGGAATCGGAAACGAGTGCGGCGGGCAGGTCGACGATCCGCGCCCGGAGCCACTCGCCGAGGCTCTTGGCCTGGGCGTCCTGGCGAATCGAGGCCGCCACACCCTCTTGTAGGAGCCCGTGGATCACGAAGTTGAGCGCCCGGAGGTTCGGAAGCCGGTGGCGGTCGACCGCGAGACCGGCCGTCTCCGGGAGCAGCTCGCGTAGCCGCTCGACGGTGAGGAAGCCGTCGAGCCACGCCCAGGACTGGTCGCTGCGGGCGAAGACCCCGAGGTTGGCGTTGCCGGCCTTGTCGCCCGAGCGGGAGCCGACGACGCGGCCGAGCGGCGCCCGCACCGTCGGGCCGCCGGGCGACGCGGCCGTGGGCCCGGGAGCGGGGTCCACCCCGACCGCCCGCGCGGCGGCCGCGGGTGCGGTGGAGTCGACGACGGTGCGGTCGCCCGTCGTGATGACCACCACGCGCTGCGGCACCAGCTCGGCGGGGACCAGCGCCGGCCGGAACACGCCATACGGCCGGGCCTCACGCGGGCCGCCGGAGAGGCCGAAGAAGCCGGGGATGGTCGCAAGGCCGAGCTCGACCATGGCGTTGGACACCGCACGCCCCACCTTGCGCTCGTCGGCGTCCTTGACCGTCAGCCGCCACGCGGCGACCGCCTCCTCGTTGGTGGCCGGATCGGCCTTGTCGGTCCGCACCACCCGGGTGGTGACGCTGGCGAAGTCGTCCGGCTTGTATGGGCACGCCTCCCAGAACGCGTCCTCCACGAGCTGCGCCTTGGCCTCGATGTCGAGGCCGGTGAGCGCGACGGCGATGTCGTTGCGGTAGCCGCCCAGCTCGTTCATCGCCACCTTGAGCGTCGGCGGCGGCGGTTCGCCCCGCACGCCGTGCAGGCGGACGCGCTCGGGCCCGTCGGCCTCGAGCCGGATGGTGTCGAACCTGGCCGTGACGTCGGGCCCGAGGTATGCCGGCTCGGCGATCTCGTAGAGGAGCTGCGACGTGACCGTCCCGACCGACACCTCTCCCCCGGTGCCGTCGTGCTTGCCGATCACCGAGGACCCGTCGGCGGCGATCTCGGCCCAGGGGAAGCCGACGCGGGTCATGCCCGCCACCTCGGTGAAGAACGAGTAGTTGCCGCCCGTCGCCTGCGTCCCGCATTCGATGACGTGGCCGGCGACGACGGCGCCGGCCAGTGCGTCCCAGTCGTCGCGGGCCCAGCCGTGGTGCCACGCCGCCGGCCCGCAGACCACAGCGGCGTCGGTCGTCCGGCCCGTAACCACGATGTCGGCGCCCCGCCGCAGCGCCTCGACGACGCCCCAGCACCCCAGGTAGGCGTTGGCGCTGACGAACCGGGAGATGTCCCCCACCGGCTCGCCGGTGTCGAGGTGGGCGAGGTCGACCCCGGCCTCGGTGAGCTCTCCCAGCCGCGGCAGCAGGTCGTCGCCATCGACGTACGCAATCGTGGGCGTGAGGCCCAACCGGTCGGCGACCTGGCCCACGGCCTCGGCACACCCGGCCGGGTCGAGCCCGCCGGCGTTCGACACGACCTTGATCCCGCGGTCCAAGCAGGTCCCCATCACCTGCTCCATCTGGACGACGAAGCTGCGGGCGTAGCCGCCCCCCGGCCCCCGGCTGGCGCGGGTACGGGCGAGTATGAGCATGGTCAGCTCTGCGAGCCAGTCGCCGGTCAGGACGTCGATCGGTCCGCCCTCGACCATTTCCCGGGCGGCCGAGAGGCGGTCACCATAGAACCCCGAACAGTTGGCGATGCGAATGGGCTCCCTCATCGGCCGCGCTCCCCTTCGCCCTCCCCGACCGGATCGAGGACGAGCAGGACCGCCCCGTTCTGGACGTGCTCGCCCTTGGCCACCCGCACCTCGGCCACCACCCCGCCGGCGGGGGCTCGGACGTGGTGCTCCATCTTCATCGCCTCGAGCACGACCAGGGTCTGCCCCGCGTCGACCACGTCGCCAGGGGCGCAACGGACATCGAGCACGATTCCCGGCATGGGCGCCGCCAGCCCGCCGCTGGTCGCCGCCGCGGCACCGGGCGCCACGAAGCGGGGGACGACATCGAACGCCACCGTGCGGTCCGGCGCCTGCACGTAGACGCGCTCGCCGTCGCGGGTGATCTGCGCCGTCGAGCGTCGGCCGTCGATCTCGGCGTCGATCGCCGTGGGCGTCCATCGATGGACCCGGGCCGAGCGGGCCCCGCCCTCGTCGCCGCCATCGCCGTCGCGGTCGGCGTCGCCGTCGCCGGGACCGAGGGTGAACGAGCCGTCGCGGCGGGCCCGGTAGTGGACCGTGACCGTGCGGGCGCCGTGGGCGAACGTGACGCGCTGTGCCGGGAGCCGGGCGTTGCGCCAGCCGCTGGGCACCGACGACAGGACCGGCGCGTGCGCCCGGTTGTCGCCTTGCAGCCAGAGCGCCGCCAGGGTGGCGACGCGTGTGACCTCGTCGTCCCGCAGGTCCAGCCCGGCGCGCGGGCCGACGCGGTCGATGAAGTCGGTGGTCGTCTCGCCCGCGAGGAACGCCGGATGCCGGAGGGCGGCGGCCAGGAACTCGCGGTTGGTCGTCACGCCCCCGAGGTGGAGGCGCTCCAGCGCGAGGGCCAGGCGCGCCGCCGCCTCGCTCCGGGTCGGCGCGTGGGCGACCACCTTGGCGAGCATCGGGTCGAAGTCGAGGCCCACCACCGATGCCGCCTCGACGCCGGAGTCCCAGCGCACCTCCGGCTCGGTCGCCGGGGCGAAGGCGGCGAGCGTCCCGGTGGCGGGTAAAAACCCGGCCGCGGGATCCTCCGCGTAGAGGCGGGCCTCGACCGCGTGGCCGTGGAACGTGATCGCGTCCTGCTCGTGGCCGAGCGGCTCCCCGGCGGCGACGCGCAGCTGCTCGCGGACCAGGTCGATGCCGGTCACCTCCTCGGTCACCGGGTGCTCGACCTGCAACCGGGTGTTGACCTCGAGGAAGAAGAACTCGTGGGTGGCGTCGTCCACCAGGAACTCGACCGTGCCCGCCGAGACGTAGCCCAAGGCGCGGGCCAGTCGCAGCGCGGCGTCGCCCATCGCCGCCCGGAGCTCGGCGTCGACGACCGGCGAGGGCGACTCCTCGATGATCTTCTGGTGGCGCCGCTGGACCGAGCACTCGCGCTCGCCCAGGTGCACCAGCCCGCCGTGCGCGTCGCCGAGGATCTGGATCTCGATGTGGCGGACGCGGCGCAGGTAGCGCTCCAGGAACACCCGGTCGTCGCCGAAGGCGCTCGCCGCCTCCCGGCGCGCTGCGGCCACTGCCTCGGCCAGCTCGGCGGGCCCGTCCACGATCCGCATGCCCTTGCCGCCGCCCCCGGCGGCCGCCTTGACCAGCAGTGGGTACCCGACGTCGCCATCGGCCGCGGGATCGTCCGAAGACGGCAGCGTGGGGACGCCCGCGTCGACGGCCGCGCGCTTGGCCGCCAGCTTGTCGCCCATCGCCGCGATCACGTCGGGCGGCGGCCCGACCCACGCCAGCCCGGCGTCTGCGACTGCGGCCGCGAAGGCGGCGTTCTCCGCCAGGAAGCCGTAGCCGGGGTGGATGGCGTCGACGTGGGTCGCCAGCGCCGCGGCGATGATCTCCGGCCCGTCGAGGTATCCGCTGGGCAGCCGGACCGCCTCGTCGGCGTCGGCGACGAACGGCGCCGCGGCGTCGGCGTCGGCGTAAACCGCCACACACCTGATCCCCATCGACCGCGCCGCGCGAAAGACGCGCCGAGCGATCTCCCCGCGGTTGGCGACCAGGAGCCCTGTGATCTGCCGTCCCATCAGAGCCGGAAGACTCCGTAGCCGGTCGCACCCGCGATCGGGCGGTTGCGAACCACCGACAGGCACATGCCGAGGACGGTCCGGGTGTCCCGCGGGTCGATGATGCCGTCGTCGCTGACGGCGCCGGTCGCCACCAGTGCCAGGGAGCCCTTCTCCTGGATCGCCTCGACGGCGGCGACGACCCTGGCGTCCTCCTCTTCGTCGAACTCGGTGCCCTTGCGTACGGCCTGCGCCCGCCGCACCTGTGACATGACCCCGGCGATCTGCTTGGGCCCCATAACCGCGATCTTCGCGGTCGGCCACAGGAAGGTGAACCGGTTGCCGAAGGCCCGCCCGGACATGCCGTACGTGCCGGCGCCGTACGAGGAACCGATGATCACCGTCAGGTGGGGAACCGCCGAGTTGGTGACGGCGTTGATCATCTGCGAGCCCTTCTTGACGATCCCCCCGGCCTCGAAGTCGCGGCCCACCATGTAGCCGGTGATGTTCTGGAGGAACAGCAGCGGGACGTCGGTCTGGTTGCAGAGCTGGATGAAATGCGCCGCCTTCTCGGCGCCTTCGGGGTAGATGACCCCGTTGTTGCCGAGGATCCCCACCGGGTAGCCGTGGATGGACGCCCAGCCGCATACGACGGTCGCGCCGTAGCGGCCCTTGAACTCCTCGAAGCGTGAGCCGTCCACGACCCGGGCGATGACGTCGCGCACGTCCACCGGCTGACGGAGATCACGGCTGACGAGGCCGAGCAGCTCGTCGGGGTCGTACCGCGGCTCGTCGACCCGGGGCGCGGGCGGTGGCCCGGCCTTGCGCCAGTTGAGGTGCGAGACCACCTCCCGGCACTGGCGGATGGCGTCCATCTCGTCGGTGGCCAGGTAGTCGCCGAGGCCGGAGACCTCGGCGTGAAGTTGTGCGCCGCCGAGCGTCTCGTCCTCGCTCTCCTCGCCGGTCGCCATCTTCACGAGGGGCGGCCCCGCCAGGAAGATCTTGGAGCGCTCTTCGATCACGATCACGTAGTCGGACAGGCCCGGCTGATAGGCACCGCCCGCCGTCGATGATCCGAACACCACGCACACCGTGGGGATGCCGAGCTTGGACAGCTCGATCATCTCGTAGAACGCACGGCCGCTCTCCGCGAAGTGCTCCGTCTGGGCCCGGCGCCTGCGGCTCTCACCGCCGCCCCCACCGGTCTCCACCCGGAGGTCGGCGCCGGCGGACTCCACGAAGCTGATGTAGGGGATCCCGTTGTCGCGTGCGATCTCGATGGCGCGCATCCACTTCTTGATGGCGTACGGCGTGAGCGCGCCCCCCAGGACCGAGGGATCGTTGCCCATCACCACGCACTCGACGCCCGCGATCACGCCGATGCCCACGACCATGCCGCCACCGATGGTGTAGTCGGAGCCGTAGCCGGCGAGGGCGCTGATCTCCAGGAACGGGCTGTCGGGATCGAGCACGTTGGCGATGCGTTCCCGAATGGGCAGCTTCCCGCGCGACCGCATCCGCTCCACCGCCGCGGGCCCTCCACCGGCATCGGCCTCGTCGAGCAACTCCTCGATCACGGCCAGCTGCTCGAGCATGTCGGCGCGGTTGCGCTCGAACGCCTCTCCCGTGGTGTCCAGCGTCGAGGGCCAG
>JBKOUY010000053.1:0-16587 GCA_046723645.1 Actinomycetota bacterium | reverse complement strand
GGGGGGGGGGGGGGGGGGCTGCGGCCCCCGCGGCCCCCCCCGGGGGTCGCTCTATCGGGATTTGCGGGTCGAGCGACGGGCGATGAGGGCCGCCGTCAGGCGGCGCCAACGACTCGGCTCGAAACCTCCGGTTTCGAGCCGATGCAAACACGGCTTTTCATCGACGGGGAGTTCGTCGACGGTCTGGCCGGCGCGACCATCGAGGTGCTCGACCCCCACGACTGCTCGGTGCTGGCCGAGGTGGCCGAGGCGCGCGCCGAGGACGTCGATCGGGCCGTAGCAGCGGCCACCGCCGCGTTCCCCGCATGGTCCGCCACCCCGGCGGCCGAGCGGGGGAGGCTGCTGCTACGGCTCGCCGACGCCATCGACGACAACACCGACGAGCTGGCCCGGCTCGAGAGCCGCGACACCGGCCATCCCATCCGTGACTCCCGCGGTCTCGACGTGCCGCGCACGGCGGTCACGTTCCGCTACTTCGGCGGCATGGCGGACAAGGTGCAGGGGTCGGTCGTGCCGGTCGAGTCCGGGTTCCTGAACTACGTCGAGCGGGCGCCGCTGGGCGTGGTCGGGCAGATCGTGCCCTGGAACTTCCCGCTGATGTTCTGTGGCTGGAAGCTCGGTCCGGCGCTCGCCGCGGGCAACACGGTGGTGCTGAAGCCGGCCGAGCTGACGCCGCTGTCGTCGCTGCGCGTCGCCGAGCTGGTGGCCGAGGTCGGCATCCCCGCCGGCGTGGTCAACGTGGTCCCCGGCTACGGCCCGACCGCAGGCCAACACCTCGCCGAGCACCCGGGGGTGGCCAAGATCGCGTTCACCGGGTCGACCGCCACCGGCCGCCGGATCGTCGAGGCCTCGGCTGGCAACCTCAAGCGCGTCCAGCTCGAGCTGGGCGGCAAGGGCGCCAACGTCGTGTTTCCCGACGCCGACCTCGCCGCCGCCGTCAACGGGTCGGCGTTCGCCATCTTCCACAACCAGGGCCAGGCCTGCATCGCCGGGAGCCGGCTCATCCTGCACGAGGAGATCGCCGACGAGTTCGTGGAGCGGTTCGCGTCGCTGGGCGCATCGATCCGGCTCGGGAACCCGCTCGACGACTCGACCGAGATGGGGCCGCTGACCTCGCCGATGCACCGCGACCGGGTGCTCGCGTACGTCAAGGTGGCGCTCGACGAGGGCGCCGAGATCGTCACCGGCGGAAGGGAGCCCGACGACCCGGCGCTAGCCCGTGGCTGCTACGTCCTGCCGACCGTGGTGCGGGCAGACGCCGCCAGCCGGGTCAGCCAGGAAGAGGTGTTCGGGCCGTTCGTCAGCTACACGACGTTCCGCACCGACGACGAGGCGATCGCCCTCGCCAACGGCACCGACTACGGGCTCGGCGGCGGGCTCTGGACGCGGGACCTGTCCCGGGCGCACCGGATCGCCCGCGCGTTCCGATCCGGGATGGTGTGGGTCAACAGCTACAAGCGCGTCAACCCGGGCTCGCCGTTCGGCGGCGTGGGCCGGTCGGGCTATGGGCGCGAGATGGGCTTCGAGGCGATGCACGAGTACACCGACGCGCACTCGGTCTGGATCAACGTCGACGCGCAGCTGCCGCCCTGGTACCCGCGGCCGGTGGTGGAGTCGTGAGCGAGATCGCCAGCCTGGCCGACGCCGTCGCCGCGGCCGTCCACGACGGCGACACCGTGGCGCTCGAGGGGTTCACCCACCTCATTCCGTTCGCCGCCGGGCACGAGGTCCTCCGCCAGGGCCGGCGCGACCTGACCCTGGTGCGGCTCACGCCCGACGTGCTCTACGACCAGATGATCGGCATGGGCGCCGCCCGCCGGCTCGTGTTCTCCTGGGGCGGCAACCCCGGCGTGGGGTCGCTGCACCGGTTCCGAGACGCCATCGAGCACGGCTGGCCGCACCCGCTGGAGCTCGAGGAGCACAGCCACGCCGGGATGGCGAACCGCTACGTCGCCGGGGCCTCGGGCCTGCCCTTCGCGGTGCTCCGCGGCTACGCAGGCACCGACCTGCCCGACAACACCGCCAACGTCGCCCCCATCGCCTGCCCGTTCACCGGCGAGGCCCTGACCGCGGTGGCGGCGCTGCGGCCGGACGTCAGCATCATCCATGCCCAGCAGGCGGATTGGGCCGGGAACGTGCAGCTGTGGGGGATCATCGGGGTGCAGAAGGAGGCGGCGCTGGCGGCCGACCGGGTGGTGGTCACGGTCGAGGAGATCGTCGACGCCCTCGAGCCGCGGCCGGGTGCGGTCGTGCTGCCGTCGTGGGTGGTCGACGTCGTGGCGGAGGCGCCCGGGGGCGCGCATCCCAGCTACGCCCACGGCTACTCGGTGCGGGACAACGCCTTCTACGAGGCGTGGGACGGCATCAGCCGCGACCGCGACGCCTTCGTCGAATGGATGAGACGCAACGTGCTCGACCTCGTGTCGAGCCCGAGCTGAGGGGAGACCATGGCTGTCACGACCCAGACGATGACCGACGAGCAGCGCAAGTCGGTCGCCATCGAGTACCTGAAGGCCTTCGACAACGGTGGCGAGACCTCGACGGGGGGGAGCATCCTCGACCTCTTCGCCGACGACGCGCAGGTCTACTTCCCCAAGTGGGGCCTGGCCTCCGGCAAGGACGAGATCACTCGGTTGTTCGGCGACGTGGGCGGGACCATCAAGCAGATCGTCCATCACTACTCGCACTTCAACTGGGTGTTCTCCGGGAGCGACGTCCTGGTGTGCGAGGGCACCAGCCACGGGGAGCACCGCGACGGTCCCTGGCGGGCCGGGGTACCCGAGTGGGGCGCCGGCCGCTGGTGCGACGTGTTCGAGATCCGTGACTCCCTGATCCAGCGGGTCTTCATCTACCTCGACCCCGACTACGCCGGGAAGGACACCGAGCGCTACCCGTGGCTCGCGGACGGGGACTGAGCCCGATGGCACGGCTCACGCCCGGGACGGTGGGCCCGTGAGCGCGCCCGAGCCCGCCGCGCGGGACGACGGCCCCTGGAGCGCCGACGAGATGATGACCGTGGCGGCCGCCCGCCAGCTCCACGACCGCGAGGTGTGCTTCGTCGGCATCGGGCTGCCGTCGACCGCTGCGAACCTGGCGCGGCGCACCCATGCGCCCGACCTCGTCCTTGTCTACGAGTCCGGGACCATCGGCGCCAAGCCCCGCGCGCTGCCGCTGTCGATCGGCGATGGCGAGCTGGCCGAGACCGCCGACGCCGTGGTGTCGGTTCCCGAGATCTTCAACTACTGGCTCCAGGCCGGGCGTATCGACGTCGGGTTCCTCGGGGCGGCCGAGCTCGATCGCCGGGGCGACATCAACACCACCGTCATCGGGCCGTACAACACGCCCAAGGTCCGGCTGCCGGGAGCGGGTGGGGCGCCCGAGATTGCGGCCTCCTGCCGGCGGGTGGTCGTGGTCCTCCGGCAGTCGCCGCGGACGTTCGTGGAGCGGGTCGGGTTCCGCACGTCGACGGGCGAGCGGGTGACCACCGTCATCACCGACCTGGGGGTGCTGACCCGCGATCCCGGGAAGGACGAGCTCGTGCTCACGCGGCTGCATCCCGGGGCCACCGTGGACGCGGCCCGCACCGCCACCGGCTGGGACCTGCGCGTGGCGGACGACCTCGCCGTCACGGCCCCGCCCAGCGCCACGGAGCTCGAGGTGCTGCGTGAGCTCGAGGCCACCAAGGGGGCTGCCGCATGAAGCCGTTCGTGCACGAGGCGCTGCCGGGACGAGTGGTCTTCGGCGCCGGCTCGGTCGCCCAGGTGGCCGACGAGGTGGCGGCGCTGGCGCTCGAGCGGGTGCTGCTGGTGGTGGACGAGGCGTCCAAGGCCGTCGGCGACCGCATCGCCGACGACCTCGGCGGGCGCTACGCGGGCCGCCTGGACGAGGTGCGCCAGCACGTGCCCGAGGAACTG
This sequence comes from Actinomycetota bacterium, assembly GCA_046723645.1. Classification (GTDB taxonomy): domain Bacteria; phylum Actinomycetota; class Acidimicrobiia; order Acidimicrobiales; family VFJN01; genus DASQUK01. Next base: position 12,673 of record JBKOUY010000053.1, on the reverse strand, counting down.
GCCACGGCGGCGCGGCGGCGGGCGATGGACGCGCAGGCCGACGGCGTGGTGACGATCGGGGGCGGGTCGGCCACGGGCCTGGGCAAGGCCATCGCCGTCGACCCGGCGGCGCAGGCGGCTGCCGGCGGACAGGTCGCGCTCGTCGCCGTTCCGACGACCTACGCGGGGTCGGAGATGACGCCGATCTACGGAGTGACCGGTCAGCACAAGCAGACCGGCCGTGACCTGCGGGCGCTGCCGCGGACGGTCGTGTACGACCCGGTGCTCACCGTCGGGATGCCGCCGGCCATCACCGCGGCCAGCGGGTTCAACGCGCTCGCGCACTGCGTCGAGGGCCTGTACGCGCCCGGCGCCGATCCGATCGTCGGGCTCCAGGCCGTCGAGGGCGTCCGGGCGCTGGCCGGCGCACTGCCGGCGGCGGTGGACCATCCCGACGACCTCGACGCCCGCGGCCGCGCCCTCTACGGCGCCTACCTGGCGGGCGCCGTCCTGGCCGTGGCGGGGACGGCGCTGCACCACAAGCTGTGCCACGTCCTCGGCGGCACGTTCGGGCTCGTCCATGGCGACGTCAACGCCGTCGTGCTGCCCTACGTCGTCGCGTACAACGCCGAGGCGGCCCGGGAGGCGATGGCCGGCGTCGGCGCGGGCCTCGGCGTGCGTCCGGGCGAGGAAGCGGCCGCGCTCCGCACGCTGGCCGAGAGGATCGGGGCTCCCACCAGCCTCGCCGCCCTGGGCATGCCCGCCGACGGCCTGGACGTCGCCGCTGAGCGCGCCGTGGCGGAGACCGGTACGAGCAACCCGCGCCCGCCGGACGTGGCGTCGCTGCGGGCCCTGCTGCAGCGCGCCTTCGAGGGCGAGCCGCCGGCGGCGTCATGAGCTACATCGTCGACGCCGTGCGCACGCCGGTCGGCCGCCACGGCGGCTCCCTGGCCAGGGTGCGCCCCGACGATCTCGCCGCCCACGCGCTGCGCTCCCTGGTCGACCGCGTGCCCGACCTCGACCCGGCGAGCATCGACGACGTGTGGTTCGGCGACGCCAACGGCGCCGGCGAGGACAACCGTGACGTCGCCCGGATGGCCGTGCTGCTGGCGGGGCTGCCGGTGTCGGTTCCCGGTGCGACCGTCAACCGGCTGTGCGGCTCGGGGCTGGAGGCGGTGATCGCCGGCGACCGGGCCATCGCCGTGGGCGACGCCAGCGTCGCCGTGGCCGGCGGCGTCGAGTCCATGAGCCGGGCGCCGTGGGTGCTGCCCAAGCCCGAGGCCGCCTTCCCCCGCGGCCACGAGACGCTCTACTCGACGACGCTGGGCTGGCGGCTCGTGAACCCGCGCATGCCCTTGGAGTGGACGGTGTCCCTGGGCGAGGGCGCCGAGATCCTGGCGCAGCGCCATCGGATCAGCCGAGAGGCGCAGGATGCGTTCGCCCTGCGGTCGCACCGCCGCGCCGCGGCGGCCTGGGATGCGGGCCGGTTCGACTCCGAGGTCAGCTTCGTCACCGACGACGAGGGCGGCCGGCTCCTCGAGCGCGACGAGAGCATCCGCGCCGACACGTCGCTCGAGGCGCTGTTCCGCCTCCGCCCGAGCTTCCGGGCCGACGGATCGGTCACCGCCGGCAACGCCTCGCCGCTGAACGACGGTGCCGCCGCCGTGCTGCTGACCGACGAGCCGGCGCTCGGACGCCTCGGGCGCGACCCCCTCGCCCGCGTGGCGGGCCGGGCCACCTCGGGGGTCGAGCCGCCGCTCTACGGCCTCGGTCCGGTGGAGGCGGCCGGACGGGCGCTGAAGCGGGCCGGCGTCGGCTGGTCCGACCTGGCCGTCGTCGAGCTGAACGAGGCCTTCGCCGCCCAGGCGCTGGCCTGCCTGGCCCACTGGCCCGACCTCGACCCGGAGATCGTCAACCCCAACGGCGGGGCCATCGCCATCGGTCACCCACTGGGCTGCTCGGGGGTCCGGATCCTCACGTCGCTGGTGTGGGAGCTGCGCCGTCGCGGCGGCGGCTGGGGCCTGGCCGCGATGTGCATCGGCGTGGGCCAGGGGATCGCCGTCGTCGTGGAGGCCTGAGCGGCGGCAAGCTCACAGCCCGAACTTGCGGCGGTTAGCGCCGTCATGGGGGCGATTTCCACCGCAAGTTCGGGCTGGGGGGCGGCCTACGGCGTGCCCAGGCCCTCGCGCACCGCCCAGGCGGCGACCTCGGTCCGGGAGGACATGCCCAGCTTGGCGAGGATGTTCGAGACGTGGACCGCCGCCGTGCGCGGGGAGATGTAGAGCCGTTCGGCCACCTGGGAGTTGGTCAGGCCCTCGGCGAGGAGGGAGACGACCTCGCGCTCGCGCGGCGTGAGCGCCTCGGGCCCGCTCGGCTCCGGTCCCAAGCCGAGGCGGCGCTCGACCGCCCGCAGCTCGTCCACCCGCCAGCCCCGCCAACGCCCCAGGAAGGGGGCGGCGGCCTCCGCGTGGGCGCGTGCCTCGTCGAGCCGGCCCTCGGCGATCAGGGAGCGGGCGGCGCCGACGTGTGCCGTGCCGAGATGGGCGGCCAGCACCTCGGGGGCGGACTCCAGGCCCTCGGCGGCGGCTGCGTAGAGGCCGGCCGCGGTCTCGAGGCTGCCCTCGGCCTCCGCGACCTGCGCGTCGATGAGCTGCCGCCACGGGTCGTCCGATGGCAGCCGATGCCCGACGTACAGCCCCACCTGGTCGACCAGGGGCCGCATCTCGGCGGTGGTCAACCCGGCCCGCAGGGCCGCGGCCAGGACGTCGTGCGTCTGACCCGGGTAGGCGACACCGTCGTGGGTCACGGTGTCGGCGAAGACGCGCAGGCGGTTCCGGGCCTCCGCTAGGTCACCGCGCCGGCACGCCAGATGGAAGTCGAGGCCGAACACGCCCACGGCAACCCGCTCGGTGGGGGGCTTGGCCATGTTGGTGAACCGCTGGGCGGTGTCCAGGTCGCCTGCCTCCAGCGCCAGGCCGGCGCGCATCACGGCGAGCCAGCGACCATCTGTCCACGACACGGCGTTGCCCGCCGACGTGGAGCGTGCGTTGTCGAGCTCGGCGATGGCCGCGTCGAGGTCCCCCTCGGCGGCCGCGAGGTGGGCCTGGTTGGCGGCCAGGTCGATGGCCGCCACCAGTTCGAACCCGGCGGCCTCGGCCTGCCGGTGGGCGCGATCGATCATCTCCCGCACCTCGCCGGCGTCGCTCCACTGGCGGGCGTCCCACACGAGGTAGTTCAGGGCCCGGGCCGCCAGCACGTGGTCGCCGATCCGCTCGGCCTCGTCGGCCGCCGTCCGCAGCAGCCGCCGCCCCTCGTCGATCCGGTCGTGGGCGTTGAGCATGGCGGTGCCCTTGTCCACCATGGCCGCCACCCGCACGTCGGTGAGGTCGAGGGTCTCGGCCAGGCTGGCCGCCTTGTCCGCCCACTCGTACGTCGCCTCGATCTGGTCGCGCAGCATGTACGACTGGGCGATGGCCGCCATGGCGCGCGCCCGGTCCTCGTCGGACAGCCGGTCGATGATCGCGATGAGCTGATCCGTGAAGCCAACCATGGCCTCGATCTGCCCGGCCTCCCGGGCGATGCGCTTGCGCAGGCTGAGCGCGGCGGCCTCCTGGCTCACGTCGTCCCGCCCGCGGGCGAGCCGCAGCCAGCGGTCGCAGTGCGCGGCGGCGTCGTCGAGCAGCCCGGCGAGCCAGCAGCCGCGGGCCGCGAGCGCCAGGAGCTCGAGGTCGTCCTCCGCCTCGCTCAGACCGATCTCGGCCAGGTGCCGGGCCTGGTAGGTCGAGCCGCGGGCGAGCGACTCGCGGGCGCCGATCCGCGCCTCCGCCACCATGTCCTCGTAACGCCCGGCGCCGCGGGCGTGGAGTGCCAGGGCGAGCCGGTCCTCGCTGCCGACCGCCCGCAGGGCGGTGAAGGCCGCCTCCTGGAGTCGGCGGCGCTCCCGGCCGAGCAGGCCCTCCTTGATGGCCTCCCGCGCCAGGTCGTGGTGGAAGGTGAAGACGTCGGGCTCGGACTCCGCCAGCAGACCGCTGTCGACGGCGGCACGCAGCAGGTCGATCAGGCGGTCCTCCGGCGTGCCGGTCACGTGCGCGAGCACGTCGAACGTCACCCGCCGCCCGAGAACCGAGGCGGCGGTCACGAGGCGACGGACCTCGGGGTCGAGCTCGTCGAGCTGCCCGCGTACCAGCTCGGCGACCGTCCACGGCAGGGGCATGTCGGCCAGGTCCTGCCAGGGCGCGTCGCCTGCGCTGGCCACCAACTCCTCGAGGAAGAACGGGTTCCCGCCGGTGCGGGTGTGGAGCGCGTCGACGACCGGGAACGACGGGACCTCGCCGTACACGGCCGTGAGGAACGCGTTGACGTCGGCCGGGCTCAGCCGTCGAAGCTGGATGTGGGTGATCGAATGGCGGCGCTCGAGCCGGGGGAGTAGTCCCGAGGCGGGGTGCCGGCGCGTCAGGCCGTCCGGGCGGTAGGTGCCGATCACGAGCAGGCGACCGCCGCCGGGCTCGGCGAGCTGCTCGAAAACGGTCAGGCTCTCGGAGTCGGCCCAGTGGAGATCCTCGAAGACCACGACGCCGGCGGTGCCGGTGGCGAGCCGCCGCACCAGCTCGACCCCGGCCCGCACCCGCTCGTCGGCGGCGCGGTGGGCGTCGTCCACGGCCTCCAGCAGCGCCGCGTGCCCCCCGGCCTGAGCGCCGTCGCGGGCCACGGCCGACCCCAGCGCGTCGCGGAACAGCTCCATGGGGCGACTCTCGGCGCCCGGGTCCGCCTGGCCGGCCAACACCAGGGCGGTTGCCGGGGCGTGCGCCACGAGCTCCTGGACAAGCCGTGTCTTGCCGATCCCGGCCTCGCCGGCAACGAGGGCGACGGACGGGTCCGGACGGGCGTCGATCAACCCGACCAGGCGATCGAGTTCGGCGGCTCGACCGACCATGACGGGCGAGAGCCCCGAACGTCCCACGAGCACCACCCGAGCGTAGGGCCCGGCCTCGCCGGTCGGCTCGATCAGAGCCCGACGGTGGCGGCCCGCTCGGAGGGCCGCTTCCGTCCACGGTGCCGCCCCGCGAGGCGAGCGAGTCGCCAGCGGGAGGCATCGTGACGGAGGTCATGCTGGTGGTCGGTGACCATCGTCCTGGTGAATTCGTATGTGAGAAGCATGGGACCAGGCTGCGCTTCTGAGGTGCCCGGCCACATCGGACGGGCTGCGCATTTCCCGGCCCGGCAACCTACGTAGCCGCGGTCGCCGCCCCGCCTACGTATCTAGTCGTGGGCCGCGACGCCGTGAACGGAACCTGAACATCGGGCGGGGTCCGCGTCCCGGCGGATCCGGCGAAGTACCCTCTACGCCGGGAAAAGGAAGGCCCCGAGCGTCAGACCGGAGCTAGCCGGTCCACTGCTCGGGGCCAACCAACGGTTGGACGCTTTGGCCGATCCCGGCGACACGAGAAGTGCCGCCAGAAGCGCCGACTACTTTGGGACGCGCCCCCCAGTAGCCCAGATCCGACCTTGGTGGGCGCCCCACCTTGACCGTCTCCGTCGGCATTCCTACCGGTCCTCCACGCTGACCTGTGCGCCGGACTTGCTGAGAACCGAAGCTCTCGACCGCATCCTTTGCCCGTGCCGTTGTGGTGGACGTGGAGCATCTTGCGGGGTACGAAACCCCACGTCAAGGGGCATTTTCGCAATCCCCAGGCAATCCCCAGACTTTCTCGGTCATCCCCAGATTCCGCGACGTTCTCCACAGTAAGACCCACAGTTCACCCACAGGTTGGGGCGGATACGGGGCGCGTTTCGGGCGATCTCGAGACGCTCCACGCCCGGCGGAAGGTGGCCTTGCTCGTGATGATAGGCATGCCTACCATACCGCCCGGAGTCAGAGACGCTGGAGGGAAGGGGAACCGTGGGCCGCCATCGCATCATCATCGCCGCGGCGCTGTCGCTGGCTGCGACCATCGGAGCCGCGTGCGGCGACGACGACGGGTCGAACGTGCGCAGCTTCGGCAACTGTGGCGGCTCCGCCAGCGCCTCGGGGTCCGCGTCGGCGAGCGGGGCCGCGACCCAGTCGGGCTCGGCCCCGTCGGGCTCGGGCAGCGCCAGCTGCCCATCGGGATCCGGGAGCGGGTCCGGCAGCGGGTCCGAATCCGGCGCGGGACCGGGGAGTGGGATCGCCGACGAGGTCGCAGGTTCGTCGACCGCGGATCCGCTCGTCGCCGACGCGGTCGCCGAGTACGAGACCTGGGTGACCGAGCAGGTCGACCTGACCATCGCCGCCACCAAGACGTTCACGGACGCGGTCCGCGCCGGTGACCTCGAGGGGGCCAAGGCCGCGTATGCCCCGTCCCGGCAGGGCTGGGAGCGCATCGAGCCCATCGCCGGCCTCGTCGAGGAGATCGACGGCGCCGTCGACGCCAGGGTCGACGACTTCGAGGGCGTCGACGACCCGGCGTTCACCGGCTGGCACCGCCTCGAGCACCTGCTGTGGGAGCAGGGCACCACCGAGGGCGGTGCGCCGTTTGCCGACCGGCTCGACGCCGACCTGCAGACCCTCCGCACCGAGCTGGCGTCGACGGAGATCCCGCCCGCGGCGCTCGCCGTCGGGTCGGCCGAGCTGATCGAGGAGGTGTCCACCGGCAAGATCACCGGCGAGGAGGACCGCTACTCGGGCACCGACCTGTGGGACTTCGCCGCCAACGTCGAGGGGGCCGAGCGTGGCTTCGAGCTGCTGGCGCCCGCCATCGAAGCGGAGAACCCCACGCTGGTCACCGCCGTGGCGGCCCTGTTCGAGGAGCTCGACGCCCAGCTCGGCGCCTACCGCATCGGCGATGGCTACCGGCCGTACGGCGCGCTCACCGACGAGCACAGGACCGAGATGCAGACGACGCTCGCGGAGCTGTCGGAACACCTGGCGACGGTCGCCGGCGTTTTGGGGCTCGAGGGGTGACCGCGGTCGGCGCACACCCGCACGGGTGATGGGACACGTTTCGCGCCGCCGGTTCCTGGCGGGCGGGCTGGCTGGGACGGCCGTTGCCGGGCTGGGTGGAGCCGCGGCCGCAGGATGCAGCGACGCCAGGTCGGGCACGCCGGGCGCCCCGGGCGGCGACGCCGGGCTCGCGTCCGCCGGGGCCGGGTCGGCGTCGGCCTCCGCCCGGTACATGCCGTTCCGGGGACCGCACCAGACCGGCATCACGCATCCGGCCAACGAGCAGGGGCTGCTCGCGGCGTTCACGGTCATGGCCGACGACCGGGACGAGCTGCGGGAGACGCTGCGGTCGCTGTCGACCGAGTCGGAACGGCTCATGTCCGGCGAGCCGTACGAGGATCGGAACCCCGCCTACCCGCCGCTCCACACCGGCGCGGTCGGCAACCCGCCGCCGCCCGCAGACCTGTCGGTGGTCGTCTCGGTGGGCGCGTCGCTGTTCGACGACCGCTACGGCCTGCGCGATCGGAAGCCGCTAGCCCTGGAGAGGATGCCGTTCCTCGCCAACGACCGGCTCGACCCGGCGCGTTCGCACGGCGACCTGCTGCTCACCATCACCAGCGCCCACGAGGACGTGAACCTGTTCGCCCTTCGCCAGTTGACGCGCGCCACCCGCGGGACGATGGCCCTGCACTGGATGCTCGGCGGTTACAACCGCCGCACCCGTGCCGGCCGCGGGGAGGCCGGCAAGCGCAACCTGATGGGGTTCGTCGACGGCACGTCGAACCTCGACCCGGCGGACGACCGGGTCATGGACCGCTACGTCTGGGTCCAGCCCGACGACGGCGAGCCCGCGTGGACCGCCGGCGGCACGTATCACGTCGTGCGGGTCATCCGGATGTTCGTGGAGTTCTGGGACCGCACCCGCCTCTCCGAGCAGGAGTCGCTCATCGGCCGGCGGAAGGAGTCCGGCGCGCCGCTCGGGGGGGAGGTCGAGGCCGACGTCCCCGACTACACGGGCGACCCCGATGGTGCGGTGACGCCGCGCGACGCCCACATCCGGCTGGCCAACCCCCGACGCCCCGACACCGAGGGCGACCTCATCTTCCGCGCCGGGCTGAGCTTCTCGCGCGGCTTCGACGGTGACGGCCAGCTCGACCAGGGCCTGGCCTTCGTCTCGTTCCAACGGCGGATGTCCCAGTTCCTGAACACGCAGGCCCGCCTCGCCGGCGAGCCGCTCGAGGAGTACATCGTCCCCGAGGGCGGGGGCTTCTACTTCGCGCTCCCCGGGGTCATGGACGGCGGCGGCTTCCTGGGGGAGGATCTGTTCGCCTGAGCCGCGCCTGAGCCGGAACCTTCGGGCGCACGGCGGTGTAGGAGGGGCCGATGCGTCCACTTCACGTCGGCTCCCGGGTCGCCAGCGAGCCCGGTGAGGCGAACCCGGGTGCCGGCGGTGAGCGGCACACGTCGAGCCGGCTGGTCCGCGAGCCCGGTCGCGGGGCCGAGTCGTTCGGCGACCTGTCGGACGGCACCAATCGGGTGGCGGTCAGCTCCGACCTGCCGATCGCCGTGCTCGCCCCGCTGCTCGCCTCGTTGCAGCCGTTCGACCCCACGGGTCGCCCGGCGGCCGCGTAGGCGGTCGGCACTGGGAGTGGGAGACTGACGCCGTGGGCGATCAGGCCCCCATCCCCATCGAGTCCCGGGTGACGGAGGAGTCCGAGTCGGGCGAGCCGGGCAGGGGCTCTCGCACGGGAACGTCCTCAGGTCGCGTGGTCCACGAGCCTGGAGGCTGGCCTCGGCTGGCTGCCGTGGTGGCGGTCGTCGGCGTGATCGTCGCGGGACTGCTGTGGGCGCTGCTGGAAGACGATCCCGCGCCCGCGCGCGACGAGGAACCGGCCGGGCCGCCGGCACAGCCGGATCCCCAGGCCGAAACACGGCGGGAGTTCGCCGAGGCCATGCTGCTGTTCGGGGATGTCCGGTCGTTCTCCTACCGCGGATCGGTGCACGCCGACGCCGCCCGACCGTTCGGCGCCGGTCCCTCCGCGGTGGGTGACGTGACCGTCGAGGGCGCGGTGCTGCGCGACGTTTCGCTGGCCCGCGAGGTCACGGTCGACGCCCGGGGTCGGGCCCAGGAGACGCTGATGTCGGGTACGACCTTGTGGACCCGGAGCGCCGCCGCCACGGGCGGGCTCGCCGCGGCGCGGTGGGCGGTGCACCCGGGCACGGTCGAGCCGAGCGGGATGCTGGACATGCCGGTGGTTGCGGAGTTGATCGCCACGGGTGGCGACCCCCGGGGCGAGGCCCCCGACGCCGCGGGGCGGCGGGTCATCCGGGCGACGCTGCCGACCCGTGACGACGGCGAGGGCCACCTGCTGCCGCTCGGCGGCGCCGACGTGTTGCTATCGCTCGACGGCGCGGGGAACGTCGGCCACATCGTCGTGACCTGGCCGCCGCAGGAGGCGCAGCTGGTCCTCGACGTCGAGATCTCGGGTCACAACCAGCCACAGGACATCGCACCGCCGGATCGTGGTCCGGTGGCGCTGCGGCGCACCGTGCCGATCGCTGCGCTCCAGGCCGAGGGCGTCCCGCCCCGTGAGCTGGGTCGCGTCCCCCCGGGATGGCGCCTCACCGGGGCCTGGGTCGGGCGCGAGACGACACCGAGGGCCGAGTGTTCGGCGTTGGCCCTCGTCTACCACGATCCCGCGGCGGGGTCCGGGGGTTACCTCTGGCTGGTGCAGTCTCCCCAGGCGTGCGGGGTCCTGACGGACACCACCGGCGAGCCGCAACGGCTCGTGGTCGGGTCGTTCGAGGGCTCGTTCGTCGAGTCCCCCACGGAGACGGCCGGCGCCCTGTTCGACGGCACCACGGCCATCCGGTTCCAGACCGACCTGCCCGCCGACGACGTCGCGGCCCTCGTCGCCTCGCTGCGGCCGTTCGACCCCGGCGGCCCTGGCGGCTGACCGGCGTCCCCGTGCCTTGCCTCGAAAGTGCCGTGCGGCTGCCGGCGTCGTTGGTAGCCTGCGGGCACCAGAGAAAGGAGGTGGTCCAACGCATGAATGACGCTAGTCACGGGACCCTGGAGGTGGCTGGCCGCTGAGCGGCCGTCGGACCACTCGGTGGAAACCAACCAGTCCACCGTCGAGGCAGCTGCCGGGGACTAGTCCCTCCCGGCCACATAAGGCTGCGTCGATCTTTTCCGACGAACGAGAGCGACGGGAGGCCGTCAGGCCTCCCGTCGCCGCGCTCCGACCCGGCCGGCGCACGTCGCGTGCTGGGGGGCGCCGGCCCATGCGGGCCACCCCACTAGCTTTGGCGGCTGGATGACGGAGACCAGCGAGTCCCACCCAGCACCCCCGGTCGCCGAACGGCCCGACCAGCTCACCCCCGAGTGGTTCGCCGAGGTCCTCGGCACCAGCGAATCCCAGACCGACGTCTATGCGGTGACGGCCGAGGAGGTCGGCACGGGCCAGATGTCGGTGACGCTCCGGGTCCGGCTCGAACGCCCGGACGGGCGCAGTCGCATCGTCATCACCAAGCTGGCGCGGCCCGAGATCGCGTCCGGGCCGCTGGCCCGCGCCGCCTACGCGAAGGAGGTGGCCTTCTACACGGAGCTGGCCCCGCGGCTGCCGGTGCGCACGCCGCGCTGCCACCACGCCGCCATCGCCGACGATGCATCGTCATTCACGCTGGTGCTCGACGACCTGGCGGAGAGCCGCCCCGGCGATCAGATCGAGGGCTGCCCGCTCCCCGCCGCCGAGGCCGCCGTGGCCAACCTCGCGGCGCTGCACGGGCCCACCTGGTGCGACGAGGAGATCGCCGGCCGACCGTGGCTGTCGGGCGATCCGTCGCTGACCCCCGAGGCCCTGGCACCGGTGCTGGAGCTGGCGGCCGACCAGTTCCGCGACCGGTTCGCCGGCGATCTCACGGCGGCGGAACGGGCCGTGCTCGACGCATCGCGCCGGGTCCTCGCCCAGTGGATGGTCGCGCCGGCGGCGACCTTCGCCGTCGCCCACGGCGACTACCGCCTCGACAATCTCCTGTTCGCGCTCGATGATCCGGGGAAGGTCGCTGCCGTGGACTGGCAGACGGTCGCCATCGCCCAGCCGGGCCGGGACCTCGCCTACTTCCTTGGCACCTGCCTGTCCATCGAGGATCGTCGCCGCCACGAGCACGAGCTGGTGGCCCGGTACCACCAGCATCTGACCGCCCACGGCGTCGACGACTACCCGCTCGACCGGTGCGTCGACGACTACCGCGCCGGCATGTTGCACGGTCCCCTGATCATCCTGCTGGGCCGGCTCACCGCGACGACCACCGAGCGGGGAGACGCCATGTTCCTGGCCATGTGGCGCCGCTGCTCGGCCGCCATCAGCGAGCTCGGCACCCTCGATCTGCTACCAAGCTGAGGCAATGATGACGGAAAAGAGCGAGAACCGTTCGGCAAGCAAGGAGGTACAGGGCGTCGTTCAGGCGGCGGTCGACGCCCTCGGGCGCGCCGGGAGCGCGTCGGCCGGCGCCATGTCCGACGCCGTCGAGGGTGCGGCCCGTTCACTCACCCGCAGGATGGTCGTCGATGCCGTCTCGAGCCCACGCCCGGTGGACGATCGGGAGGCGCTGGCGCGTGCGCTGGCCTCACGACCGGTCTCGCCGGCGCTGGCGGGCGCCACGGTCGCCGCCCTCGGGCTGCGCATCGCCCGACGGTTCCGGCGCGTGGGGTTCCTCGCCCGCCGCACGCCGATGTGGTTGGCGGCGACGGCCGTCCCCGCCCTGCTGGCGTCGGTGTCACGGGGGGCCGACGAGCTCTGCCTGGTGGCGTCCCATCTCGTCCTGCGGGCGCGGGCCAAGGGCATCGAACCCGATCCCGAGCGGTTGCGCCGGGTTGCCGTGCAGATCGCCTCGCGCCGACCGGTCGATCCCGAGCAGGAGCCGAGGCACGGGCCCCTCGTCTTGTCCTGGCTGCGCCGAGCGTTCCGGGCGGCGCTGCCGTTCACGGCCGGCGTGGCGACCAGCGACCCCAACGGCTTGGCGGCGGCCGCGGCCGACGTCGATCCGACGCAGTTGGCGGCCGACTGACGGGTTGGCGGGCCCGCGCCGCGGTCAGCCGAGCAGCTCGCGCTCGATCGGGGTGCGGAAGCGGGACTTGACGCGCGCCGAGCCCAGCCACTTCCCGAGGCGGCCGGCGGCATCGTCGACGGCGGCGGCCGTCTCGCGGCCGGCATCGACGAGCAGGCGAATCGCGATCTCGCCGTCCTCGCGCTGCACCCAGCACCCGATGATCCGGCCGTCGGCCCAGACGGTGGGCGCGATGTTGCCCGATCGGTCGTAGAGCGCCTTGTCGTCGCCGGCGTAGAAGGCCCTGTCGGTCCAACCCATCGGGGTGGGATCGAGGGCCGGGAGCAACGCCACCCACGGTTCGGACGGCCGCTGCGGCTCCAGGTCCCCTGGGAGCACGTAGCCGGTGCCGCCGGCCAGGCCGACCTCCACGGCGCTCACGGCGGCGAGGGCGCCACGGGTGGCCGCCTTCGTCCAACCCGTCCACCAGGCGAGGTCGTCCAGCGTTCCCGGCCCGAACGCCGCCAACCAGCGCCGGGCCAGCTCGGCCTGTGCGGTCGCAGTGTCGAGCGGGGACTCACCGTCGGGCTGCCACGAGGGTGCCGGCGACCAGCTGTACTGGCTCGAGAGCCACGAGCCCCGGGGACGCCCACGCACGATGCGTTCGTCGGCCGACAGCAGCGTGAGGACCCAGGTGGTCATCGACATGGTTCCCGCCCATTTCTT
>JBKOUY010000111.1:0-5683 GCA_046723645.1 Actinomycetota bacterium | reverse complement strand
CACGTTGTGGGTCCGGCCCGCCATGACCAACCCAGCGTGCTCGGCGGCCCGTTCGGCCAGGCGGGCGAGCCCCGTGACCATCCGGTCGCGCACCAGCTCCAGGGCCTGCCGCACCTGGAGCTGCTCGACGTTCTCCGTGAGGTCGCGCGAGGTCATGCCCTTGTGGGCGTGCTCGTGGCCGGCGAGGGCTGAGAACTCCTCGATCCGGGCCTTCACGTCGTGGCGGGTCACCCGCTCCCGCGCCTCGATGGCCGCCAGGTCGACCGTGTCGATGACGGCGCGGTAGTCGTCGATCGCCTCGGCGGGGATGTCGACCCCCAAGGCCCGTTGCGCCTGCATCACCGCCACCCACAGCTCGCGCTCGAGTCGCACCTTGCGCTCGGGCGACCACAGCTCGACCATCGGTTGGCTGGCGTACCGCGACGCCAGCACGTCGGGCAGGACCGGTTTCACTGCGCCAGTCTGGCGGGCGGGCCGGCCGCCGGCGAGCACCGGTCGGCCGGCCCGTTGGCCAGGGAGTGACCCGCCAGCCGTCGGCGTCAGCCGCCGCGACGGCGGACGATGCGGTTGGTGGCGATCAGTGCGCCGCCCCCGACCACCAGCACCCCGCCGAGCCCGAGCAGCATCCACGTGTTGTCGCTACCCGTCTTCGGGAGGTTGCCCTCGTTGCTGGTGACCTGCACGGTCGTCGTGGAACCGCCCTCGGCCGCCGTCGTCGAAGTCGACGGCTGAGTTGTGGTCGTCTGCTCGACCGACGTCGTCGTCGACTCCGACGTAGTGGTGGACTCCACCACCGACGACGTCGTCGACTCGCTCGGCATGGTCGTCTCGCTGGTCGGCGGCGTCTCCTCCTCGTCGTAGCAGAACGAGATCGACTTGATCTTGTTGGTGTCCCACTTGTGCCAGGGCGGCGTGCCGAGGTCGACGTCCCCGGTGGCCTCCTTGTCGAGCGCGGCGTCGGGCGCGTACAGGTAGAAGTACGAATTGGGGCTCAGGCCGGTGTCGCGACCCTGCACGTAGATGGCGTCGATGCCGAACGTCGAGCTCCACTCGAACGTCTTGCCGCCCTTGACCGTGACGGTGACCGTGCCGACGCCGTCGACCGGGTGGGTCTCCCTGTGATCGCCATCTGCGACGTCGTCGATCGTGAACTGCTGCCACGTCTGACCGCCGGCATGCCCGTCCGCGAGCTCGAGGCAGCTGAGGCCTTCGTCCTTCGGCTTGGGCTCCACGGACGACTCGTGGGCCGCGGCCGGACCCGCGAGGGCTCCAACCAGTAACCCCGCCCCCGCCATGAGAGACGTCAGACCGACGACGCCGCGCGCGCGCGACGTCAGAGTTCCATGCGCCATTGCATATGTCCTTCCCCGCTGCGCGGGGGGCGCGGCCCCGGTTCCATGTCCAGCCGCGGCGGGCACCGCCGTGCACCCCCTCAACCGGCCACTGCGTCCCCAGCGGTTCGATTCGGCGGGGCATGTTGACACCTCGCGGTCACCACTGCAACCACCATCGGCGGCCCACCGGCCAGGCCTGTGAGGGCGCGCAAAACTCCCACTGACTGCGGTGGAAACCGAGCCGGGGTGGGCTCTCAGGTCGGGCCTGGCGCCATCTCGTCGCGGTGCTTCGCCAGTGCCGCAGCCAGCTCGGGGTCGTCGATCGCGAGCATCTGCACCGCTAGGAGCGCCGCGTTCATGGCGCCGTCGATGGCGACGGTGGCCACGGGGATCCCCTTGGGCATCTGCACGGTGGCATACAGCGCGTCCATGCCGTTGAGCGCGCCACCGGACAGTGGCACGCCGATGACCGGCAGCGTCGTGTGGCCGGCGACCGCGCCCGCCAAGTGGGCGGCCATCCCGGCGCCGCAGATGATCGCGGCGTAGCCGCGGTCGCGTGCGGAGGAGGCGAAGTCCGCCACCGCCGCGGGAGTGCGATGGGCCGACACGACGCGGACGTCGGCCTCGATGCCGTAGCGCGCCAGGGTGTCGGCCGCGGGGGCCATCTTGTCGCGGTCGCTGGCCGATCCCATGAGGATCGCGACCCTCTTGTGGCTCATGCGGTCCATTCCTCCTCGCTCGCAATTCGGGCTATGTCACTCCGGTAGTGCATGCCGGGCCACGACACGCAACCGGCCGCGGCGTAGGCGTGGCGGCGGGCGGCGGCCACCGTGGCGCCGGTGCCGGTGACGGCCAGGACCCGCCCGCCCGCCGTCACCAGCCGTCCGTCGCCGTCACGGGCGACACCGGCCGCGAACACGGTGGCGCCTCGCGCCGTCGCGGCATCGAGCCCCTCGATCACCTCACCGCGGCGGGGCTCGCCGGGGTAGCCCTCCGACGCCAGCACGACCGTCACGCAGGCGTCGTCGCCGAACGCCGGGCCCGGCGCCCTGCGCAGGTCGCCGGCGGCCGCGGCCGCCAGCAGCTCGGCCAGGTCGCTGGTGAGGCGGGGCAACACCACCTGGGCCTCGGGATCGCCGAAGCGGACGTTGTACTCGAGCAGCCGGAGCCCGTCGGGCGTGAGCATGAGCCCGCCGTAGAGCACGCCCCGGTAGTCGATCCCGCGCCTGCGGAGCTCGGCCAGCGTGGGCTCCACGAACCTGTCCATCACCGTGCCGACGACGTCGGCACCGGCGAAGGGCACCGGCGAGTAGGCGCCCATGCCGCCGGTGTTGGGGCCCGTGTCATCGTCGCCCACCCGCTTGAAGTCCTGCGCCGGCGCCAGCGGCACGGCCCGGCGACCGTCGCAGACGGCCAGGACCGACAGCTCTGGCCCTGTCATCCCCTCCTCGATCACGACCGTGCGCCCGGCGTCGCCGAACGATTCGCCGGCGAGCTTCGCCCGCACGTCGTCCTCTGCCTCGTCGAGCCGCCCCGTCACGAGGACGCCCTTGCCCGCCGCCAGGCCGTCGGTCTTGACCACCCAGGGCCCGGGCAGCGTCCGCAGGAAGCCGAGTGCCGCCGCCTGGTCGGTGAAGCTGGCGTGGCGGGCGGTGGGCACGGCGGCGGCGGCCAGCAGGTCCTTCATCCATGCCTTCGATCCCTCGAGCCGGGCACCATCGGCACCCGGACCGAAGACGGCTCGCCCGGCGGCGCGTAACCGGTCGGCGAGGCCGTCCACCAGCGGAGCCTCGGGCCCGACGATGAAGAGGTCGGCTTCGACCTCCTCCGGCGGCGCCGGGATCGACCCCGGGATCGCCGCGTTGCCGGGCGTCACGACCACCTCCGCCGTCCGCCCCAGCACGTGGGCCAGGGCATGCTCCCGGCCCCCGGACCCGACGACACACACGCGCATGGTCGCTCAGGCCCCTACGCCTGCAGCTGGACGTACTGGTCGCGCCCGGGACCGACGCCGAGCAGCCGGATGGGCACGCCCACCTGGTCCTCGAGGAAGGCGACGTAGTCGCGCGCGGCCGCCGGCAGGTGTCCGGGCTCCGTCGAGGCGGTGACGTCGGTGGACCAGCCGGGAAGTTCCTCGTAGACGGGTTCCGCACGGTGCAGCAACGACTGGTCGTCGGGCAGGCGGTCCAGGCGCCGCCCGTCAGCCCGGTACGCAACGCAGACCTTCACGGTGTCGAAGGCGTCGAGCACGTCGAGCTTGGTGATGGCGACCTCGGAGAGCGAGTTGAGCCGCACCGCGTGCCGGAGCATCACGGCATCGAACCAGCCAGCGCGGCGCCGGCGGCCGGTGTTGGTGCCGTACTCGTGGCCGCGATCCACGAGGGCGTCGCCGACCTCGTCGAACAGCTCCGTCGGGAACGGCCCGGAGCCGACCCGCGTGACGTAGGCCTTGGCGACCCCCACTACGCGGTCGATGTACCGCGGGCCGACCCCCGCGCCGGTGCACGCCCCGCCCGCCACCGGGTTCGACGACGTCACATACGGATAGGTGCCGTGGTCGAGGTCGAGGAACGTGGCCTGGGCACCCTCGAAGAGCACGTGCCGCCCGGCCTCGAGCGCCTCGTGCACCAGGTTGACGGTGTCGGCCACGTAGTGCTCCAGGCGGGGTGCCAGCTCGTCGAGGTAGACGTCGGCGATCTCGTCCGCGGGCGGGGGAAGCTGGTTGTAGACCTTGGCCAGGACCTGGCCCTTCTCCTTGAGCACCAGCTCCAGCTTCTGGCGGAAGATCTTGTGGTCGTAGAGGTCCGACACCCGCAGGCCAACCCGGGCGGCCTTGTCGGCATAGGCGGGCCCGATCCCGCGCTTGGTGGTGCCGAGCTTGTTCCTCCCGAGATGGCGCTCGGTCACCCGGTCGAACAGCTGGTGGTACGGAAGGATCAGGTGGGCGCCCGACGACACCTTGAGGCGGCCGCAGTCGACGCCCCGCCCGGTGAGCATGTCGATCTCGTCGAGCAGCACCCTGGGGTCGACGACGACGCCGTTGCCGATGACCGGGGTGATGTGGTCGTACAGGATGCCCGACGGGATCAGCTGGAGCGCGAACGTCTCGCCGTCGACCACGAGGGTGTGGCCGGCGTTGTGCCCACCCTGGTAGCGGACGACGAGGTCCATCTCCTTGGCGAAGAGGTCGGTGAACTTGCCCTTGCCCTCGTCGCCCCACTGGGTTCCGACCACGATGGTCGCCGGCACTCGCGCTCCCTGCCCGACTTCGTCTCTGGGGGCCGGGCAACGATAGCGAGCGAGCGTGGGTGGCACGATCCGGCATCGCGCCGGACACGGGGCCAAAACGAAGGGTGGCCGGGGATGCGCTCCCCGGCCACCCTTCACTTCGGTTTTCGCTGAGCCGTCAGGCGATCCGGCGCTCGCTGAGCTTCACGCTCCCCAGCAGCGCCCCGCCGCCGAGCAGCATGATGATGCCGGCGGCGATGAGCAGGGGCTGGCTACCGCCGCCCGTCTTTGGCAGCTCGCCAACCGCCGCCACCGCCATCGTCGTCGTGGTGGTCGACGGCGCCACGACGGTGGTGGTGGTCGCCTCCGTGCTCGACGTGGTCGGAGCCTCGGTGCTCGACGTGGTCGGAGCCTCGGTGCTCGACGTGGTCGGAGCCTCGGTGCTCGACGTGGTCGGAGCCTCGGTGCTCGACGTGGTCGGAGCCTCGGTGCTCGACGTGGTCGGAGCCTCCGTGCTCGACGTGGTCGGAGCCTCGGTTGTCGACGTCGTGGTAGGGGGTGGCGGGTTCCAGCAGAAGGAGATGTGGCTAATGGAGTCCTTTGGCGACGCGAGATCGATTCCGATCGTCGAGGGCGGCTCGAACGTGTAGAGAATCCCGCCCGGACCAGCCTTCACGAAGACGGCCGACACCGCGATGTTCGATTCGAAGCTGAAGAACGCTGTGCCACCATCGACGTGGACGTCCGAGATCGTCACAACGAAGCCGGTCTCCTCGTCGGTGAAGGTACCTTCCTCCGGCAACTCGCCGGACACTTCGATCGTGAACTCGAAGGCGAAGTCACCCAGGTCGCCGCAATCCTCGTTGCCCTCGACGACAGAGCTCGACGGTGTCGGAGGCGGCTCCTGCTCCTGGGCCCCTGCGTTTCCGGGCAGCGCCCATACGAGGCACGCCGCCCCCAGCACCATGCTCACCAGGCCCGCGATTCCCCGTCTCCGACGGTTGATCAGTTCACCCAAGGTCTCTGCTCCCATACTCGGCGGCCTCGCTGCCCCGAAGTTCCGCACCACCTAGACCACGTAACGGGCACGGGATGCACCGCATGCGGTGCCGGCCCCAACT
>JBKOUY010000089.1:0-50676 GCA_046723645.1 Actinomycetota bacterium | reverse complement strand
GGGTCGTGACGAATTCGACACCGGCGAGATGTGGAATTCGAACTCGGTCATCTCATGGACCCTGGTCCGTAGCGGAGCTGACATCGCGATGGTCCATCCCCCAGATGGTGGTCGGGCGCCCGGGTGGCACGCGGGCCTGGTCGTCGCCGGGCGTGACCTCAAACGCTCGGAATACCGTCACGCGGCGGTTGCCCAGGCAGCGTAGAGACAGAGGTTTCCGACACGCTGGCGTTCGTAAGCGCACTGAGCCTCAACAGGCGCGACCGTCGCGTACAGATCTGCCGATCTCCCGCACCCTCGGAATACGCGGAACGCGCCAGAACGCGAGCACAGATCACCCGCGCCAGAACGTGGCCATGGCACGTCGCGCCCGTGGGCCTGAGCACCGAACGGCATCTGGCGCACGTCGCCGGTCCGGCGTCCGGGTTGGAACGACCTGAGCCACGGGCTCGGCCTGCATCTCGCCACCCTGCGTGGAAATGACGACAGCGCCCCGCCGGCGGACGAACCTGATCCCGGGTGCTCGACACGGCGAATTCACCGGTTCGCCCCATAGCGGCGACAGGCCTTACCTGGTGTCCCCACATCGCAGAGTGCACACCCGCGGCATCGATCGCATGCGTCACGGCGCTAGCGGCGAGGACTGGCATCCCCCATCGGCCCGCTCGTATTAGCAAGCCGTTTGCAGGGCGACACTCGTTGCTGCGCCACAGGCCTGTGACCAGCCCAAACACGCCGTCGGTCGTGTCGGGCGTGGGGGTGGCGGTTACACACCCATTTCGCCACGCAGAGTGTGCTTACGGACGTGACATGACCCGAAAAATGGCGAATCCGACACACTCGGTGAGCGTGTCGGAGGTGGGAGTCGTGGTGTCGGAGGGGGTCTGTGAGTTCAGGACATCGTTCACACCTGTCTCGGGACATCGTTCACACCTGTCTGGGGACATCGTTCACACCTCTGGAGAAGGGGTGAGCGATGGGGATGGCCGAGCTGGTCGTGGCGGCGGTGGTGTTCGAGGGCCGTTCCAAGAGCGCGGTCGCTCGCGACTACGGCATCTCCCGGCGCTGGATCATCACCCTTGTCCAGCGTTACCTCGACGAGGGTGATGCCGGGTTAGGGCCCCGGTCTCGTCGGCCGCATCGCTCACCCAATCAGACGCCGGCGGAGATCGAGGACGAGATCATCGCCATCCGCAAGAGGCTCGATCGGGCTGGCCATGAAGCCGGCGCGGCGACGATTGCCGCCCACCTCGAGCGTCGTCACGGGCACTGTCCCGCCCTCAGCACGATCTGGCGGATCCTGACCGACCGTGGCTTTGTCACCCCCCAGCCCCACAAGCGGCCCAAGAGCTCCTACATCCGCTTCGAGGCAGCCATGCCCAACGAGCTGTGGCAGACCGACATCACCCACTGGGCCCTCGCCGACGGGACCGACGTCGAGATCCTCAACATCGTCGACGACCACTCGCGGCTGTGCATCGCCAGTGTCTGCCGGCCGGTGTTCAAAGCGTCCGACGTCGACGCCTGCTTCCGCCAAGCGGCCGCTACCTGGGGTGATCCCGCCAGACTGCTCTCCGATAACGGCGCCGTCTACACCGGCCGCTACCGCGGCGTCGGCCGGGTCGCTCTGGAGCTGACGCTCAACGCCCGGGGCATCGCCTTTGCCCACTCCCGGCCCTACCACCCCCAGACCTGCGGAAAGGTGGAACGGTTCCACAAGACCCAGAAGCGCTGGCTCGCCAACCGGCGCCCTTCACGATCGCGGGCCGGCCTGCAGCGACACCTCGACGAGTTCCGCCGCTACTACAACCACCTTCGGCCTCACCATGCCCTCGGCCGACGCAACACCCAAAGAGGCCTACGACGCCCGACCAAAGGCCAAGCCCTCAGGAATCCGCCTCGACGACGCCCACTACCGAGTCCGCCACGACACCGTCGACGCGTCCGGCAAACTCACCCTGCGCCACGGCAGCCGACTGCACCACATCGGCATCGGCCGACGTCACCGCCATCAACCAGTCCTGGTCCTCGTCAAGGACCTCCACGTCCGCATCACCACCACCAACGGCCAGCTACTCCGCGACTTCGAACTCGATCCCAGCCGCGACTACCAACCCCAGCCCAAAACGTGAACGATGTCCCGAACACCTGTGCACGGTGTCCCGAGGCATCGCAGTGGTGTCGGAGGGGGGACTTGAACCCGTGGTCTCGGGCTGTCATCCGGTGCCGTGTAGTTTGCGTTCGTGCTCGTCAGTGGTTCGTCTCCGCCGCAGTTCCGTGCTGCCTTGTAATTCGCTGGATGCCCTGATTCGGGGTCGTTCGCGGACAAAGTGCTGACAAGGTGATGACTGTCACCAGATGGCGCGGCAGTCCCATCCAAAGGAACGTCGGCTGTGGGGTCGGGGTTGACGCCCGAGGTCTGCTGAGCCGAAAACGGTCGCTTCGATCACTGCGGTCGCGATGACGGTCTTACCGGCCCCGGTAATCGGGGACAGCGCGAAGGACGACCTGTCGCCGTTGGCCCAGTCAGACCGGGCCCGGGCGAGACGGTTCAACACGTCGATGGCGACAGTGCACTGGTAGTCGAGAAGCTCGTACTGCATCAGCGGAAATGGTCGGTAGCTCGGCTGCCACGCCGGCGAACGTTGCCTGCGAGTTGGTCCCCCGGCAGGACTGGAACCTGCGGCCTAACGCTTAGGAGACCGTGGCCGGACGTCCAGGATGTGTCGTGGGGTCCGCTGGGCTCGTTGGCCTCGGTCGCGATCGTCCACCCCGTACCGCCACGTCCGCCTAGCGCGCCGGGCTATCGCACCCGCTCTTGCACCTGGCTCGCAACCGGTTGACCACCCCGGGGCTTGGATGGGTTCCTGCGATGAGGAGTCGGTGAGTCATCAGTAACGCCAGCAGGACGGTGGAGCGGGATCACTTGGCGTCCTCGGCTGGCTGGATGATCAGCTCATCGATGAGTCCGTCGAGCGATCTGAGGCGTGCCGTGGCGGCAGCCGCGGCCACCGTGTCGGGATCCAGCCGGGCGCGCATGGCCGCCATGGCTGCCGGGTCGAGCCAGCTGACGTGCCCACCGATCCTGCCGAAAGGCGGGATGGCGAACTCTCTGGGATGCGCGTCGTAGCCGCCGAGTGCTGAGATCGCCAGCACCCGTTCGTCGCGCGCCAGATGCGCCAAGGCCGCGACGGCGAGGTGGTAGGACCGGCTTGGCAGTCGTCCTATCTGCTCATCCAGCTGCGACGACTCTGCAAGGGCCTGGAGCGCCTCGGCGCCGCGTCCCATGCTTGCTTCCTGTGCGGCCAGATCGATCAACACCGCGGCCAACTGCCGGCGGTCGTCGACCTCTCGGCTGTGCGTCACCGCGTCGTGGAGGAACGTGCGGGCGGCGTCGTCCTGGCCGCGATGGTGAGCGATGGAGGCGAGGAGGACCAGTGCCTGGCCGAGCGGATAGTGGACCCCGCTCGCACAGCATTCCTCGACGACCTGTTCCGCTAGCCGCATGGCCTCGTCCAGGTCTCCGTCCCGGGCCGCCACCACGCTGATAAAGACTCGACACATGCCGACGCCGACGCTTTCGCCGAGCTGCATGGACAGCTCGAGGCTCTCGCCGAAGCAGCGTTTGGCTTCGGCCGGGTCGCCGTGGGCACGTCCTAGCCAGAACAGGGCGGCCGCTTGGCCCGGGGCCATCTGTTCGGCCCGGTAGATGGCCAGTGCCTCGTGGAGCCAGGCGAGCGACCGGTCCCAGGCCTGATCGTTCTGGGCCACCATGCCAGCACTCAGTAGGGCCGGCGCTCGCCGCCGGGGAGGGGCTGACGCGCTTGCCTCGATCACCGTGGTGCACCAGCGATTGCCGGCGGCGTTGTCGTTGAAGAACCAGTACTGGCCGAGCGATCCGACGATCCGCAACGCGATCCCGTGTTCGCCGTGTTCGAGCGCCCAGTGCAGGGCCACCTCGACGTTGGCGCTCTCCTCGCGGAGCCGGGTGCTGCGGGCCCTGAGACCCTGCAGCAGACCGAAGCCCAACCGTCGGCAAAGATTCGCCGTCCACTCCGCGTGCGCCCGTCGAGCGACCTCGACCGTGCCGGATGCGGCCAAGCGCTCGGCAAGATACTGGCGGAGCGGTTCGAGGAGCCGGTATCGGGCGGTCGTTCCGTCGAAGCTGAGCATGGACTTGACAACCAGCTCGTTGACACTGTCGAGCACGTCGAGGTCGCTATCGCACACGCCCTCAGCGGCATCGAGGCGGAACCCGCCAGCGAACACGGACAGGCGCTGGGCAACTTTGCGTTGCTCGTCGGTCAGAAGCTCATAGCTCCAATCGAGGGTCATGCGAAGGGACCGGTGCCGGGCGTCGTCCCGGCAGGCAGATGGGGTGCGGGCCAGCGTCGCCAGCCGGTCACCAAGTCGGGCAGCCAGCTCAGCGAAACCGAGCGAGCGAAGTCGGCTGGCGGCCAGCTCGATCGCCAGTGGTACCCCGTCGAGAGCGCGGCAGATTTGGACGACCGGTGCGACGTCGTCCTGGCCGACATCCAAGTCGGGCCGGACTGCTCGGGCCCGGTCGACCAGCAACTGGACCGACTCGACTCGAGCCAGTCGGACCGGGTCCCGTAGCGACTCGTCCGGTACGTCCAGGGATCGAACCGGCCACTCTCGCTCTCCGGTCAGACGCAGCGGCTCCCGGCTCGTGGCCAGCACCCCGATGTCAGGAGCGGCCACCAGCAACCGTTCGGTGAGCGCTGCGCAGGCGTCGAGCAGGTGCTCGCAGTTGTCCAGCACCAACACCCCGGCAAGCGTGTCTGCTTGAGCAAGCAGTTCCTCCAGCGGATCCGGTCCGGTCTCGAGGCCGATCGCCTTGGCAACCGCCGGGGCCACCAACCCCGGGTCTCGCAACGGCGCCAGCTCGGCCAGCCAAACCCGCACCCCTCGTCGTCGAGCCCAATTCGCCACCTCGAGCGCCAATCTGGTCTTTCCGCTACCCCCGGGCCCGGTGAGGGTGACCAGGTGGTCGGTCTGGATCAGTTCCGCGAGACCGTCGAGGTCCTGGGTACGACCAACGAAGCGCGTACGCGCGACCGGCAGATCGCCGACCCTGGCCCAGATCGGAGTGACCATTCTCGGGTCGTCAGCGCGAACCAGTTCCCATACCTCTTCGGGCCGCTCGATGCCGCGCAAGACTCGCCGCCCGAGATACAGCAGGCGAACCGTTTTGGGCATCCGATCGGCCACCAGACCTGCGGTCACCCCCGATACAAGCGTCTGCCCGCCGTCGGCCAGAGCGCGCAGCCGGGCGGCACGGTTCACTGCCGGCCCGTACCAGTCGCCATCACGCGGCTCCGCATCCCCGGTGTGCACACCGACGCGCACTCGCACCGCCATCATCGACGGCCACGGCTCCCCGGTGACCGCCTCTTGGATCTCCGCGGCCGCGGCCAGCGCACCGGCAGGCCGTTCGAAGACCGAGAACGTCGAGTCGCCCTCACCCTTGGTTCTCAGCATCTGGCCGCTGCCCGCAGCATCGACCGCGTCCTGGATGACGGTTTCGTGCCACGCCATCGCCTGCGACATCGCCCCCGCGTCGCGCTCCCACAACGACACCGAATCGACGACGTCGGTCAACAGGAACGTGCGCGGGTACCAGCCGTCCGCAGCGCCGCGGGCCGCCGTGCCCTGCTCAACCACAGCCGCACCCGCCGGGGTCACTGTTCCATCCATGGTGTCGTGGTGACCGAAACGGTGTGGGCCATGAGCCGGAACTGCCAACCAACCCAGGCGGCTCTGATCTCGTCGAGGTGGGCTTGGACGGTGGTGAGGACGCGGCCGGAGTCACCGGCAAAGCGATGCCACCCCCAGGCGTCCTCGCCTGGGGGTATCGATTCGATCCGGTACTCGTCGTGAGTGGTGACCGCGCTCATAGCTCCTCGTCGATCTCGGCGGTAAGCCGGTCACGCCACCAGATTTCCGCAGACGTAGCTGGTTCGGGTGGCAGTCCACGGGACGGTCCGCCAGGAACCTGTCAGTTCCCACTGTCCCGTGACCAGGGCGCCACCCGCCATGGCGCAGACCTCGCGCACAGTAAGGCCTACGTGCATTAACAGCGACGTAGCGAGCCGCTCTTGGCGGCGCTGATGGGCGAGCTGCTGGAGCGGTCCGGTGTCGAGATCGAGCTACAGACGCGAGAACCGCCACACCACGGCGCGGTCTGAGCGGCGCCCCGGTTGCCCGGGGGTCGCTCCAACGCCTTGCCGTGCCATGCCGTGCCACGCCCCGCCTTGGCGGAGTGGATGGTCACATGGCCCGTAGCGGCCCGCCACTCCGGCTGTACCGGCCGCTGTTGCGCTGCGCCACCTCGGAAGCCGGCGACCGGCATTACCACGTGCCGCTTGTCACGGCGCGACCCAGTCACGTGACACCAAGAGCACCGCCGGTAGACGCAAGGCTGCCCGGACAATCGGAGGACGGGCAATGGGCATTCAGGTTGGCGACGACGGAGGCCGAGCCGAGCTCGAGGCGGACGTGCTCGAACGGCTCGTCCGTGAGGTGCACGAAGCCGAAGCAGCGATCGCCGGCTACCAGGAAATGCTCGCCATCGCCCAGCGGCAAGGCATGACGTACGAGCAGCAATGGATGCCGGGCCAGATCGCCCGGCTGCAAGTGACCGTCAACGAGATCGTCGTGCTGTGGCCCGAGGCCGTCGAGTTCGAGGCCAAACGACGCCGTGAGCACTGCAACGATCCGCGGCATCAGCCGTGGTGCGAAGGGTGCGTGACGCGGTGAGCCTGCGTGAGTTCGTGTTCGGCCTGGGGTCGGTGACCGCGCTGCTCGGCGCCCTGGCCAGTTGGGGTCGGATGGAGTGGCGCGACATGCAGCAGCGCTGCCTCTGCGACGAGGAAGCAGTGCAGTGACGGTCGAGACCAGCGCCGAGGTCCGTGACGGGGTCATGGACCTGCTGACGTCGGACGTCTCCTACGGGGAGGTCAGCATCACGATGCTGGCGCACGAGCTGCTGCTGGTCGAGCGAAGCCGCCACGGCCGACGAGGACCAATCGAGGATCCCCCAACGGTGAGAGGAATGAGGCAATGCACCCCAAGATGAAGGCGTTGGCGGTCACGCTGGCGCTGGCAACAGTGGTGACGGCCGCAGCCTGCGGTGACGACGACGTCCCCGACGCCGCGACGGCGTTGGAGTCGGCCGCCGAGGAGTCGGCCGCGGATGCCGTGGTTCCGGCCCCGGCCGACGTCGCCGGCAGCGACCAGCATCACTTCAACCGAGCTGCCGAGCTGGCCCGACAGGAGCGGGTGAACGCGGCGGCGACGGCCAGGTTGACCGGTGAGGCCGAGCGGCAGGCGAAGCTCGAAGGCCTGGCTCGGACTTACGGCGATGAGCACCGGCAGCCGAACACGGATGCGGCTCCCAACGCGTTCGAGGCCGGCAACCGGGCGGCTGCCGAGGAGTTGGAGCGTCAGGCTCACCTCGACGGTCAGGATCAGACATACGGCGGCGGTCGATGAGCGCCGACGACCACGAGCAAGAGGAGTCCCCCGAGGACAGGCGCAGGCGGCTCGATGCTGCCTATCGCCTCTGTGTGATCGGTGGACAGTCGGGTTCGGCTACTCCGGTGATGAGATCGGACGGCTGAGATGATCCGTGCAGGGCTCGGCCGGGCAGGGCATATGGCGGCGGCCGTAGCGCACGAGAGACTTCGGTTCTACGGCACCGTGCCGCCTGGCCTAGTCGCCGAACCTCCGGGAGAAGCGGCGGCCGTCGTTGCCACGCCGCGCCCCATCGTCAACGTGACCTCGCGGCGGGCTTCGACCTCGGGGGCCGGCTCGAGCGCCGCTAGCTCGGCGAGGCCCAACGCCACGATCGGCACGAGGTCGTCAGGCTGCACGTCGATCACACCGGCGAGCCGCCACCTCACAGCGGTCAGCACGCCGAGCCGATCACGGTGTTCGTTGCACGACCGGTCGGCGGCCTCGACCAGCACCCGGGCGCACTTCGTGGCGTCGTCACAGCCGGCGGCCAGCAACACGCCTTTCCACGCTTTCTCCTCCGCTGTGCGGCGAACCGCAGCCCGTCCCGCGCTCGACGGTCGCGGCGTCGCCGCCGTCGCCGAGCAGAACGCGCTCCCTTCAAGAGAGCCGAGTGGCTGGAGGAGCACCAGGGCTCGGGCGGCGTGGTCGCCGGCGCCAAGGCCATCGTCCCGGATGCGAGTGGCTCGACGGTCAAAGAGCGCGCGAGTGATGACAAATCGCGGACAACCGCACTCAGAGCCCTGCCGACCGCCGTGCCGTACCGCCCCTGACCAGCGCCTTCACGCCGATCCCGTCGTGTCGGAGGGGCGACTCGAACCCTAACCCCACGCGCTCTCGCGCTGGGCGTGTTCCAGGTGGCAACGCGCCAGGTGTAGGTCGCCTCGCGGCATGCTCAGCGCGTCGATGCCGGCGACCGTGAGCTGGTCGGGTGCGCCGATGTGGTCACGTCCCACAAGAGGTTCGTGATGGCCTGGGCCACGGCGTCGGGGTGGGTGATGTGCACGTCGTGCCCGGCTCCAGGCACGACGGTGACGGGGTGGCGGGTCGCGGTCAGGACGGGATCTCGTTCCCCGGCGACGACCACGATCGGCAGGTCGATGGTGTCGAGGAGCCGGTGGAGACGGTCGCGGGCCGCTCGCGTCGAGGTGCGGCGCAGGGCACCGGCCACCGCCCGGGCGACGCCTCGTCGACGAAGGTTGCGGGCAGAGGCCTGGTAGATGGGTTCGGTGGCACCATCGAGAGCGGTGCCGGCGAGCCTGGCCGCGGTCGCTCGACGGAGCAGGGCCGGTGCGAACGGCGCCCGCAGAGCCCAGGGTGCGGGGCGCTGCAGGAAGAACGGCGAGATCAGGACCACGGCACGTGCCTGGCCGCCGGCAGCGACGTGCTCGAGGATGGTGGCCGCGCCGAAGGAGTGGCCGACGAGCACGGGCGCGGAGGTGGTCCTGGCGGCGGCGAGAGCATCGGCGAGCCACGTGCCGGGGTCGGCGGAGGTGGGCGAGGACCGTCCGATTGCGGGCAGGTCGGCGGTCAGAGGGGTGAACGGCAGATGGGGGACGAGTGGTGCCCAGCTGGTGCCGTCGTGCAGCAGCCCGTGGACGAGCACGATGTCAGCGCCTTGGGTCGGACCGGTCAGGAAAGTCCGGCTGCCGGCGGCATCGACGAAACGAGCACCGGGTGGGGCGGTTCGGGCGCCGAAACCGGTGCCGATGAGGTGGTCGACCCAGTGGTGGACGACCTCGGTGGCCGGCGGCTCCGGAGTGCCCAGGTCCTCCAGCAGCTCTCGGTACGTCCGGGTGGGATAGCGGTCCGTGGACAGGAAACGTCAGGGTCTCGGGTTCGGCGCCAGTGAGTCTGCGGGGGATCCGGCGGACGATGCCGGTCGGGATGGTGCCGAGCGGTCTGTTGACGCCGAGGTGGCGGGCAGTATCGGCAAGGAGCTCGACGAACGGTGGCGTGTCCTCGGCGAGCACCCAGTAGCCGGTACCGGGCGGATCGTCACGCTCGGGCAGCGCGACCATGATCCGGGCGAGGTGGTCGACGGCGACGACGGGGACGAAGGTCTCCTTCGATCCCGGGACGAGAGGGAGCTTCCCGCGCCAGAGGTCGGCGATGATCGAGGCGAGCCCGAGGTACTGGCTCGTCTCGCCGGTGGTGGCGTGGCCGTTCACCGTCGAGGGGTTGACGAGCGTCAGGGGCAACCCGCTGCCGGTGGCTTCGGCCCGCAGGGTGGCGTCACCCTCGCGCTTGGAGGCCTCGTAGCCGCCGAGCTGGGCGTAGAGGCGTCTCCTCGCCGGGCCCGACACGGGGACCTCGTCGGCGGCGAGTATGCCGCCGACCCGGTAACCGCTGACATGGACGAACCGTCGCAGACCTGGGCGGGCGGCCGCCCACCGGGCCAGGTGGAGAGGCGCGTCCACGTTGGCCCGACGAGCCTGGCGCTCGTCCAGCCCGAACTCGAAGCGCCCGGCGAGGCTGAAGACGTCCCGGATACCGGCCAAGGCCTCGTCGGTCGCCTCGTCGAGCCCGAGTCCGGCGACCTCGAGGTCCGCTGGCGCGGCGACGAGCTGCGCGCCGTTCCCACCCCGCTCGCTCACCCAGGCCTGCAGCGCCGCGAAGCGTGCCACCGGTGGCCGGAGGAGGACGGCGACCGTCTGCTCGCGCCGGGTCAGCTCGAGCAGCAGCCAGCGCCCGATGAACCCTGTCCCTCCGCTCACGAGTGTGTCCGGCGCGCGGCGGTCGCCCCGTGCGAAGGATCGTTCTCGTGTCGATCGCTCCATGGCCATCAGCTGGCGATGTAGATCGCGTGGCCGTAGGTTTCGCTATCCCGGCTGACCGCAAGGATCAGGTGCGCGGCGTCGGCCCGAGACACCGCGAAGTTGCGGCGCAGGTTCAGGTCGCGCCGAGTGCGGTAGTGACCGGTGAAGGGTTTGTCGGTGAGGCTTGGAGGTCGCACGATCGTCCAGTCCAGTCCGCTGGCACGCACGATCTCTTCCATCGCCACGAAGTCCGCGAAGACATGCTTGAGGAAGCGCCTGCCGAGCGGCTTGATGACGTAGCGCATACCCGGCCCTTCACCCTCGTCGAACGGCCCGGTGCCGCTGACCACGACCAGGCGCCGCGTGCCGGCTTTGCACATCGCTTCGACGATGGTGCGGGACGTGTCGGCGCACACCGTGGTCGGTGCCCGCCCGTTGCGGGTGCCGATGGTGGAGACGACGGCGTCGCTGCCGGTCACCGCCTCGACGATCGTGGCTGGATCCACGACATCGGCGACGATCACGTCGAGGCCGGCTCGGTCACGGGCGAGCCGCGTGGCGTCTCGAACGACGGCGCGCACGTGGTGGCCGGCGGCGAGGGCTTGCTCGATCACCTGCAAGCCCGTGCGTCCTGTTGCTCCGAACACGGTCAACTTCATTGGTGCCTCCTTGAGGACCGGGCACAGCGCCCAGGGCATGACCAGCGCTGGCCCTGATGCGGACGGTACGGGTCGACGGCGTCGTCGTCGTCACCCGAAGGTGGATGCGCGGGTGGATTTCGCGGACCCGCCATCGACTCCGGTGCCGAGGCTGAGGCCGTTGGCGTCCTGGGTGCCCTGGGTGGTTCCGCTTTCCGCCAACAGCCCGAAGGTGGCAGCCGGCAGCTCCAAGCTGCTCCGCGTTGCCGTGGGCGGGGGTGCGGTGTTCGATTCCATGTCGGCTCCCTCTTGTCGACGGTGACGAACGCGTCGGCGGTCGTCGAGGACGGTCCTAGTGGGCGATGCTCGATGACCGTGTGAAGTCGCGGATGGCCGCCGCGAGCTGCGCGGGCTGATCCAGGGGGATGAGCGTGTAGCTGTCCGGGAGCTCAACCAGGCGTCCCTGCGGAAGGAGCTCGGCGAAGCGACGACCGTGGTCGGGCGGCATGACGCGGTCTTCGCTGGCCCAGACGACGAGGGCGGGGCGGTCGTAGGTCGGCAGGCACTCGGCCGCGTCGAGCATGACGTTCTTGTCGACCGCGGCCGCGCGCAGGACTCGGACCGTGTCGCGGCGGATCTCGCGCTGCTGCAAGAGCACCTTCATCCATCGCGCGGTCGCGGCGTCGCCTCGTTTGGTCAGCCACCCGAACGCGATCGGGAGCCGCCGTACAGGCCGCATTCGCATGTGCTGCATGAACAGGCCGAACAGCACCGGCGGGAGCTTGCCGGCGAGCACCAGCGTCTTGCCGGTGAGGCCAGGGGGGAAGTTGTCGAACGCGTCGCAGGAGGCGAGGACGATCCGGCTGACACGGGGGGCGCCGTCGCAGGCGAGCAGCTGGCCGAGCGCGCCACCGGTGTCGTTGCCGATGACGGTGACGTCACCGAGGTCGAGGTGGTCGATGAGCTCCGAGACGAGCCGCGCGATCCCGCGCAGCGGTAGGTCTGCGTCGGCGTGCATCGCGTGGCGGTGCGCCCCCAGCGGCAGGGTCGGCGCCACGCACCGATGATCCGCGGAGAGGTCGGCGATCACGTCGTCCCACAGGGAGGCGTCCATCAGGAGCCCGTGTAGCAGCACGAGCGTCGGACCATCGCCGCCGGTGTCCTCGTAGTCGATCGTCCCGGCGGACAACTCGATCTGGTTCATCGTGTTCCTCCCTGATGGCGGCGGCCGGACGGCAGTGACGCCTCACTGACGGGGTCGAGCAGGTGCCGGTTCAGGAACGAGATCTCGGCCTCGACGGCCTGATCGTGGCCGCCGAGGAAGGGCTCGTAGTGCCCGCCGGGCATCCGGACGAGCTCGCCGTGTGGCGCTCGCTTCGCGGCGCGGACGGCGGGCGCCGCGAGCGCGGACTGGTCCTGGTCGCAGACGAGTACCAGCAGCGGGCACCGCACCCGAGAGGCGTCGCGGCCTGGCCGGTAGAAGCTGAAGCCGAGCGCGGAGCGGGCAGCGACCTCCTGCTGCCAGTCCGGGTACCTGTTGTCCGGGTTGAGTGCTCTGTTGCCGTCGACGCCGTCGGGCGTGGTGAGGAGCGCAACGGTCCCCGGCTCGCCGGCGAGCGGCACCAACCGGGGTTGGCGGCCGACAAGGCCGCCGAGACTGTCCACGACGGCCCGCCCGGTGAAACGCAACATCGCAAGCGGCCTTTGGCGGCGCCCCGCATTGCGCGCGGCGGCCTGACCATCGGCGTTCGGCGTCTGCGCGATCGCCGCCGCCAGCTGCGGGTTGCGCGCTGCGACGCGCAGAACGTGGCCACCCGAGAGGGAGAAGCCCCAGATGGCGACTCGGGCCGGGTCGACGCCCGGCAGCGTCGGAGCGAACGCGATGGCCGCCTGCCAGTCGGCGAGCTGATCCCTGATGCGCACGATCTGGCGCGGCTGCCCACCGCTTTCTCCGAGATGGCGGTAGTCAAGGGCGAGGACGGTGAACCCGGCGTCGTGGAATCGCTTCGCGAACGGATCGGTGCCCGGCTCTTTCGTCACCGCGCCACCGCCGGCCATGATCACACAGGCGCCGTTGGTGCCCGAGTAGTGCCAAGCAGCGCACTCCGTGCCGCCGCTGACGAAGCGGACCTTCTCCCGCTCGCCGGACACTTGGAGGCCGTGGGCCTCGACGATGGGGGTCATACGGTCGCTCCTGGGAGATGGTGGGTTGGCGCTCGACGACCGTATGAACGGACGGGACCGGCGTCATCACCCGAACGTGGATGCGCAGGTGGGCGTTCGCCACATCGGTGGGCGACCGCTGCGCGATGTGGTGGCCCCAGCCGTGCGCGGCCCCGGACAGGGGCTAGGTCAGCAGGCCGTACTCGCGGGCGCGGGCGGTCGCCTCGGTGCGGTTGGTGGCACCGAGCTTCTCGAAGATGTGCGTGGCGTGCTTCTTGACCGTGTTGAGCGCCATGTGCAGCTCGTCGGCGATGTCCTGGTTCTGCTTGCCGACGGCGAGCAGGTGCAGCACCTCGAGCTCGCGGTCGCTGAGCGCCGTGACCAACCCTGGCACGATGGCCGCGGTCGGCCGGTCGTCCGAGGCGGGCCCCGCCCGGTAGGTCTCGAGGTCGTTCTGGAGCGCCCGCACCAGCCGGCCGACGTAGTCCCCGGGAACATCGACCTCATGGGTACGTATGAGCTGGCCGAGGAGGCTGCCCATCGGCGCGCCCTCGTCGACGAAGACCCGGATGTAGCCCTGGGGGTGGGCCAGCGTGAGCGCCTCCGCCAGAGTGGCCACGGCGCCGTCGTCGTCGCCGAACGCGGCGAGCCCCAGCGCCCGGAGTGCCTGGATCTCGATGACGCTGCCCGTTCGGTCCTGCGCCACGGCCGCAGCGTGCAGCCGGTCGAGGAGCCTGAGCGCCTGGTCGGACCGACCTTGCGCGAGCAGCACACGGGCCAGCAGCAGATGCGCGAGCTCGCGGGGGTAGCTCGGCTCGTCGTCCGCCGCGAGCCCGCGCTGTTCTGTCCAGCGGGCCGCGGCGGCGACGTCGCCCAGCGACAACCGCAGCCGCGCCAGGTGTGCCGGCACCGAGTTGAGCAGGTCGACCACCGTGGGGTCGGAGACCCGCTCGGCCTGCTCCATCGCCTCCAGGGCGGGCGACATCTCGCCTCGGACACGGTGGATCCACGCCAGGATGGCCAGGCCGTTGGCCAGCGAGTCGGGGTTGCCAAACTGGCGACAGAGCCGCAGCCCTTCGTCGAGGTGCTCCAGGGCGGTGTCGAGATGGTTCCGGTGGTAGGCGACGAAAGCGATGCCCACGTGTGCGGTGCTCGCCGCGGGCGTCGCCGGGCGGTCGGGCGCGGCGCCAACCTCCAGCACCTGCTGGTAGGTCCCCGCCGCCAGGTCCAGGCGGCCCCGCGCACACTGGATCTTGCCCAGGTACTGGCTCCACAGCTCGACCTGGTCGTGCACGTCGGCCGCCTGCCACCGGGCCAGGCTCGGGGCGAGGGCGCGCTCGGCTTCCCCGAGCTGGCCGCGAAGCAACGCCGCGGCGCCGACGAGTGCCTGGGCGAGCGAGTCGAGCCACCACTCCCCCGGGCCGATCTCCGCCAGGGCTCTCGATGCGCCTTCCATCGTGGCCTCACCGTCGCCGCGTGAGAACGAGACGAACGCGCGCCCGACCGCGATCATCGCCGGCACGTTCGCCAACCGGCTGACGCCCAGCCCGGCCGAGGGCTCGTACGGTTCGTCGGCGGTCAGCGCGTGCGCACGCTCGGCGGCATCCAGCAAGTCGTCGACCTTCTCCAAGCCCGCGAAGCGTGTCTGCGTGATCAACAACCGCGGCCGGGAGTCGATCGTCCCCGGAGGCAGGGCCGCGAGCCATCGCTGGAGGGTGGCGCCCTCGCTGCGCACGAGGAGCTCGTCGGCGTGCCGCTCGATCATCCGCGCCGCCCAGACGGCATCCCCGGCCGCCAACGCGTGGTTTACGGCATCGTCGACCGGACCGTGCTCCTCGTGCCACGAGCCCGCGTTGCGGTGCAGCTGGGCCACGCTCTCAGGCGACTGCTGTTGGAGCCGGGCGCGCAAGAGGTCTGCGAACAGGGGGTGGTAGCGCCACCAGCTGCGCACCTCGTCCAACGGCGCCAGGAAGAGGTTGGCACGCTCGATGGTCTCCAGCATCTGCTGTCCATCGGTCCGCCCGGTGACCGCATCGCAGAGCGGTCCAGACAGACGGCCCAGAACCGACGTATCGAGCAGGAACGCTCGCACGGAATCCGGCTGGCGCTCGAGCACCTCCTCGGTCAGGTAGTCCAGGACGTGGCGGTGGCTGCCCGAGAACGACGCGACGAACCCGGCGACATCCGGCTGGTGCTGCAGCGATAGACCGGCCAGCTGGAGACCGGCGGCCCATCCCTCGGTGCGGGCCACCAGCGCCGCCACCGCGTCCTCGCGCAGCTCGACCCCGGCCGCCCCCAGCAGCAGATCCGCCGCTTCATCCACGGTGAACATCAGGTCCGCGGCGCGCAGCTCGGTGAGCTGGCCGCGGGCCCGCAGCCGGGCAAGGGGGAGCTGCGGGTCGGCGCGGGTGGCCAGCACGACGTGTAGCGCCGGCGGCTGGTGCTCGAGCAGAAACCGCACCGAGGCGTGCACAGGCTGGGCTTCGATCAGGTGGTAGTCGTCGAGCACCAGCAGAGCGGCGCCATCGTCGGTGGCGAGCTCGTTGACCAGTGCACTGGCCACGCCCTCGAACGACGCCGGTGCCGGCGGACCGAGCAGGGGGGCGAGACGCTCGGCGACCCCTGGCCGCACCCCGTCCAGCGCGGCAACCGTGTGCCGCCAGAACCGCACCGGGTCGTTGTCGCCGGCGTCCAGCGACAACCACGCGACGAGCCGCTCGCTCCGTTTGCTCCAATCCGCCAGGAGGGAGGTCTTGCCGGACCCGGCAGGCGCGGAGACCAACGTCAGCTCCCGCTCCAACCCCTCGTCGAGTCGGTCCAGCAGCCGTCGGCGAGCCACGAAGTCCGCAGGCGGTCGCGGCAGACGGAGCTTTGTCACCAACAGGCCCGGCCCGCGGGTGGTTGCGTGCTCAGGGGTCGTGTCGGGCAGGTCAGCCATCGCACTCCACCTGCTCACCGCCGAAGCGCCAGGGGTACGACGCTACTCCCTTCGGGTCCGAACGAGCCGTTGGCCGCGCGCAGGAACCGTCCCGAACACGCACTTGTGGGTGACGACTCGTCCTCCCCGGCGCAGTTGGATGCGGGTGGTGAGATACGAGATCCGTGTCGAGGGAATGCTCGACGAGCACTGGTCGGCGTGGTTCGACGGCCTGCAGATCACCTCCGAGCGCCACGGCGAGACCGTCATCGCGGGCCCGGTCACCGACCAGGCAGCTCTGCACGGCCTCCTCGCCAAGGTCCGCGACCTCGGCCTGCCGCTGATCTCGGTGCATCGCGTCGGCCCGGAGAGCCTCGAGCGGTAGCTCGGGGAAGAGCCCACCCCGGTGTCCACCTTCGGGTGATGACCACCGCAAGGCCGATCCGTACGGTCGCCGTCATGACCACCGATCACTCATCTGCGATCCGGGTCGAGGCTCTTGCCAAGACCTACCCGGGCGGCGTCGAGGCCGTGAAGGGGATCGACTTCACCGTGCCGCCCGGCGACGTGTTCGGCCTGCTCGGCCCCAACGGGGCCGGCAAGTCGACGACCGTCGGCATGCTCACCACCACCATCGCCCCCACGTCGGGTCGTGCACACGTTGCGGGCTTCGACGTCGCCCGCGAGCCGATCGCGGCCCGCCGGGCGAGCGCGGTCGTGTTCCAGGAGCCGGTCGTCGACCGCAGCCTGACGGGTCGCCGCAACCTCGACGTGCATGCCCGGCTGTGGGGCCTCGACACGGCGGCCGCCAAGCAGCGCATCGCCGCGGTTGTCGATCCGTTCGGTCTCGGTGAGGTGATCGACCGCCCCGTCGACAGCTACAGCGGCGGCCAGCGCCGTCGGCTGGAGATCGCCCGTGCCCTGGTCTCGGAACCCCAGGTGTTGTTCCTCGACGAGCCCACGGTGGGCCTCGACCCCCGTTTCCGCTTCGAGTTGCTCGACCTCATCGCCGGTCTGCGGGCCCGGTCGGGCATGACCATCCTGCTCACCACCCACTACCTGGATGAGGCCGAACAGCTCTGCGACCGCGTCGCCATCGTGCACCGGGGCCGCATCGTCGCCCTGGACAGCCCGGCCGCCTTGCTGGCCCGCTTAGGTCGAGAACTCGTCGAGCTACGCGTCGACGGCGACGTGTCGACAGTTGTGTCGTCGCTGCGTGCCCAGGGTTTCGCCCGCGAGGACGCCTTTGCCGTGGGAGCCACCCTTCACCTCCCCGTGCACGATCGGCCGGCCCACGACACGGCGGCGTCCATCGCCGAGCTGGGACTCGCCGTGACCGCGATCACCAGCCGTCCGCCCACGCTCGACGACGTCTACCTCCAGCTCACCGGCGAGCCGCTCGCCGCTTGAGCCTCGTCGACTCCCCACCAGTCACCCCCTGACCTCGACCAAGGAGAACCCATGACTGCCGTCACCAGCACCGTGAAACTCGACACCCCCGCTCCCACGACCGCACGGGCCCGGGGCGGCGGCGTAGCCGCCGTCGCCACCCTGGCCCGCCGACGCTTCGCCATCAGCGCCCGGACCCCCCGTGAACTGCTGATCCCCCTGTTGGCACCGTTGCTGTTCGCGATGGTCGTCGTTCCCGCCCTGGCCGACACCTTCGGGACGGCAGTCGGAGGCGTCGACTACATGACCTTCGTCGCAGTGGCCACCATCGGCCTGCTCGTGCCGCTGAGCACCATCCAGTCCGGTCTTGGCGTCGTCGTCGACCGCCTCGGCGGCGGCCTTCGTGACTTGCTGGCGGCGCCGATCTCCCGGCCGGTGATCGTGGCCGGCAATCTCGTGGTCGCCGTGGCCCTTGCCAGCCTGCAGGTGGTCGTGCTCCTCGGTGCCGCCGCCGTCCGCGGCGCCGAATACGACCTGAGCGCCACCGGCGTCCTGTGGTTCGCGACCGCCACCCTCGCATTCACCGTCGCGATGTACGGCGTTGCAGAGGTGCTCGCCAACCGCCTTCCCACCCAGGAGGAGTACATCGCAGCGTTGCCAGCGGTCGCCATCGTCCCGTTCTTCTTCGCCGGATCCTTCTTCCCGATCAGCGCCCTGCCCGCCGGGCTGACCGTCGTCGGCAAGCTGCTGCCCATCACCCACGTGCTCGCCCTCGTGCGCTACGGGCTCGCCGGCGACAACGGCGCCGGCCTCCACGAGATCTGGGGCATGAGCAACCAGACGGCCATGGCCTCGCTCAGTCTCGGTGTCATCACCCTGTTCGCCGTGGCGCTCACGGCGGCCGCGGCCCGCACCTTCCAGCGCACTGCCGTCCGCTGAACCAGGCCTCCTCACGCTGAAAGGAACCCACGCCATGCCCGCCACCCTGGACGATCCGTCCCGCCCCCGCATCGTGTTGGACGGAGAGCCGGTTACCTCAGTCGCCGCCTACCGCGCCCGAGGCGGCGGCGAGGCGCTGCGCATCGCCCGGTCCCTCGGCCCCTGGCGCACCGCCGAAGAGGTGACACTGTCGGGCGTTCGCGGGCGCGGCGGAGGCGGGTTCCGGACAGGCCGCAAGTGGCTGTCGGTCCTCCAGGCCAGCCGCGACGACGAGCGCCGGTTCGTCGTCGCCAACGGGGCCGAGGGCGAGCCCGGCACCTTCAAGGATCGGCCCATCCTGCGCCACAACCCCTACCAGGTGATCGAAGGGCTGGCCATCGCCGCCTCGACCGTGCGGGCCTCGCACGCCTTCCTCGCGATCAAGGCCAGCTTCACCGTCGAGGTCGAGATCGTGCGGCGGGCCCTGGCCGACATGGAGGCGGCCGGGCTCACCAGCGACGTGCCTATCAGCCTCGTCCTCGGTCCGGACTCCTACCTGTTCGGCGAGGAGAAGGCGCTCCTCGAGGTCATCGAGGGCGAGGACCCCCTCCCGCGTCGCGACCCGCCATATCTCCACGGCCTGTTCGCGTCAGGGCCTCAGATGGGCTGGTCGACGCACCGCGGGGGCGATGCTGGCGGCGAGGCGGCCAACCCCACCATCGTCAACAACGTCGAGACCCTCGCCACGGTGCCGCACATCCTGACCAACGGCGCCGAGTGGTACCGGGCCCTGGGGACCTGGGACTCGCCGGGCACCATGGTGTTCACCGTCGTGGGCGACGTGGTTCGTCCCGGCCATGCCGAGCTCGAGCTCGGCACCACCATCCGGGACGTCATCGACCTGGTCGGCGGTGGGCCCCGCCCCGGCCGCACCCTCAAGGCGGTCTTCTCGGGGGTCTCCAACGGGGTGATCACCGCCGACCACCTCGACGTCCCCGCCACCTACGAACACCTCGCAGCGATCGGCAGCGGCCTGGGCTCTGCGGGGCTCATCGTCTACGACGACACCGCCGACATGGTGGCGGTGGCCCGCATGTTCGCCCGCTTCCTGAACGTCGAGTCCTGCGGGCAGTGTGGCGCCTGCAAGCTCCACAGCGGCGCTATCAGCCACACACTCTCGCTCGTCGAGCAGAGCGTGGCAGAGGATCGTGACCTCGAGGAGCTTGGCGCCGCGCTGCGGATGGTGACCGATCAGAACCGCTGCTACCTCCCCGTCGAGCTCCAAACCGTCATCGCTAGCATCATGCGAGCCTTCCCGGAGGACTTCGTCGCCCACCTCGAGGGCGCGGTGCCGCTCCCACGCTTGTACCGGCTGCCCAAGATCGTCGACATGGCCGACGGCGCCGTCACCTACGACACCAGGAGCCCCCTCGAACAACCAGACGGGACATACGTCGACATACGACGCGCCGGATGATCGCGGCTCAGACCAGGGTCCGTCAGCAGAGCCGGGACAAGGAGCACCCACGATGGCAAGCAAGCAATCAGACGTCGTGAAGAAGCTGTACCAGGGCTGGCTGACGGCCTTCGCCGATAACCCCGACTGGACGCGCACGACCAGAAGGACCTGATCGAGGGCTGGAACGTGTTGACGACCGAGCCGGCCAGCGTCGACTACGTCGAGCTCGACGCCCCAGGCGGCGTGCCCGCGCTGTGGGCCATCCCGCACGGCGCGCACAACGACCGCGTGCTGCTGTGGGGCGGCGGGTTCGCCTCCGGGTCGATGTACACCCACCGCAAGCTGTACGGGCACCTCGCCAAGGCCGTCGGCGCGCGAGCGCTGATCCCCAACTACCGGCTGCTGCCCGAAGGCCAGCATCCCGCCCACTCGACGAGATCGTCACGACCTACCGGTGGCTGCTCGACCAGGGGATCAAACCTGAGCACATCGCCATCACTGGCGATTCCGCCGGCGGCGGGGTCGTGGTGACCGCGCAGCTCCGCGCCCTGAATGCCGACCTGCCGCTGCCGGCCGCGGCGATGCCGCTGTCGCCCTGGTTCGACATGGAGGTCGTCGGGGACACGATCATCTCCAACAGCGGCAAGGACGCGCTGTTCAACCACGACTGGGTCAAGCAGCTGGCCGCCGGCTTCGTCGGGGGCACCGACCCGAAGGACCCCTACGCCAACCCGCTGTAGGCCGACCTCACCGGCCTGCCGCCCATCTACATCCAGGTCGGCGGCTACGAGCTCCTGCTCGACGACAGCCGCCGGGGTCGCCGGGCTCGCCGAGAAGGCAGGCGTCGATGTCCGCCTTGACGTCTTCCCCGAACAGGCGCACAGCTTCCAGATGATGGCCGGTCGCGCCCCCGAGGCCGACGACGCCCTCGCACGGCTCGGATGGGTACGCCCCCTGCTCGGCCTCGCCCTGCACTAGCCAGGATCGTGCCCAGGTACAGGTTCGCAAAGACCACCACCGACACGAACCACCACGGCTGACCAGGGCCAGTGAGCAGGTGTTTAGTAGCACCGTGGGGGTTCAACTCGGGTGTCGGAGGGGGTCTGTCGGAGGGGGACTTGCACACTTACCCCACGCGCACCTGCGCTTGGCGAGTTCTGGGCAGTGGCTGCTTGAGCCCCCTCGAGGCGACGGTCGCAGCTCGTCCGTCGGCTGAGATCAGTCGAGGCCGCGATGTCCTTTGCCTGGCGTTCCAACGTACGGGCCTATCGCATATCGCCCCGCTCATAGGCCTCGAGCGTGGCGAGCAGGAGCAAGGACACGCGCCGTGGCGCATCGAGCCTGTCGATCAGGGGCAGTGCGGGCGTCGCGGCTCCACTCAACCCGTTCCACACCCCGAACCCTTCTTCGCTGCCTCCTACGAGGAGTGACATCACCAGGGCAACTTCTTGTCGGTCGATCGGCACCACGTCACGGCGCGCATGTTGTCGAGCTCGGTCTCGCGCCGCGCTCATCACGCGAACTCGTCCGGGCCCCGCGGCCCGTCGCGGATCTGTTCGCCGAGCACGGCGTAGTACTCCGCGTGTCGACAGCGCCACATGTCCATGTCGTCGTGCTCGTCGAGTCGGTCGCGCGGGTACTGTCGCAGCGTCTCCAGCATCTGGAACCGCGTCACGCCGTTCTCCTGCTGCGCGGCGACGACCAACGACTTGCGCACGAGCCCGTCGAGCGTATCGATCGCATCCCACCCGGCGACGATGTCGTCGGTTACGACCGCCCGAACCGCGTCCGCATCGAACCAATCCGGCGAACACCGCAACGTTTGAACCTGAGCCGGGCGTGGCGCACCCTGCCCGGAGGTGGCTCAGGTGGGAGTGGCTGCGAGCGCCGGGGCGGGCTGGCGCCGGGTCGATCCCTCGTAGCCGGCGCGTGGGTCGTCGGCCGCCCAGCCGTGTCGGTTCCAGGTGGGGAGCGCCCGGGCCAGCGCCGGGGACCCTTCTACCTCGATCGCTCCGGAGCGCAGAGCGTCACGCCACTGGATCTGGCCCATGTGCCAGCGGGCGAACGCCAGGGGATCGTGGACCACGACGATGAGTTCTTCGTCGCCGCCCGGGTGCTTCAGGCAATACTCGGCGTCGCCCCGTTCGATCAGCAGCCAGCTCCGACGCGCCGACCCCGGTAGCGTCGGGTACTCGAAGCGGACCACCACCCGGCGCCGGGGGAGGCAGTCGCGGTCCAGGAAGAAGTTCGCCCACACCCACAGCACCACGCCTGGGTGGGCGTGTTCGGGCTTCAGCTCCGCCCACTTCCGACCCCAGCGCTCGAGGGTCAGCATGAGCTCCGACAGCTCCCGCCCCGCCTCGGTGGGCTCATAGGTCGAGCCCAGGCCTGTGGGCTTGGGATGGATCTCGATGATCCCAGCGCGCTCCAGCTCCCGCAGCCGCTTGGAGAGCAGCCCGCGGGAGAGTCCGGGGGCGCCGCCGGCGATCTCGTTGAAGGTCTGGCAGCCAACGAGGATGTTGCGCAGGATGATGACGGTCCAGCGCTCGGCCAGCAGCTCCGACGCCCGGGCGATGGGGCAGTACTGCTGGTAGGTCCTCACGCCCACAGCCTGCCATCGAGGTACGGGCCCGACTAGTTCACAGTCAGAACTTGACGGTCCGGTCCGCCACCTCGGCGCGGCAACTCCAGCCGCCAACGCGCAAGGTTCAGGACTTGCACTTGTGGCCTCCGCCGACCTCCCTGACAGTGGGAGCGAACCCGAGAGATGGACCGAGAGGAGATGCCGTGAGTTCGTCCGAGTACCTGCTGGCCGGTCAGCTCTCCGAGCTGGAGCGCCTCAAGCTCCAGTCCCGGGTGTGGGAGCCGGCCGGGCGTCGGCTGCTGGAAGAGATCGGCGACGGTGACGGCTACCGGGCCGTCGACGTCGGCTGCGGCGTGATGGGATGGCTGCGACTGCTCAGCGAGTGGGTCGGACCCGACGGCGAGGCGGTGGGCACCGACGTGGACGACGCCATGCTCGCCGAAGCCAAACAGTTCGTCGTTGACGAGGGCCTCGGCAACGTTACGCTCGTGAAGGACGACCTCTTCGCCACCAGCCTCGAGCCCGAGTCCTTCGACCTGGTTCACGCCCGCTACGAGATCACCCCACTGGGCCGCGCACCGGAACAGCTCGCCACCTATCTCCGCCTCGTCCGTCCCGGTGGCACGGTCGTGCTGGAAGACCCCGACGTCGCCTCCTGGCATTTCAACCCTCCCGCCCCGGCGCTGGAGAAGCTCATCGTGCTGATCGTGGAGGCCTTCCGGCGAACGGGGGGCGACTGGGATTCGGGGAGGACGCACCTGGAGTTGTTCCGCAGCGCGGGTGTCGAGGCGAATGTGAGAGCCGACCTGTTTGCGCTCCCGCCTGGGCATCCGTACTTGCGGCTTCCCCTGCAGTTCGCCACCGCCCTCGAGGCTCGGTTGCTCTCCTTGGTAGAGCCCGCCGACCTCGAGCGCCTGCGCAGTGACGCGGAGGCCGAGCTGCAAGAACCCGGGCGCTGGGGAACGACATTCACGCTGATCCAGTCGTGGGGCCAGCGCCTGACGTAGCGAGAGGCGTGCCGCTCGAATCCGTAGCGAAGAGCACACTCGGTCGGCGGGCGGTGACATATGACGCGCCCGACGTCTCCGCCGTTCTGGAGCGACGCAACACACGTCAGTCGCACCCATCACCGTCGTTATGCCGCCACGCCGCCTGCTGGAAGTTCGGTACTGAGGGATGCTGGCACGCCTCGCGGGCAGTCGCACGGACGTGTTCGGGTTCTGTGGGGAATGCCCACCCTTGCTCCTCGCGGGCGGTCGGGTGCCGCCGTTGACGCCGCCCGCGATCATCGGGCGCCGGGCCCGCGGCATCACGCCGGATGTGGAGTGGGCGACGCCGACCTCGCGCCGACGATTATCGAATGGGCACGGTGACCGTGCGCACGGCGATCGAAGGCGGTCGTCGTCGGTCGTCTCGAGGATCGTTCCGGGATGCTCATCGGTGGCTGGCGCTCGAAGCGATATGCCTTACCCGAGGTCAGTGGGACGCCGGGGCAGACGTAGAACTCGTTGCCGGCGTTTGAGTCGTCGGCCGGTCGCTGTGGTCGTTGAGTGCGAGGTCAGTTGCAGTTGGACGCGCAGCGGCGATCGTCGGGGTGGTAGGAGTGGATCGCGCCAGTGCTGTCGGTGTGCACGGCGCAGCAGGTAGTGAGGAGGTCTCGGAGTTGGTGGCGGCCACGCTGGACGCGTGATTTCATGCCGGACAGCGAGATGCCGGTCGCGGCGGCGGCCTGTACGTGGGTTTGGCCGTGGAGGTCGACGCGGGTGAGGGCGTCCCGGTAGATGGGTTGGAGCTGATCGACGAGGGGTTGGAGGCAGCGTGCCAGCTCGCGGGTGGCCTGGTTGGGTCCGCTGTCACCGACCTCCGGTTGGGTCCCGCGCTCG
This sequence comes from Actinomycetota bacterium, assembly GCA_046723645.1. Classification (GTDB taxonomy): domain Bacteria; phylum Actinomycetota; class Acidimicrobiia; order Acidimicrobiales; family VFJN01; genus DASQUK01. The sequence goes on along the minus strand of JBKOUY010000089.1, from coordinate 26,430 downwards.
TCGTCGTCGAGCAGTGGCTGGTGTCGCCGCCGCAGGCGATAGTGGTCGATCACGGCGTTGCGGGCCGCCCGGTAGAGCCAGCCGGTCGGGTTGTCGAGGGTGTCGAGGGTTCCTCCTGCCAGGCTGCGCGTGAGCACGTCTTGGGTGATGTCGTCGGCGATGTGAGGGTTGTCCACCCGTCTGGCGATGAAGGCTCGTAGCCGGGTTGTGGTCTCGGCCCAGCCGGCGTCGAGACCAGGGCTCGGTCGAGTTCGGGGTGGGGCGGGCGCGTCCATCGGTCATCTCCCAGTGTCGACAGTACTGACGAATGACCTCGGCGAGGGACGCAACCGCGACGAGGTTGCGTCCATTCGGCGCTGTGAACGTCTTTAGTGAGCGACACCGTGATGTCGGCGCCGCTGCCTGACGGCGACGATGATCCCAGCGACCGTTGAGGAGACGATGATGACCACGAGCAGAGTGCAGCTCGCCCTGAATGTGACCGACTTGGAGGAGGCGACCCGGTTCTACCGCGACTTCTTCGGGGTTGAGCCGGCCAAGCGGCGGGCGGGCTACGCAAACTTCGCGATCGCCGACCCGCCGCTGAAGCTGGTGTTGTTCGAGAACCCCACCGCCACCTCGGCGCTCAACCATCTCGGCGTCGAGGCCGCCTCCACCGACGACGTGGCCGCCGCCGCGGCCCGCTTCGTCGCCGCCGGTTTGGCGACCACGATGGCCAGTGAGGAGCGTTGCTGCCACGCCCTGCAGGACAAGGTGTGGGTCAACGCACCCGACGTCCCCCACGGCGGCTGGGAGTTCTACACCGTGCTCGCCGACGACGTCGAGCCGTCCCCCGCCGACGACACCGTTGGATGCTGCACCAGCGATCCGGAGGCCCCCGCCGGCGCCTGCTGCGCGACGACATGAATCCGGGCACCGTGATCGCACAGGTCGGCAGGGTGGAGCGAACACGCGAGCCAGCTCCCGATCGTTGAACACCTGCGGGGAAGGAAACCATGACCACCCAAGTGATTGAGACAAACGCCACCTTCGAGGCGGTGCGCACCCTGTCTCCCGCCATCGTGGCTCGCAGCGAGGAGATCGAACGCGGGCGGCGGGTGCCCCCGGACCTGGTCGAGGAGCTGACGGCGGCGGGCTGTTTCCGGATGCTGGTGCCCCGCAGCCACGCCGGCGCCGAGCTCGACGTGCCCGCGGAGATGCGGGTGATCGAAGAGCTGGCCCGCGCCGATGGCTCGGTGGGGTGGACGGTGATGATCGGAGGCTTGGCGCCGGTGCTGCTCGGGAAGCTGCCCGGCGAAACCTTCGACGCCCTCTACACCGCCGGCCCCGACGTCGTCCTCGCCGGCACGTTCAACCCGACGGGCGTGGCCACGCCGGTCGATGGCGGGTTCGCGGTCACCGGACAGTGGTCGTTCGCCAGCGGCTGCCAGCACTGCCACTGGTTCGTCGCCCACTGCATCGTGGACGACGGCCGCCAGCCGCCGATACGCATGATGGTGCTACCCCCCACCGACGTGGAGATCAAAGACACCTGGTCGGTGTCGGGCCTGTGCGGCACCGCAAGCCACGACTTCGTCGTCAACAACGTCTTCGTGCCGGCCGAACGCAGCTTTGTGATCTGGGACGAGCCGTGCCTCGACGTCCCGCTTCTGCGCATACCCGAGCTGTCACTCTCCTCGCTCAGGATCGGGGCCGTGGCGGTCGGCATCGCCCACGGAGCTCTGGGCGAGGTTATCGACCTGGCCACCGGGAAGGTGCCGCTGTTCAGCGACGGGACGCTGGCGTCGAACCCGCTGTTCCAGAATCAGCTCGGCGACGCCGACGCCCGGCTGCGAGCCGCCCGCGCCCTGCTGTACACCGACGCCGAGGAGGCGTGGGCGACGGCGGTGGCCGGCACATCGTTCACCCCCGAGCACCGGGCCCGGATCCGGGCCACGGGCACATGGGTGACCACGACCGCCGCGTCGGTGGTCGACATGGCCTACACCGCCGGCGGCGGAAGCTCGATCTACTCCAGCAGCCCCCTCCAGCGCCGCCTTCGCGACATCCACGCCCTGACCCAACACTTCGGCGTCAAGCTCGACACGTTCACCAAGGCCGGCGCCGTGTTGGCCGGCCAAGACGTCGACCTCACCTTCCTGTGACGGAGCAGTAGAAGCAAACGGAGAAGCTGGCGACGATCCGCACCGGTCACAGGCGTAAACGGATAGCCGTCGTCGACGGCGCGAAGGTGAACGGACGACATGACCCGCACATACTCGGCGATCTGCGCGGGGTCGGAGCGCACCGAACGCGACAGAACGACGACGCGTCAGTACGGCTGAGTGACGCGCATGAGGCACCTTGTGTGTGCAACGTGTTCCTTGCCGCGGCTCACCAACGGCGTTCATCGACGGCGCCGGTGCCCGCGGACTACTCCCGGAACTACTCCCGGAAGGAAATCACTCCGCTCACCGCGATACAAACCCCCACGCCCAGATCAACGCTGTGACCAGCACCTTCGCGGCGCGCGTGAGGGTTCAACTCGGGTGTCGGAGGGGGGACTTGAACCCCCACGCCCTTATCGGGCACCAGGCCCTCAACCTGGCGCGTCTGCCAATTCCGCCACTCCGACGTGGCCGTCCGGGACTCCGGGCAGGAGGGACACTCTAGCCCAGCGCCCTTGGGCTCCCAATCGGCCGCAGTCGCTCCTCAGGCCCTCAGCGACGGCGCCGGCGGCGCAGGAAGATGCTGAGCAGCCACAGGATTGTGAGCCCGATGATCGCGGGTGCCAGCCGCTTGGCGACTGGGGCGCCGGCGGCCTCGATGAGGTCGACAGGCTCGGGGTCGGGTGAGTCGACGACCCGGATCTGCGGCCCGGACGTGCCGTTGACCCGGGCGCGATCGGTCTCGCCGGCCGATGGTGCGGTGGCCTCGGCCGTCTGGGCCGTGGCGGTCGGGGGTCCCCCCTGGCCGGGCCATGCTGCGCCCTGCGGCACATCCCCCAGCGTTGCGGCGGCGCCTTCCGACGCGATGTCCCGGGGCCCCACGGCGGATGCCGACGGTGCCGTGCCGGTGGCGCTCGCCGAGGCGGCACCGCCGCCCGCACCACCGCCGGCGGCACCTGCCCCGCCACCGCCGGCACTGGCACCAGCGTCGCTATCGGCGCCGCCACCCGCGGCGTCCGCACCACCTGCCGTGGCCGCGGCGGCTCCGCCGCTCTCCCCCGCCAGGAGCTTCGTCTCGAGGCACTCGGCGAACTGGCCCAACAGCTTGGTCGAGACGTCGGCCAGCACGCCGCGCCCGAACTGGGCCACGCGGCCGGTGATGGTGAGATCGGTGGCCACCGAGATCTTGGTGCCGTCGCCGTCGGGTTCGAGCTGGGCAGTGATGGTGGCGTTGGCGTTTCCCTGGCCCCTCGTCTCCCGGCCCTCGGCGCGCAGCACGGCGCGGTGCCCCGCCTCGTCCTGCTCGACGAAGCGCGCCGCTCCCTTGTACTGCGCGGTGATCGGGCCAACCTTGACCTTGACGATGCCGCGGTACTCGTCGCCCTCGATCTCCTGGAGCTGCGCGCCCGGCATGCACGGCGCGATGCGCTCGACGTCGGTCAGCACCTCCCAGGCTTGCTCGACCGGAACGCCCACCCGGAACTCGTTGGTCAGCTCCACGGCATCAGCTCCATTCCCTCAGGTCGTCGACCGTATCGATGTCTGCGGCACCTCCCGGACACGGTACTTCCATCACCAGGTCCGGCCGACGGCGCATCACGACCCTGGCGCCCTGGTCTCCCGTCGCAGGCAGCAGGGGCCAGACGAGCGACGACAAGCGGACCGGGTTGCCGCGCGTCCCGTGGTACGTCGCCACACCGATCGGTTTGGCCTTGGCCTCGGCCACACGTTGCCATGACTCCGCGAGCACCAACGGTTGGTCCCCCAGGCCGACCACCACCGCGTGGTGGCCGTCGCGGCGCGCCCGGACAAGGCCGGCCCGGAGCGACGTCGCCATCCCGTCGCGCCACCGGTCGTTCTCCACGAATTGCACGGCATCGGTCGCCAGCGGCGGAACCGGCAGGTCGATGTCGCCCCGAACGACGTACACGGCGGCCAGGCCCGAGGCCGCCGCGCTGTCGATCGCCCATTCCACCACCGTGCGACCCTGGAACGGGGCGAGCAGCTTGTGGCCGCCCCCGCCCGACTCCGTGAACCGTGATCCCCCGCCCGCCGCCAGCACGATCGCCGCGACGGTCACGGCGTCAGCCGCCAACGAGCGGCTCGGTGTCACCGCCGTGGATCGGGCCCTCGGTGTCGCGCAGGGGCCGGGCGTCGACGCGACCGGTGCGCTGGGCGATGATTTCGGAGCAGATCGACACCGCCGTCTCCTCCGGCGTGCGGGCGCCGATGTCGAGGCCGATGGGGGCCCGGATCCTGCCGAGGGACGCGGCGTCGACGCCCGCCTCCTGGAGGCGCTCGATCCGCTCGGCGTGGGTCCGCCGGCTGCCCATCGCGCCGATGTAGCCGACGTCGGTGGCCAGCGCCGCGACGAGCGCAGGAACGTCGAACTTGGCGTCGTGGGTGAGCACGCACACAGCGTCGCGCGCCGTGAGCCCGCCGCCGACGCGGCCCAGCAGCCGGTCGGGCCAGTCGACGACCACCTCGTCGGCCTGGGGGAACCGGGCCCGGGTGGCGAAGACCTCGCGGGCGTCACACACCGTGACCCGGTAGCCGAGCACCTTGGCCACCCGCGTCAGCGCCGCTGTGAAGTCCACCGCGCCGAAGACGAGCATCTGCGGCGGCGGGGCGAAGCTCTCCACGAACACGGCGACGACGGTCTCCCTCGCCTCGCCGTGCTCGCCGTAGTGGCGGACAACGGTCGTGCCGGCGGCGAGCTCGCCCGAGGCGTCCCGGATGACGACCCGATCGAGGTCGGAGTTGCCGAGCGACCCGATGGGCTGGCGCCCCGGTCCTACCAGCAGCTTCCCGCCCTGCCCCGGGCCGGCGATCACCGTGGCCAGCGCCACGGCCTCCTCGGCCCGAATGGCCGTTGCCAGCTCCTCGTACAGGCGACCGGAGCCGTTCGACGCCACGTCCATCACCAGTCCAACGGCTCCAGGAACAGGTGGATGGTGCCGCCGCAGGTCAGCCCGACCGCGAAGGCCTCGTCGTCGCTGTAGCCGAACGTCACGACCTTGCGCTCACCGGTCCTCAGCACGTCGAGCGCCTCGGTCACGACGGCACCCTCGACGCAGCCGCCCGAGACCGAGCCGATCACCTCGCCGCGCTCGTTGACGGCCATCGCCGCACCCGGCGCCCGGGGGCCCGAGCCGTCGAGGTCCACCACCCGGGCGATCGCGACGGGCACACCCTCGGCCCGCCAGCGGTCGAGCTCGTCGAGCAGGTCTCTCATGGGACCATCCTTTCGGCCTCCACCGCCGGTGTCATCGGGCCACCACCTCCGCCAGTGCCTCCAGCGAGGCGACCGAGTGGCCCTCCACGAACTCGTCGACGTGCGGCAGGGCGGCCGCCATGCCCTGCGCCAGCGGGGCGAACCCGGGCGACGCCTTCAGTGGGTTCACCCAAACCAGGCGGTACGCGACGCGCCGCAGTCGGGCCAGCTCCGATCCCAGCAGGCTGGGATCGCCCCGGTCCCAGCCATCTGACAGCACGACCACCACCGCTCCCCGCGCCAGGCCCCGCACGCCCCAGCGGTCGTTGAACGTGCGCAGGCCCTCGCCGAGGCGGGTGCCACCCGCCCAGTCGGCGACCGCGTCTGCGGCCCTGCGCAGGGCGGCGTCGGGATCGTGCGTGGCCAACTCGTGGGAGATCCGGGTCACGCGGGTCCCCAGCGCGAACACCTCGACCTGGCCGCGCTTGCGGGCCGCCACGGCCACGTGGGCGAACCGGGCGAGCGCCCGCGCGTACGGTTCCATCGAGCCGCTGACGTCGAGCAACAGGACCAGCCGGCGCGGTCGCTCGCCGCGTTCGCTGGCCGCCGGGCGCACCACCTCGCCGCCGGTCCGCAGCGAGCGAGCCACGGTGCGGCGCAGGTCGGGATGGCCGCGATGCCGCGATGTCCGCCGCCGACGGCGGCTGCGGCGCAGGGCGGCGTGGACCCGCAGGTCGGCCATCAACCGGTGCGCCTCGGCGAGCTCGTCGGCCGTGCACTGGGACAGGTCCTTGTGCCGCAGCAGCTCGGTGGCGCTCCAGCGCAGCGTGCGGACCTCGCCGGCGGCCGACTCGTCCTCGCCGCCGTCGTCCCGGCCATCCTCCCCCTCGGGGCCCTCGGGGGCGTCGACATGGAGCTGGACCGGGACCGACAGCGGCCTGACCAGCGCATCGTCGCCGCCGGCGAAGAACGCGGCGAACGCCCTGTCGTAGGGAGGGATGTCGTCGGGGCGGCGCACGAGCGTGGCGCGACCCGCCCAGTAGACCGCGGACGGCCGCGTCGACCGCAGCGCCCCCAGCGCCCGCCCGTACTCGACGGCCGAGCCCGGCGGGACCGCCAGGCCCTCGCGGCGCACCCGATCCACGAAGTCGACCACCAGGCGCTCGGGCCGCGTGGCACCCGAGCCTCGGTCGTCAGGCACGATCGCGCACCGCATGCCGCACGAGCTCGTCGACCCCGTGGTCGCGCACCCGTTGCTCGTCCTCGCGGTACTTGACGACCGACCCCAGGGTGACCGACGCCGTCTCGGGATCGAGGGACGTCCTGCCGAGCGTCGACAGCGCCCGGGCCCAGTCGATGGTCTCCGCGATCCCCGGCGGCTTGTAGAGGCCGAACGTTCGCACCTCGGCGACGGCCATCGCCACGTCCCGCGCCAGGGTGGCTGGGACCTCCGGCGCCCGGAGCCGCACGATCGCGACCTCACGCTCGACATCTGGCTGGTTGACCCAGTGGTAGAGGCAGCGGCGCTTGAGCGCGTCGTGCACGTCACGGGTCCGGTTGGACGTGAGCACCGTGACCGGCGGGACGGTGGCGCACACGGTGCCCAGCTCGGGGATCGTCACCGCCCAGTCCGACAGCAGCTCGAGCAGGAAGGCCTCGAACTCGTCGTCGGCGCGGTCGATCTCGTCGATCAGCAGCACCGGCGGCGCGCTGCCGTCGCCGGCGCCGTCGAGCGCCTGGAGCAGCGGTCGGCGGACCAGGAAGCGCTCGTCGTACAGTTCGTCCTCGAGCGCCTCCACGCCCGTGGCCGTGGCCCGCCCGGCCGCCTCGGCCGCCCGCAGGTGGAGCAGCTGGCGGGCATGGTCCCACTCGTACAGCGCCTGGGAGGCGTCGATGCCCTCGTAGCACTGGAGGCGCACCAGCCGGCCCCCGGTCCAGGCGCTCAGGGCCTTGGCGACCTCGGTCTTGCCCACGCCGGCATCGCCCTCGAGGAACAGCGGGCGCTGGAGGCGCAGCGCCAGCAGCACCGCGGTGGCCAGCCCCTCGTCGGCCAGGTAGTCATGCGCGGCCAGGCCCTGGACCACGTCGTCGACCGTCTCGGTGGCGGGTGGGCCCGCGACGCGACGGGCGACGATGGGCCGGCCGGGGCCGGCGGATGCGGCGGACATGCCCTCCAGCCTACGGCCGGGAACCCCAGAGATTTTCTCCGCGGGACCGGCCGCCCGGGCGGACAGTCCCGCGGGAGACGCGCGAGGGCTACGCCTGGGCGGACTCGAGCGCCCGCCGGACCAGCACTCTCGCGAGGTGGCGACGGAACTCGGTCGAAGCATTGAGGTCGTCGGGGGGCTCGGTCCCCTCGTCCGCCCTGGCGGCGGCGTCGCCGGGCGACGCCCCGTTTCGTAGCGCATCCTCCACGCCCGGTGCCCGGAGCGGCGTCGCCCCCATGTTCACGAGCCCCACGCCGGGACCGCCCGAGGTGCCGTTCTCGAGCACCGCTGCGCAGCCGACGATCGCCCAGTCCTGGGCCCGGCGCACGAACTTCTGGAATCCCCACGGCGCGCTGCCCAGCGCCGGGACCCGGATCTCCGTGAGGACCTCGTCGGGCGCCAGCGCGGTTTCCAGGAAGCCCGTGAACATCTCGTCCGCAGGGATCTCGCGCTCGCCGCTGGGGCCGCGGGCCACCAGGGTCCCGCGCAACGCCAGCAGCGCCGCGGGCAAGTCGGAGGCGGGGTCGCCGTGGGCGATCGACCCGCCGATCGTGCCGCGGTGGCGGACCTGCGGGTCGCCGATCTGGCCGGCGACGTGCGCCAGCAGCGGCACCTGCTCGCGCACCTCGTCGGACGTCGCCAGGTCGTGGTGGCGGGTCAGCGCGCCGATACGCACCTGGCCATCGCCGCTCCGCACGTAGGACAGGTCGTCGACGCGGCCGATGTCGATGAGCACCGCCGGGGCCGCCAGCCGCAGCCTCATGAGCGGCAGCAGCGAGTGGCCGCCGGCCAGCAACTTGGCGTCGTCGCCGTGCTCGCCCAGCATGCCGACGGCTTCGTCGACGCTGGACGCGCGCTGGTAGTCGAATGCTGCGGGGATCATGCCTGTCCCTCCCGAGCCTCTCGGATGAGCGACCAGACCCGTTCGGGCGTGGCCGGCATGGCGATGTCGGTGATGCCCAGAGGCGCCAGGGCGTCGACGATGGCGTTGATCACGGTCGGCGCAGAGACGATCGTCCCGGCTTCCCCGATCCCCTTGACCCCCAGCGGGTTCGTCGGGCTCGGTGTCACCGTGTTGCCGAGCCTCAAGCTCGGCACCTCTGCGGCCGACGGCACGGCGTAGTCGGTCAGCGTGGGATTGCGCAGCAGGCCGTCGTCGTCGTAGACGGCTTCCTCCCACAGCGCCTGGGCGGCGCCCTGCACGATGCCGCCGTGGATCTGGCCCTCGACGATCATGGGGTTGATCTGGATGCCGCAGTCGTCCACCGCGGCGTAGTCCAGCAGCGACACGCCCCCGGTCTCCTCGTCGACCTCCACCACCGCCACGTGGGTCCCGAACGGGAACACGAAGTTCGGCGGGTCGTAGGTGACCTGGCCGACAAGGTTGGGCTCCATGTCGTCGGGGAGGTTGTGGGCGGTGAACGCCTCGAAGGCGACCGCCTGCAGCGTCATCGCCTTGGTCGGCGTACCCTTCACGCGCAGCTCGCCGTCGACGAACTCGAGGTCGTCCTCGGCGGCCTCGAGTTGGTGGGCGGCGATCGTGCGGGCCTTGTCGAGCACCTGGTCGGCGGCCATGCCCAGAGCCACCCCGCCAACCGCCAGCGAGCGGCTGCCGTAGGTGTCGAGGCCCAGCGGGCTGACGGCGGTGTCGGAGTGGAGCACTTCGACGCTGTCGGGATCGACGCCGAGCTTGTCGGCGACGATCTGCGACCAGGTCGTCTCGTGGCCCTGCCCGTGCGGCGTGGCGCCGCTGACCACCTGGACGGTGCCGGTGGGCAGCACCCGGACGGTCGCGACCTCCCAGCCCCCGGCGCCGTAGTTCAGCGACGCCAGCACCCGGCTGGGCGCCAGGCCGCACATCTCCACGTAGGTGGCGATGCCGATGCCCAAGTGCTTGGTGTCGCCGGCGTCCCGCCGCCGTTGCTGCTCGGCCAGGCGGTCCTGGTACCCGATGAGCTCGAGCACGCGGTCGAGCGTGGGCTCGTAGTTCCCCGAGTCGAACGTCAGCCCCGACGACGCCTCGTAGGGAAACCGGTCGGCGGGGACGTAGTTGCGCCGCCGGATCTCCGCGGCGTCGACGCCCACCACCCGGGCGAGGGACTCCATCGCCCGTTCGATCGCGTACGTCGCCTCGGGGCGGCCCGCCCCCCTGTAGGCGTCGGTCGGTGTCTTGGTGGTGAACAGACCCGTGCACTCGAACGAGTACGCGGGCACGTCGTACACGCCGCCGTACAGGAACGCCCCGAGGAGCGGGATGCCCGGGGTGGCGAGCTGCATGTAGGCCCCCATGTCCGCCAGCAGCTTGACCCGCACCGCCATGAGCTTGCCGTCGGCATCGGCGGCCAACTCGATGTCCTGGATCTGGCCCCGGCCCTGGACCGTGGCCACGGCGTTCTCGCTGCGGCCCTCGGTCCAGCGGGTGGGGAGGCCCAGGCGCCGGGCGAGCGCCACGGCGATCAGTTCCTCGGCGTAGACGTCGAGCTTGGACCCGAACCCGCCGCCCACGGACGGGGCGACGACCCGCACCTTGGCCTCGGACACCCCACAGGTGGCGGCGATCATCACTCTGAGGATGTGCGGGATCTGGGTCGCCGAGTACACGGTCAGGTCGCCGCCGTACACGCCGGGGACGGCGGCGACGCCCCGGGGCTCCATGGCCATGGGGATCAGCCGCTGCTGCAAATAGCGCTCCCGCACGACGTGCGTGGCCTCGGCGAACGCCCGCTCGACCGCCTCCGGGTCCGGCACCAGCGCCCACGTGTAGCTGCGGTTGGTACCGAGCCCGTCGTGGATCACGACCCGGTCGCTGGCGGCGTCCTCGAGGTCGACCACCGCTTCGAGCGGGTCGTAGTCGACCGCGACCGCGTCGACGCCGTCGACCGCGGAGTAGCGGTCGTCGGCGACCACGACGGCCACGATGTCGCCGACGTAGCAGGCTTTGTCGGCGGCCACAGGCCAGTGGTCCGCGGCCTTCATGTCGTCGGTGACGGGCCAGGCGCACGGCATGGGCGCCGCCCAGCCGTCCCGGAGGTCGGCGCCGGTGAAGACGTGGCGCACACCGGGGATCGCCAGCGCGGCGCTGGCGTCGACGTTGCCGATGCGGGCGTGGGCGAAGGGGCTGCGCACCATGCCCAGCCACAGCGCGCCGGGGATGGTCAGGTCGTCGACGAAGCGAGCCTCCCCAGTGAGCAGGCGGGCGTCCTCCTTGCGGGGCAGGCGCGCCCCGATGGCGGCCGCCGCGGTGGGGGCCGAGGCCTCGGTGGCGGTCATGCCGGCACCCCCTCGGTCGATTCGGACGCGGGCAGCTCGCCGGCGGCGGCCAGCACCGAGCGCACGATGTTGTGATAACCCGTGCAGCGGCAGAGGTTGCCCTCCAGGCCGAGGCGCACGTCGGCCTCGGTGGGATGCGGGTTCTCGGCCAGCAACGACACCGCGGCCATCACCATGCCGGGCGTGCAAAACCCGCACTGCACGCCGTGCTGCTCGTGGAAGGCCTGCTGCACCGGGTGCATGGCGGCCGGATCCCCGTTGCCCAACGCGTCCCCCGCTCCCATGGCCGCTCGGGCGGGCGCGGTCGCCGCCAGGCCCTCGATCGTCGTGATCTCGTGGCCGTCGGCCTGCACCGCCAGCACGGTGCACGACTTCACCGATTCCCCGTCCATCAGCACCGTGCAGGCCCCGCACGACGACGTGTCACAGCCGACATTGGTGCCGGTCAGCCCGAGGTCGTCCCGCAGGTGGTGCACCAGCAGCCGGCGGGGCTCGACGTCGGTCGAGCGCTCCTCGCCGTTGACCGAAAGGGTGATGTTCACAGCGGCGGCCCCCTCCCGTTCGGTCGTGACGGTCGTCACGACCCGCTGGTGCTCATCCTGCCCGTTTCCTGGATGGCCCGCCACACCTTCGCCGGGGTGCAGGGCATGTCGATGTGTCGTACCCCGAGGTGCGCCAGGGCATCGCACACGGCGTTGTGGACCGCCGGCGTGGAGCCGATCGTCCCCGACTCACCGATGCCCTTCGCGCCGAGGTCGTTGACCCAGGTCGGCGTCTCCATGTCGACGAGCTCGAACGACGGCAGCTCCGCCGCGGAGACGATCGGGTAGTCGGCGAACGTGGCGGTCAACGGGTTGCCGTGAGGGTCGAACGCGACGTGCTCGTACAGCGCCTGGGCGACGCCCTGGGCCAGCCCGCCGTGGCGCTGCCCGTGGGCGAGCAGGGGATTGAGGATCCGCCCGGCGTCGTCGCACGCCATCAGCCGCACCAGCCGGACGTCCCCGGTCTCGGTGTCGACCTCGACGACGGCGACGTGCGCCCCGAACGGATAAGTCGCCTGGGACACCTCGAAGTCGTGGTCGGCGGCGAGCGGCGTCCCCTGGGCCTCGGCCGCCGCCGCCACGTCGCCCCACGTGCGCGTCACGGTCGGGGTGCCGACCACGCGGAACGCGCCGGCGGCGGCATCGTGCTCGACGTCGTCCACCGCTGCCTCCAGCAGGTCGGCGGCGACCTTCCTGGCCTGCTCCACCACGTCGACGGCGGCGCCACGTACGGCGGACCCGCCCAGCTGGACCGATCGCGACCCCATCGTGCCGCCGCCCCTCGGGACCGCATCGGTGTCGCCGTGCCGCACGTCGACACGCTCGATCGGGACACCGAGCCCGTCGGCGACCAGCATCGCGAACGCGGTCGCCAGGCCCTGCCCGTGCGGCGATGTCCCGGTGGCGACGACGACGTCGACACCGTCGGGGCCGGCGGCCGTGTCGGGGCGCGCCCGTACCTCGACGCGTGCGTATTCGCTCCCGCCCGACGGGGCGGCGGTCACCTCCACGTACGCCGCCGCGCCGATGCCCAGGACCACCGGGTCGTTTCGTTCGCGCCGCCGGCGTTGCTCGGCGCGGAGGTCGTCATACCCGGCAGCCGCCAGCACCCGCTCGAGCGCCGCGGGATAGTCGCCGCAGTCGTAGGTCTCGCCGGTGGGCGTGGTGAGGGGCTCCTCGAACCGGGCCAGCAGGTTGCGCCGGCGCACGTCGGCCGGGTCCAGCCCCAGCTCGGTCGCAAACAGGTCGACCGCGCGCTCGATCGCGGCGGTGGCCTCGGGCCGGCCCGCTCCGCGGTAGGCACCGACCGGCGTGGTCGTGGTGACCACCACCCGCGCGTGGGTCTCGACGACCGGGATGGCGTAGGTCCCGGCCGCCATGGCGCGGGTCAGCATCGGCAGGTAGGCGCCCATGTTCGGATAGGCGCCGGCGTCCTGCACGAACGACAGGCGGTAGGCCTCGATCGTGCCGTCGCGCCGGCCGCCGATGGCCACGTCGTGCACCTGCGCACGGCCCTGCATCATCGCCTGGAGGTTCTCGCCGCGGCTCTCGACCCAGCGGACCGGTCGCCCGCAGCGGCGCGCCAGCCACGGCAGCAGCAGGTCCTCGGGGTGGAGGTCGATCTTGGCACCGAAGCCGCCACCCACGTCGGGGGCGACGACGGCCACGTCGCGCTCGTTGACGGCGTAGAGCGCCGCCAGCGCCCCCCGGACGGCGTGGGGGTTCTGCGTGGAGCACCACACGTGGAGCCGGCCATCGACCCAGGCCGCCGCCGACGACCGCACCTCGAGCGGGCAGGCGGCCACGCGCTGGTTGACGAGGCGCTGCCGGACCACGACCTCGCAGTCGGCGAACGCATCGGGTCCGTCGCCGCCGGGCTCGGTGCCGAACTCGCACACCAGGTTGGTCCCGACCTCGGGGAACAGCGTGACATCGCCGGCGAGCGCCGCCATCGGGTCGACGAGCGCGGGCAGGGGCTCGTACTCGACGGTCACGGTTTCGGCTGCGTCCTCGCCCTGGTCGGCCCGCTCCGTGAGCACCACCGCCAGCGGCTCGCCGACGAACCGCACCCGGTCGCGGGCGAGGTGGGTCCGCACCATGCCGGGATTGAACCAGCCGGGGATCGGTGGCAGGTCGACGTCGCGACCGGCAATGACGTCGACAACGCCGGGCAGGGCCCCGGCGGCCTCGACGTCGACGGCCAGCACGCGGCCGTGGGCCAGGGTCGAGCGGACGTAGGTGGCGTGGACGGCGCCCTCGAGGCGGCCGTCGCGCACGTCGGCGCAGTAGGTGCCGCCGTCGGTGAGGAGGCGCGGGTCCTCCACCCGAAGCACCCGGCTGCCAAGGATGCTCATCAGGCCCCTCCCCCGCCCCTCACATGTCGAGACTCAACCGCGCATGAGCGAGAGGGCCATCACGGTGAAGCCCCACACGAGCGCCACGACCACCGTCAGGCGGTCGAGGTTGCGCTCCATCACGGTCGACCCCATGGCGCTGGAGCCCATCCCGCCACCGAACATGTCCGACAGGCCACCGCCCTTGCCGCTGTGCAGCAGCACCAGCACGATCAGCAGCAGCGAGGAGAGGATGTTGAGTGCGGCGGTGATGCCGGTGATCACGGGACGGTGGTCTCCTGGGTCGCGGACCGACGGCCCAGGCTAGAGGACCAGCCGATCAACCGCGAAGTTGGCGGATCCGCCGCTCGGGGTCGAGGTCCCGGTGGGCGCCGGTGCGGAGGTGACAGGAGGCGAGGTGGTCGGGGTCGTCCCCACCGGAGGCCAGCTGCGGGACCTCGATGTCGCACACCCCGGTGGCGGCGATCGGGCACCGGGGGTGGAACGGACAACCCGCCGGAGGGTTGAGCGGGCTCGGCAGCTCGCCCTTCAGCGCCACCCGGACCCGCTCCCGCTCGGGATCGGCCACCGGGATCGCCGACATGAGCGCCTCGGTGTAGGGATGCTCGGGATTGCCGAAGACCCGTTCGCGGGAGCCGATCTCGGCGATGCGGCCGAGGTACATCACCGCCACCCGATCGCACAGGTGCTCGACCACGGCCAGGTCGTGGGCCACGAACAGCAGCGTGAAGTCGAGGCGCGACTGCAGGTCGCGCAGGAGGTTCAGGATCTGCGACTGGATCGAGACGTCGAGCGCCGAGACCGGCTCGTCGGCCACCAGGAAGCGCGGCTCCACCGCCAACGCCCGGGCGATGCCCACCCGCTGGCGCTGACCGCCCGAGAACTGATGGGGGTACCGGCGGGCGTGATAGGGCTCGAGGCCGACCAGGTCGAGGACCTCCTGGACCCGGTCACGCCGGCGCGCCGCGGGCACGCCGTGGGCCCGCAGGCCCTCGGCGATCGAGTCCCCCACCGTGGCCCGGGGGTCGAGCGACGAGAACGGGTCCTGGAACACGATCTGCATCTGGCGTCGCAGGTCCCGCAGCGTGCCCCCCTTCGCCCCCAGCACGTTCACGCCGTCGAACGTGACGCTGCCCTCGTCGGCTGGCAACAGGCCCAGCAGGACGCGCCCCAGGGTGGACTTGCCGCAGCCCGACTCGCCGACCAGCCCCAGCACCTCGCCGGGGTAGACGTCGAGGTCGACGCCGTCGACGGCCCGCACCTCGGCGACCGCCCGCCCGAAGACGCCACCCTGTACCGGAAACGTCTTGACCACACCCCGGGCCGAGACCAGCGCCGGCGACTTTGAAGCTTTTTCGGTGCCATCGCCCGGAAGATCTTCAAAGACGGGGGATTCGCTCACCGGCGGCCCACCTCCACGACCGCCTCCGACGGCTCCTCGACCTTGTCACTGTGCAGGTAGCAGCGCACCCGGTGCCCGGGGACGACCTCCACCAGCGCCGGCAGCGCCTCGGTGCACTGGGTGAGCCCGTGCTCCTCGCGCGGCCGGCAGCGGGGAGCGAACCGGCAGCCCAGCGGGAGGTCGACCAGGTTCGGCACGCGCCCGGGGATGACCTCGAGCCGATGGCGCCGCTGGCCGATGACGGGGACCGACCCGATGAGGCCCTGCGTGTAGGGGTGCTTCGGCTCCCGGAACAGCGTGCGGGTGTCGCTCTCCTCGACGATCTGGCCCGCGTACATCACCGCCACGCGGTCGCAGAGCTCGGCCACGATCCCGAGGTCATGGGTAATGAGCACGACCGCCATGCCCATGTCGGCCTGAAGGTCGCGGATCAGGTCGAGGATCTGCGCCTGGATGGTCACGTCGAGCGCGGTGGTCGGCTCGTCGGCGATGAGCAGGTCGGGGTTGGCCGCCAGGGCCATGGCGATCATCACCCGCTGGGCCTGCCCACCTGAGATCTGGTGCGGGAACGCCCGGGAGCGCTGCTTGGTGTCGGCGATGCCCACCTTGGCCAGCATCGCCTCGGCCCGCTCCCAGCCCACCGAGCGCTTCATCCGCTCGTGGGCCTCGTACACCTCCGCGATCTGGAACCCGACCCGGTACGACGGGTTCAGCGACGAGAGCGGCTGCTGGAAGATCATGCCGATGCGGCTGCCGCGCAGGGCGCGCATCTCCTCGTTGGATGCCGCCCCCAGGTCCTGGCCGTCGAACGTGATCGAGCCGTCGACGATGCGCCCGGGCTGGTCGACCAGGCGGAGCACCGACAGAGCGGTGACGCTCTTGCCGGAGCCGGACTCGCCCACCAGGCCGACGATCTCGCCCCGGTTGACCGTCAGGTCGACCCCGTCGACCGCCTTCACCACGCCGTCGGAGGTGAAGAACCAGCTCCGCAACCCGCCGACTGAGAGCAGCGGCTCGCTCATCGGTTGAGCCTCGGGTCGAGCGCGTCGCGCAGGCCGTCGCCGATCAGGTTGAACGCCAGCACGTTGAGCATGATCATCACGCCCGGATAGAAGACCAGGTGGGGCGACGTGAAGAGCTGGTTGCGCTCGAGCGCAAGCATGCGTCCCCACTCGGCGGTGTCGGGATCGCCGCCGAGGCCCACGAACGACAGCGCCGCCAACTCCAGCACGGTAGTGGCGATGCCCAGCGTGGCTATCACCACCAGGGGCGTGAGCGAGTTCGGCAATACGCGGTGGGCCAGGATGCGAGGACCGGACACCCCCAGGGCGCGGTCGGCAGAAACGAAGTCCTGCTCCCGCACCGACAGCACCCGCGACCGGATGACGCGCGCGTAGACCGGGATGGTCACCACCGACACCGCCAGCACGGCGTTGAACAGGCCCGGGCCCCGGGCCGTCACGATCGCGATGGCCAGCAGCAGCGCCGGAAACGCCAGCAGCACGTCCATGGTGCGCATCATCCCGTTGTCGATCCGTCCGCCGATGAATCCGGAGATCAGGCCGATGGCCGCACCGAGCACGACGGCGAACGACACCGCCGCCACGCTCGCTCCCAGCGACACCCGCGCCCCGTAGAGGATGCGGCTGAACACGTCGCGCGCGTTGCCATCGAGCCCCATTAGGTGCTGCGGCTCGCTCGGGGAGCAGGAGAAGCCGTTGGACTCCAGGAAGCTCTCGAGCGTGTTGAGCACCGGCACGTCCGGGATCCAGTTCACACTCAGGTGGATGCAGGGCTCGGTCCGGGGCTGCAGTCCCTCGCTTTCGATCAGGACCTCCCGCTCCCCGTAGGGCGCCAGCAGCGGGGCGAACAGCGCCATCAACAGCAACAAAGCGAGGATCGCCGCCCCCACGACGGCCGACCGCTTGCGGAACGTCTGGCGGAAGGCGTCGCGCCACAGCCCCCGTTCGCGACGCTGTGGTGGTGGCGCCTCGGCGGCCTGCTCGACGGCAAGGGGGAGCTCTTCGATCGCCATCGTTGCCCTAACTCACCCTCACCTTGGGATCGAGGAACGTGTAGACGATGTCGGTGATCAGGTTGACCACCACGAAACCGAACGCCACCACGAGGGTGAAGCCCTGGACCACGAAGTAGTCCCGCCCGGAGATGGCGTCGAACAGCGTCTTGCCCACGCCCGTGAGGTTGAAGATCGTCTCGGTGAGGATGGCC
Organism: Actinomycetota bacterium; assembly: GCA_046723645.1. Taxonomy (GTDB): domain Bacteria; phylum Actinomycetota; class Acidimicrobiia; order Acidimicrobiales; family VFJN01; genus DASQUK01. The sequence continues at coordinate 9,065 of JBKOUY010000089.1, read as the reverse complement.
CCACCCACCAGAGTTCCCAGCGACAGCCCGATCACGGTCACCACCGGGAGCAGCGAGTTGCGCAGGGCGTGGCGTGCGATCACGACCCGCTCGCGCAGGCCCTTGGCCCTCGCCGTGCGCACGTAGTCGAGGCCGAGCACATCCAGCAGGCTCGACCGGGTCATGCGGGCGATGATCGCCATGGGGATGGTGGCCAGCGCCACCGCCGGGAGGATGAGGTGCTGCATGGCGTCGACGAAGATGTCCCAACGCCAGATGAGCACGGCGTTCAGGAGGTCGATGTTGGAGATGAACTCGAAGAACGAGTTGTGGCCGATGCCCCAGACCTCGTAGAAGGGCTCGGGGATCACCCCGGCCGTAAGCTGGCCCGACGCCGGCAGGCCCAGCGGGGTGTCGTTGAGCTGCTTGGCGAACACGTACTGGAGGATCAGTGCCAGGACGAACACCGGGATCGACACCCCGAGGTTGGCGCCGACGATCGTGGCCACGTCGGTCTTGGTGTTGTGGCGCGATCCCGCCAACACCCCCAACGGCACGCCGACCACCACGGCGATGAAGAGCGCCGCCGCCGACAGCTGGAGTGTCACCGGCAGCCGATCGATCAGCAGGTCGGTGACCGACTGCCGCTCCTGGACCGAATCGCCGAGGTCGCCCTGGAAGACATCGCCGACGTAGCCGACGAACTGCGTGACGATGGGGTCGTCGAAGCCGTAGCGGGCGTTGAACTCGTCGCAGGCCTCGGGTGTCGCCCGCTCCTGCAGGGCCGCCTGGCAGGGGTCGCCGGGGATCAGCCGCCCGATCACGAACGTGGCCAGCAGGATCCCGAACAGGACCGGGATCGAACTGACGAGCCGTCGGGCAATGAATCGCAGCATTGAGAGTGTGGAGCGGGGGCCGGCACGGAACCGGCCCCCGCTTAACGGTGTTGCCTAGGCCCCCTTACCCGGCGGGTGCGGGTGGCGGGTTGAGGAACCCTCCAAAGAGCGCCTCGAAGTACGTGAACAGGCCCTCGCGTCCCACATGGCCGGGATCGGCGGCGTCCCACTGGGTTCGGTAGCTGGCGACGACGTCGTTGGCGTCGAAGGTGCTGCCGTCGTGGAACGTCACCCCGTCACGCAGGGTGAAGGTCCATTCGGTGAGGTCGTCGTTGGACTCCCACTCCTCGGCCAGCGCCGGTTCGACCTCGGTGCCGCCCACCTCGTAGCCGAGCAGAGATTCGTTGATCTGCTCGCACACGCGCAGGGCCTCGCCGTCGGTTTCGTCGGCGCAGTACAGGCCGGAGGGCTCGCCGTTCTGCATCCATACGAGCTGATCGGCGCCCTCCTCGGACATGGCGGCGAAGCGCTCGTTGGACAGGGGGCTGGCGTGTGCCCCCTCGACCGATGCCTTGAACGCCACCGCAGAGCCGCCGTAGGCGACCGGGATCGCCTGGGCGTGCTGGAACAGCAGCTCGTTGGCCTGGGCGTAGAGGTCGCCGCGCTCCCCCTCGTCGACCGTCGACCCCGCCTCGGTCAGCACCTCGTGCATGTCGTCGAAGCCGGTGCCGAACTGCGGGGACGCACCGACGCCGAAGTGGAAGTCCCAGAAGTTCGTGGCATCCGGGAAGTCGGCACCCCAGCCCAGCATGTAGAAGCTCAGGTTGCCATTGTTGGCGTTGTCGATGAACGCCCCTTCTTCCTGCTCGTCGAGCGCAACCGTGATGCCCACCTGGGCAAGCTGGTCGCGGATGTCGCTCGCCACCTGCGGTGGCTGCGGCAGGTAGCCGCGCACCGTCGCCCGGTAGCTCAGCACGCCGAGGTCGACGCCGTCGGGGTAGCCGGCCTCGGTCAGCAGCTCGCGGGCCCGGTCGGGGTCGTAGCTGAAGGTCTCGGCACCGTCCTGGTACTGCGGGATGCCCGGGGGCAGGAACTGATCGGCGACGATCGAACCCTCCGGGTAGAAGTTGTCGACGAGGCGCTGCTTGTCGATGGCGTAGCCGATCGCCTGGCGCAGCTGCTCGTTGTCGAACGGCGGCTTGTCGACGTTGAAGCCGAGGTAGAAGACGTTGAGCGGCTCCCGCTCGATCAGCTGGAGGTTGGAGTCGTTCGACACCGTCTCGAAGTCCTCGGTGCCGACGTTGTCGATGCCGTCGACGTCACCCGACTGGAGCTCGACCAAACGCTGGGCCGACTCCTCGCTCCACCGGAACACGACGGTGGGGATCTCCGGGGCGTCGCCCCAGTAGTCCTCGTTGGCCGTCAGCACGATCTGGCTGCCCTTCTCCCACGCCTCGAGCTTGTAGGGGCCGGTGCCGATCGGGCTGTCGACGATCGCCCCGGTGGGCCCGTCCTCCTCGAGTTGCTCCTCGGGGAAGATCCCGAGGGCCGAGAACGCCACCTTCGACGGGAAGGCGACGTCGGGATTGCAGAGCGTGAACTTCACGGTCTGCGCGTCCACCGCCTCGATGCCGGCGAGGTTGCCGGCATACGCCTCGGTGCCGCACTGGGCGCTTTCGTCGAAGGACTGGGCCTCGAAGTCGCCGCCCTCGGCCGGCGCCTCTTCGCCGTCTCCTTCGGCGCTGTCGTCATCGTCACCGCCGCAGGCGGCGGCCACGAGTCCGAGAGCGACAAAGGCCGATACCCAGCGGATTCGCCGCTGTCTCATATGTTTCCCCCTGGTTGCTGTCGGCGTCGCCGTCGGGAGACGCGATCTGATAGGTCGATCTCCGGCGACGCTGCGATTCTTGCACGAACTGGCACGAGAAGTGGTTGTAGCGCCGCCTGTGCGTGGTGGGCTCGTCCGCTAGACGACCTCGCGCTGGCGGGTGAAGTGGCAAGCGACCGGATGATCCACGGAGGTGGCGCGGCGGATCTCGAGTGGCGGCTCCTGCTCGGCGCACACCGACGTGTCGACGCCGCCGTCCTCGAGCTGGCGCTTGAGCCAGCACCGGGTGCGGAAGCGGCACCCGGACGGCGGATCGGCCGGGCTGGGCACGTCGCCGGTCAGGATGATGCGCTCACGGGTGCGCTCGCGCTCCGGGTCGGGGAGCGGGATGGCAGACAGCAGCGCCTGCGTGTAGGGGTGCCCGGGATTCTCGTAGATCTGCTTGCGCTCGCCCCTCTCGACGATCTTGCCCAGGTACATCACCGCCACCCGGTCGGAGATGTGGCGCACCACCGACAGGTCGTGTGCGATGAAAACGTAGGCGAGGCCCAGCTCGTCCTGCAGCTTCTCCAGCAGGTTCACAACGCCGGCCTGGATCGACACGTCGAGCGCCGAGACCGGCTCATCGAGCACGATCATCTCGGGCTCGAGCGCGAGGGCGCGGGCGATGCCGATGCGCTGGCGCTGGCCGCCAGAGAACTCGTGCGGGAACCGGTTGGTGTGCTCCGGTGCCAGGCCGACCGTGCGCAATAGCTCGCGCACCCGCTCGTCGATCCGCTCCTTGGGCCAGCCGAAGTGGACCTTGAGTGGCTCGGCCAGCGCCCCGCCGACGGTCATGCGGGGGTTGAGCGAGGCGTACGGGTCCTGGAAAACGATCTGGAACCGCCGGCGCATCTCCGACAGCCGCTTGCCCCTCATGCGGCTGATCTCCTGGCCGTCGAACGTGACCGTTCCCGACGTGGGCGTGATCAGGTTGAGCAGCAGCCGGCCGGTCGTCGACTTGCCGCAACCCGACTCGCCGACCAGCCCCAGCGTCTCGCCCCGGTCGACGGACAGGCTCACGTCGGCCACCGCCGAGACGAAACCGACCGTGCGGCTGAAGACGCCGCCGCGGATGGGGAAGTCCTTGACCAGGTTGCTGGCGACCAGCAACGGCCGGTCGGCGGTTGGTTCCGATGCCGGGACGGCGTCGGTGGTCGCCAGCGCGGTGTCCGCGATATCGGTCATCAGCGCGCCTCCGGCGGCAGTTCCGCGTCCCGGCCCGCAGGATCGGGCCACGTCTCGGCGCCCTCGTCGTCGAGGCCCCGCTCCGTCACACCCGGATGGGCAACGCCCTCCTCGACGAACACGTCGCTCGCATCGACCTCTACCTCTTCCTCCTCCCGGCCCAGCACATCTGGCACCAGGAGGGCCGCGTCGAGCAGCTCGGCCTCGGCGGTCGCGTCGACCGAGGCGCGCAGCGACTCCACGGTGACATCGGCGAGCTCCTCGGAATAGTGACAGGCGGCCATGTGGGCATCGCCGGCGACCAGGCGCAGCGCCGGCACCTCCGCGTCGCACAGGCCGGGCACCCGGGCGAAGCGGCAGCGGGGGTGGAAGACGCAGCCCGACGGCTTCCGGATCAACGACGGCGGCGACCCCGCGATGGGCAGCAACGGTTCGTCACCCACGTCGTCGAGGCGGGGCAGGCTCGCCAGCAGGCCCAGGGTGTAGGGGTGGCGCGGCTCGTAGAACACCTCATGGGTGGTGCCCAGCTCGACCGCCCGGCCCGCGTACATGACCATGATCCGATGGGCGAGGCCGGCGACCACCCCGAGGTCGTGGGTGATGAGGATGATCGCCGAGTCGATCTCGTCCTTGATGTCGAGCAGCACCTCGAGCACCTGGGCCTGGACGGTCACGTCGAGGGCCGTCGTGGGCTCGTCGGCGATAAGGAGGTCGGGGTTGCAGGCGATGGCCATGGCGATCATCGCCCGCTGCCGCATGCCGCCGGAGAACTCGTGGGGGTGCATCGCGGCCCGGTTGCGAGGCTCCGGGATGCCCACGAGATCGAGCAGTTCGGCCGCCCGCTCGAAGGCCTGCTTCTTGCCGACGCCCTCGTGGATCCGGACCATCTCGCCGATCTGCTTGCCGACCGTGTGCACCGGGTTGAGCGCAGTGAGGGGGTCCTGGAAGATCATGGCGATCTCGTTGCCGCGGACCCGGCGGCGCTCCTCCTCGGGCAGCGTCAGCAGGTCGCGTCCCTTCCAGAGGATCTGGCCCTCGGTCACGTCGAGCGTCGGCTGCAACCCCAGGATCGACATCGCGGTCACCGACTTGCCCGAGCCCGACTCGCCGACGATCGCGAACACCTCGCCGCGGGCGACGTCGAAGGACACGCCGTCGATCGCCTGGACCCGCCCGTCGTCGGTGTTGAACCCGGCCCGCAGGTCGCGGATCGACAGCAGCACCTCCTTGCCGGCCACCGACCGGCTCACGACCTCGTCGATCACATCGGTCATGGCGTCACTTCAGCTTGGGATCGAGCGCGTCACGCAGGCCGTCCCCGATCAGGATGAACGCCAGCACGGTCAGGACGATGGCGCCCGCCGGGAAGAACAGCATGTGGGGGGCGTTGGTCAGGCTGCCCTTCGCCTGGGACACCATCAGCCCCCAGGCGGGCGTGGGCTCCTGCGGGCCGACGCCGAGGAACGACAGGGCCGCCTCGGCCAGGATGACGGCGCCGACCGAGATGGTTCCGTAGACGATGATCGGCTGAAGGGCGTTGGGCAGGACGTGGCGGAACATGATCCGCCAGCGCGAGAACCCGAGGGCCGTCGCCGCCTCCACGTACTCCAGGCGTCTGAGCCCCAGAAAGCTGGAACGGACGATGCGGGCGATGAAGAGCCAGCCCGTGATGCCGAGGATGACGATGATCGAGTTCTCGCTGCGGCCGAACACGGTGGCGACGGAGATCGCCAGCACGAAGTAGGGAATGGCGAGGAACACGTCGGTGATCCGCATGATGATCGTGTCGATCCCGCCGCCGAAGAAGCCCGAGATCGCGCCCAGGAGCAGGCCGAGCACCAGTGATATGGCCGTGGCGAGGAAGCCGATCCGCAGCGACACCCGGGCCCCGTAGACGACCCGCGAGAAGATGTCACGGCCGATGTCGTCGGTGCCGAACAAGTGGTCGAGCGATGGACCCTGCCGGAACTGACCCGACGCCCGCTCGGTGATGCCGTAGGGCGCGATGAGGGGGGCGAACGCCGCCACGAGTGCCAACAGCAGGATGAAGCCCATCCCCACCATCGCCATGCGGTTGCGCTTGAAGCGCCGCCAGACGTCGGCGCGCAGCGGTCGGGCGGCTCCCAGGTCGGCAACGTCCGTGGGCTCGGGCGCCCCCTCGACGTGGCCCGGCGCGGTGGTGACCTGGTCGGTGAGGGTCATGCATGCTCTCCCTTCCCCAGCCGGATGCGCGGGTCGAACCAGGCGTACGAGACGTCGACGACGATGTTCACGAAGGCATACGCGAGCACCACCACGAGCGTCAGCCCCAGGAGCACGGGCAGGTCACGGTCGTTCACCGACTGGGCGATCTGCGAGCCCAGGCCCGGCCACGTGAACGTTGTCTCGGTGAGCACGGCGGCGCCGATGGCGGTACCGAAATCGAGGCCGATGAGCGTCACCACCGGCAGCATGGCGTTGCGGAGGCCGTGCCTCAGCACGACGTCGCGCTCGCGGAGCCCCTTGGCCCGGGCGGTGCGCATGTAGTCCGCCCGCAGCACCTCGAGCATCGAGCCCCGGGTCATGCGGGCGAGCAGGGCCGTCGTCACGGAGGCCAGGGCGAGGGCGGGCAGGATCAGGTACCGCCACTGTTCGCCGGTAGGGATGAAGAACAACGTCCAGGAATCGGGACCGATGCCCGACGTGCGCAGGCGGGCCCACTCCGGCCAGTCCCACTGGTTGGGTTTGACCGCGAACAGCCATTGCATGACGAAGCCGAGGACGAAGACGGGGATGGCGGACGCCAAGGCAGTGAAGACGGTGGTGAGCTTGTCGCTCAGGGAGTAGCGGCGGATCGCCGACAGCAGCCCGACCGAGATGCCCACCACGATCTCGATGATGATGGCCCAGATGGCCAGCCGCAGGCTCGCCACCGCTTTCTCACCAAGGATCGAGTTGACGCTGCGGCGGCTCAGGTAGGACTCGCCCAGGTCCCACCGGATCGTGCGCTGCCAGTAGTCGGTGAACTGCTCGTGGAGCGGGTTGTCGAGGCCGTAGCGCTCGTTGATCTGGTCGAGCGTCTGCTGGGGGATGTTGCGCTCGGCGCCGCCGGCGATGAGGTTCGCCGGGTCGCCAGGCAACGCGAAGAAGAGGACGAACAGGAACGACAGTGCGATGAAGACCGTCGGGATGATCAGTAACAGGCGGCGGATGATGTAGCTGGTCATGTCGTGTCCTGGCTGATGGACCGGCCGCCGGCCGGGGGGAGTACCCCCGGCCGGCGGACCGGCTCATCCGGCCAAACGTGAATTAGGTATTACGGGTTTGCCAGGGCGACCGTCTCCCATTCGATGTGCAGGCTTGGCTGCTGCACGAGGTTGGCCACCACGTCCGGGTCGTAGGCGTACTGGCCGAGGTACCAGTTGATCGGGATGGTCCCGATGTCGTCGTTCAACAGCATCTGCTCGGCCTGGTGGAACAGGTCGGCGGCCTCGTCCGCGTCGGTGGTCCGCTTGGCGTCCGCCAGCAGGTCATCGAAGTCGGGGTTCGAGTAGCCGTAGTTGTTCCCGCCCAGCGCCGTGGTGCTGAACAGGTCGAACATGAAGTTGTCGTACGTCGGGTAGTCGGCGATCCAGCCGGCGCGACACATCACGCAGCCACCGTCGGCCATCTGACCGAAGTACGTGTCCGACGGCTGCGGCTCGGCCGTGGCCGGGATCCCGATGGCGTCCAGGTTGTCGATGATGATCTGGACGACGGGCTCATGGCCGGCGTCGGCGTTGAACTGGATGGGCAGCGGCTCGTCGAGCGAGTTACCGGCGTCCTGCCACTCCTGGTACGCCTGCTGTGCGGCGTCGGGGTCGTAGGCGCAGTAATCGCACAGGCCCTCCTGGAAGCCGGGGATACCCGGCGGCGTGATGCCGGTGGCCGTGGTCCGCGTGCCCTCGTAAACCGCCTCGTTGATCTCGTCGCGGTCGATGGCCTGCGAGATGGCCTGGCGGAGGAGCTTGTTGTCCGGGCCGCCGATGCGCGGGTCTTCCTGGTTGATCTGGAAGTAGTAGACGCCGAGCACCGGGTCGTTCAGCGTGGTCGCGTAGTTGTCGACCGCCTCCTGGATGCGGCCCGAGGTGAGCTGCCCCACCTCGCCCTCACCGGCGAGGAAGGCGTTCCACGCGGTGTCCTGGTCCTGCGACACGACGAACGTGATGCGCTCCACGTAGGGCTGGGCCGGCAGGCCGAGGTCCTCGTCGTACTTGGTGCCGTCCCACTCGGGGTTGGGCACGAGCACGACCTCTTGCTGGGTCGGCGCCGACTCGAGCATGAACGGGCCGTTGCCGATCATGTCGGCCGTCTGCTCCCACTCGACGCCCTGCCCCTCGGCGGATTCGGGCATCGGAGAGAACGTGTGGAAGCCGATCACTGCCGGGAAGTTGGCGTAGGGCTCGGAGAGCGTGAGCGTGAGGGTCATGGCGTCGTCGTCGGCGACCACGCCGCTGATCTCGTCGGCCTTGCCGTCGAGCTTGTCCTGGCCACCCTCGAAGAAGCTGAACAGGTACGAGTAATCGCCGGCGAAGTCGGGATCGCTGGCGCGCTCGAACGACCGCTTGAACGAGCTGGGCAGCACGGGGGTGCCGTCCGAGAAGGACAGCCCGTCACGGAGGGTGAAGGTCCACTCGGTCGCGTCGTCGTTCGACTCCCACGACTCGGCGACCTCGCCGCGCACCTCTGGGTTGTCGAAGTCGCTGTAGTCGACCTCCGTGAGGGTGTCGAACAGCGAGTCGCCGATCTGGGACTCTTGCACGGTCGTGCTGAGCGTGGGATCGAGGTGATCCCAGCCGCCCTGCGAGAACGTGCTGAGGTCGGTGAGCTCACCGCCCTGCTGCAGGTCTTGCTGGTCCTGCGACTCCTCACCCTGCTGTGCGCCCTCGTCGTCGTCATCATCGCCACCACAAGCGGCGGACACGAGAGAGAGCCCGAGGATGAGAGCAAGGAGCTTGATGCCCCTGCGCTGTCGTCTCATTCTTGGCCTCCTAGTGTGGTCAGATTGCACCGCCGGGGTCTCGCAGGTCGCATTGCGCGGTTCGCGTCCTCGGACTCACGTCCACCCCAGGGGATGGGTGCACCGGTATCGGGTGTGACCGATGACACCGGTGAACGGGCCGAACTTAGCAGGATCGCCTGCCGAACTGCCGATTCGGTGACCCGGGTGCGCGGCT
>JBKOUY010000009.1:0-62071 GCA_046723645.1 Actinomycetota bacterium | reverse complement strand
CGGCGCCGCCGCCGGGGGCAACCTCGTGCTCGGCCGCCTCACGACCGCCGACGACATCGCCAGTGCGTGCGCCTTCCTGCTGTCCGACGACGCCGCCTCGATCACCGGCGTCGTCATCGACGTCGACGCCGGCAACCACCTCCAGGGCGGTGGCTGGACGCCGATGGGTTGAGCCGGTCCGCCCGGGCGGCAGCGATGGCGTCATCGGCGGGATCCGCGGAATCGACCCTCAATCCGACGCCGGGAGGGGCTTGGCCTCCTTGACCCGCATCGGCTGCTCACCGATCGACAGGGACCCGTCGCCGGGCTTGGTGCACAGCACCTCCAGGGTCTCGTCGGTGTCCACGTAGCGCTTGCCCAGCAGGGTGCCGCCGGCGTGGTCGGGCGAGGGCGTGGACCCGGCCGGACCGTCCGAGTCCAGCGGGACCATCGGCTGCCCCCCACAGCGCAGGTCGACCGGCTGCGCCGGTGGCCGCACCACGACCACCTCGGTGGCGTCGACGGCGCTGCGCAGCCGGGACCCGGGACGCAACTCGAGCTGATCCATCACTTGCTCCCCTTCTCGGAAGGCGTGGCGTTGCGGCGGACCTCACGGAACGCGACGTCGCGATCGGCGGCGTACTCCCGGGGCATGCCCAGGAGGCGCTCGCTGATGATGTTGCGCGCCATCTCGGTGCTGCCCCCGCCCAGGCAGGACGTCTGGCGCTTGATGTAGCCGATGCCGTAGCGACCGTCGGCGTCGCCGTCCCAGACGACGGCCTCGTCGCCGGCGATCTCCAGCGCGATGGTGGCGCGATCGACGGCGGTGGTCCCGGCGAAGAGCCGGACCAGCGACCCCGCGGGGGCCGGGAAGTAGCCTGTCTCCAGCCCCGTGCGCACCCGGTCGACGAGCTGCGCGTGCACGATGGACAGCGCCTCGGACTGGCCGATGAGGCGCCGGACCCGGGGATCGTGGCCCCGCCCGCGCGACTTGGCCAGGTCGACGAGCTCGTCACGGGCGGTCTCGGGACCGGCCCGCATCCGGCCGCTGGTGTAGGGGGAGGCGCCGCCGACCGTGGCTCGCTCGTGGAACAGCAGGCGGGTGGCGACCGTCCAGCCGTCGTCGACCTCGCCGAGCACGTTCTCCGCGGGGATGGCCGCGTCGTCGAAGAACTCCTCGCAGAACTCCTGGGTGCCGTCCACCATCGTGATCTGGTTGACCGTGATGCCGGGGTGGTGGATGGGGACGATGAACATCGTGAGGCCGCGGTGCTTGGGAACGTCCCAGTTGGTGCGCGCCAGGCACAGGGCGAGGTCGGAGCGGTAGGCGTACGTGCTCCAGATCTTGGAGCCGTTGAGCAGGAAGACGTCGCCGTCGCGGGTGGCGCGGGTGAGGGCGCTCGCCATGTCGGAGCCGCCCGACGGCTCCGACATGAACTGCACCCACAGCTCGTCGCCGCGGATGAACGCCGGGATGTAGCGCTGCTTCTGCTCCTCCGTCCCGAACTCGAGCAGGGTCGGGCCACAGATCGACAGCGTCGGCACGCTGAACAGCAGCGGCAGCTCGTAGCCCTCGGACTCCTGGTCGAACACCCGCTGGTACTCGATGGGCAGGCCCTGGCCGCCGTACTCGCGCGGGTAGCAGATGCCGGCGAAGCCGCCGTCGTAGAGGCGACGCTGGAGCTCGCGGGCGCGGCTGGCGCGGTGGTCGTCGTCACGGGTGGGGTTCCAGTCCACGCCCGGCTCCAGCCGGGGCATGTTGTCGGCAAGCCACGACCGCACCCGCTGGCGATACGCGTCGAGATCCTCGCGTCGCGTGGCGTCGGTAGTGGCGGTGGTGTCGACCATCGAGACCTCCCTCGTCCTCGTCCTACAGCCCGGCGGCCGCGGCCAGGCGCTCGCGGTGGTCGTCGGGCGTGCCGTAGAGGGCCCGGGCGAGCGTCACCCTGCGCAGGTACAGGTGGATGTCGTGCTCCCAGGTCACGCCGATGCCGCCGTGCATCTGCACGCAGTCCTGGACCAGCTCGGGAACGCGATCGCCGGCGTACACCTTGGCGGCGCTGACCAGGCGGGCGGCCGACATGGCCGGGGCGCCGCCGGTGCCGTTCCCCGTGCCGGCAGCACCGTCGAGCGCCTGGGCGGCGCCGTCCACGGTGGCATGCGTGGCCTCGAGGACCAGCTTCATGTCGGCGAAACGATGCTTGAGGGCCTGGTACGACGCCAGCTGGCGACCGAACGAATAGCGGTCGAAGGCGTACTGGACCGTGAACTCGAGCACCCGATCGGCGGCGCCAGCCATCTGCGCGCATTCGAGCGTGGCGCCGATCTGCAGCTGCCGCTCGACGTCGTCCGTCGCATCGCCGCTGCCGACCCGCGCGGCACCGGACAGGGCCACGTCGTCGAACGCGACCTGGCCGAACCGCCGCACCAGGTCGATGGCGTTCATCGGGGTGATCGTGACGCCCGGCGCGTCGGCCTTGACGAGGAACTGGGCGAGCCCGTCGCCGGCGTCCGGGCGAGCGGTGACCAGGAGCCAGTCGGCCTCGCCTGCGGCCTCGACCATGGTCTTGGTCCCGGCCAGCACGAACCCGTCCCCACTCGGCCGGGCCACCAGCTCGACGTCGCCCGGGCGCCAGCCGCGGCCGGGCTCGTGGAAGCACCAGGTGGCCACGAGGTCGCCGCTCACGATGCCGGGCAGCACCTCGGCCTGCTGCTCGGGTGTCCCCGAGGCGGCGAGCGCGGCGGCCACGATGTTGGTTGGGTGCAACGGCCCCGGCGACACGAGGCGCCCGAACTCCTCGGCGACGATCGCCAGGTCGGCGACGCCGCCGCCCGACAGCGTGCCGCCCCCGTGGTCCTCGGGCACCAGGAACGCCGTCCAGCCCAGGTCCGCGCCTCGTCGCCACCAGCCACGGTCGAACCCCGCAACCTCGTCGGCCAGCTCGCGGACCCTGGTGAGCGGCGCCTGCCCCTCCAGGAACCGCCTGGTGGTCTCCTGGAAGAAGCTCTGCTCCGGGCTCAGCGTCAGGTTCACGGTCTCGGCCCTCCGTGTGGCGCCAGGGTCTCGATCACGTCGGCGCCGAAGGCGGCCAGCGTCTCCGGGTCGGCGAAGTCCGAGAACCAGGTATAGAAGCGTTCGACGCCACGATCATGCAGCGCCGTGAAGTGATCGACCAGTTGGACGGCGTCGCCGATGATCAGTCCGTCGCCGTAGACGCCGAAGCGCCGCTCCGCGAGCTCGGTCACGCGGGCGCGGCCGGCCTCGTTCGGCACGAAGGCCACGAGCTGCTGGACCGACACGCGGGCGCGTCCGGCCGCCGGGCGGAGCTCCTCGAGCCGCTCGAGGGCGTAGATCGGCAGGTTCCACCAGTCCGCGTACCGGGCCACTAGCGCCAGCGTCCGGCGGCCTGCCCCGCCGATGAGGAGGGGGATCTTGCCTAGCGGCACCGGTTGCTGGCGGCCACCCTTGACGCGGTGGAACTCGCCCTCGAAGTCGACCGACTCGCCGCTCCACAGCGCGGTCATGACCTCGAGGCTCTCGGCGAGCCGGCGCACCCGGGCGCTCGGGGCTGTGTCGCCGACCCCGAAGGCGTCGAGCTCGTCGGGCACCGAACCCCAACCGATGCCGAGCTCGAAGCGCCCACCTGACGCGTGGTCGATCGTCACCGCCTGCTTCGCAAGCACGGCCGGGTGGCGGAGCGAATCGCACAGCACGAGGTGTCCGACGCCCAACGTCTCCGTGTGCGCGGCCAGCCAGGCGGCGGTGATCATCGCCTCGTGCATCGGACGGTCCTCGGCCATCGGGGGCGCCAGGTGGTCCATCAGGGCGATGCCGCCGAACCCGGCTGCCTCGGCCGCCCGGGCTTTGTCCACCAGCACGTCGAGGTCCATCCGCATCTGGGGGATGAAGACGTGGAACTCCGGGCCGTCGCCCCTCACCAGGGCAGCTCCTCGGCGATGGCCGGCCAGTCAGGTGTGCGCTGCTCGCGGAACGCGGCGACGCCCTCCCGGACGTCGGGCCTGCCGGCGAGCCACCGGAACGCCTCAAGCTCCTCCTTGCGACCCGCTATCCGGTCGCACCCGTCGAGCTGGCGGTAGAAGAGGCGCTTGGTCAGCGCCACCGCGGTCGGTGATGTGTTGGCGGCGATGTCGGCGGCGAGCTCCAGCGTGGTGTCGACCACGTCCCTCGCGGGGACCGCCCGGCTGACGACGCCCAACTGCGCCGCCTCCTCCCCGCTGAACAGGCGGCCGCTGAGCAACAGCTCGAGCGCACGTGACGCCCCGATCAGCCGCGCCAGCAACCACAGCGAGTTGCCCTCGGGCAGCAAGCCGCGGCGCGTGAACACCAGGCCCATCTGGGCGTCGTCGGCCGCGATGCGGATGTCCCACATGAGGGGGTAGGTCAGGCCCATGCCGACGGCGGCGCCATTGATGGCGGCCAGGATCGGCGTCCGCATCTCCCAGGGCCGCATGTCGAGCACTGAGGGTCGCTGCGCCGCACCGTCCACGCCGACATCGCCCGTGCGCCCCTCGAAGCCATCCTCGAGGTCGGCGCCGGCGCAGAAGGCCCGGCCCGCTCCGGTGACGACGACCGCACGCACCGAGTCGTCGGCCTCGAAGGCCCGCAGCGCGGCGAAGAGGTCACCCGTCATCTGCCGGTCGAGGGCGTTGAGCCGGGTGGGCCGGTTCAGCGTGACCAGCGCGACGCCTCGGTCGACCTCGACCAGCAGGGTCTCGTAGGACGTGCGGGCCGCCGACATCTCCCCCCTCTCACGCTGGTCTCGGTGTCAGTCGCATCGCCCTGTGTATCTGACAACCATGTCTCTCGAGGCTGGCGCCTGGATACTACAGGTCTTGGACTGTGACCAAGTTCTGAGATCGACGGCCCCGCCGCCCACCCGAGCGGCGATCCGCAGAACGGGCTGGTCAGGCCGCTGCCGAAGGCGCAGACTGGAGGCGGAGACCCCGAGCCCCAGGGAGCGTCTCATGTTTCGTTCCGGCCCTCGAGTCCCAGAGCTGATCCCGGAGCTTTCCCGAGGCAAGCACCGGTCGCCGCGCAAGGGCGCGTGCTTCATGGAGATGGCGTCGTACCTCGCCGGGGAGGCCTGGAGCGATCACCCGACGTGCACCCACCCGCTGCTCGGCGCGCTCGCCCGCCTCGTCAACGACCACACCACCGACGCCGGTCGCCGCAACCTGATCGAGCTGGTCCCGTCCGTCATCGGGCTGACCAGCACCGACCCCCGCGTCGACGTACGCATCGCACTGCGCGCCGCCACCATGGCGCTGCCGGTCGTCTCCGAGGAGCGGCAACGGATCCTCGCGGTGGCCGTGCTGGCAGCCGAACGGGTGCTGTCCGATCTCGACGGGCGACCGCCGAACGAGATCGACGAGCGCAGCCGAAGGGCGCTGGCACAGGCGCCTGACGCCGCACGCTGGGCCGAGACCTTCAACCGCGACATGAGGACGACGGCCAAGGGGTTCTACCGTCATGGCGCGCCCAACACTGTCCGCCACGCGGTCGTGGGCATCGCGCACGCATGCATCCAGGACCCCGATGCCATGCTGCGCGATCTGCTCGTGGGCGCCATCGGCGACTGTGCACCCAGCCGCCGACCGGACCGGCAGCCCCGCCCGCAGGCGGGGCCGGACCGGACCCCGGTCCCGGCGACCCCGCCGGGAGACTCGCCCTGACGGTGATATGAGTCGCTGACCCCGTCAGCTGACGAGGTGGGGCCTGGCCGCCGATGGACCGCGCCTCGCGGTCGCAGTCTCGCTGGTGTAGTGGCGCTCGACGAAGCGCGGCCACGGCACCATCGAGATGACGGCCAGCCCGGCGCCGGCGACCGCCACCGCGACGAGCCACCACCGCTCAGCGGCCAGCTGCTCGCTGATGACACTGGGTTCCGCCGCCGCCACTCCCGCGCCCATTGCCGCGGAGATGCAGACGAACGCGGCCAGCCCGGGGGCTCCGGCGAGGCCCGCGGCCACCAGCAGCAACCCGACGCCGGCCTCGATCGCCGCCAGTAGGGGCGTGTGGTGGATGCCCGCCACGTCGTGAACGGGCCGGAACCACGTCTCGTCGATGCCCGTGCGGGCAAGCGCCACGCCGCCGAGGACCGCGATCGCGGCGCCGGCCAGCAGCACCATGGCGCTGCCGAGGTTCCAGCGGCTCTGGACGCGGTCCCAGCGTTCGAGCGTCGGTGGTTCCGCGAACGGCTCCGGCCCCGGCGTTTCGTGGCGTGCCCGGAGGGCGCCAACGAGTTCGGCCTCCTCGGCCGTCCGGCTCCGCAGGTGGTGGGGACTGGCGTCGTCCGTAATCTCCGCGTCGCGGCTGCGCGACCAACGCATGAGGGCACCTCCCCAGATCGGCATCCTGTCCCGCCAACACCTACCCATTGTCGACGAGGCGAAACGGCCCGACCCCGCGCTACGTCTGGGGAGCTCCTCCCCGCCCGCTCCTGACCAGCCGGCCGGGCAGAGCGCCCGTGGGTTCGCCGCTCCGGTACGTGACCTCGCCGGCGACGACGGTGGCGACGTAACCGTCGGCCCGCTGGACCAGCCGCCGCCCGCCGGCGGGCAGGTCGTGGAGCACCTCCGGCGTGCGCAGCCGCAGCCCCCCGAAGTCGATGACGTTCAGGTCGCCGCGCAGGCCCACCTGGACGCGGCCGCGATCGCGGAGGCAATAGGCCGCCGCGGTGTCGGCCGTCTGCGCCCTGACCAGCCAGGGCAGCTCCAGGCGGGGACCGCGGACGCGGTCGCGGCCCCAGTGGGCGAGCAGCGTGGTGGGGAAGCTGCCGTCACAGATCGTCCCGACGTGGGCACCGCCGTCGGCGAGGCCGATGATCGTGTGCGGGTGGGTGATCAGCTCGCGCTGCGCCTCGAGGTCGCCGGCGTCGTAGTTGAAGATCGGGAAGTAGACGAAGCCCGTGCCACCGTCGGCGGCCATGAGGTCGCAGAGCACCTCGATGGGGTGCCGGCCCTGCCGCTCGGCGATGGCGGCCACGCTCGCCCCGGGGGCGGGCTCGTATTCGGGTGGGTCGCCGAGGGGAAAGAAGCGCTCGTAGCGACCGAACACGTGGCGCGGCTCCCGGGCCGCCTCGATCAGGCGGGCGCGGACGTCGGGATCGGCGAGCGCCGCCAGGCGTGCCGCCCGGTCGCCGCCGCGATGCGGCCCCCACACGGGGTTGAGGATGAAGGGGTCCAGCGTGGTGTCGAGCCCGAACAGGACGCCGATCGGGCGGACGGCGACCTGGGCCTGCATGGGCAGCCCGCGGCCGGCGGCGTCGGCGATGCGGTCGAGCACCTTGCGATAGCCGCCCCGCTTGTTCTGGTTGAGCGAGATGAAGGTGCGGGTGCCGGTCTCGGCGGCCACGCGGGTGAACACGTCGAACTCGGCGTCGAGGTCGTCGAAGTCGGAGACCACCTCGAATGCGCCCCGGCCGGTCTCGCGCATGGCCGCGGCGATCCCGATCAGCTCGTCACCGGCGGCGCCGAACGTCGGCGTGCGGTCGCCGCTGCTGGTGCGATGGTTCAGCGTCCTCGACGTCGAGAACCCGAAGGCACCGGCGGCGACGCCGTCCCGAACGAGGCGGCCCATCTCCGCGATCTCGTCGGGCGTGGCGGCGTCGCGGGCCGCGCCCCGCTCCCCCATGACGTACAGCCGCACGGCGCCGTGCGGCACGAGCGCACAGACGTCGACGTCGCGCGCCTGCCGGTGAAGCGCCTCGAGGTACTCCGCAAAGCTCTCCCACTCCCAGCTGATGCCCTCGTGCAGGGCGGCGCCGGGGATGTCCTCGACGCCCTCCATCAGCTGGATCAGCCGCTCATGGTCGGTGGCCCTGACCGGGGCGAAGCCCACGCCGCAGTTGCCCATGACCACGGTCGTCACGCCGTGCCACGACGAGGGTGCGAGCTGGGTGTCCCACGTCGCCTGGCCGTCGTAGTGGGCGTGGACGTCCACGAATCCGGGCGTGACCAGCGCCCCGTCGGCGTCGACATCCTGTGCCGCCCTGCCGCCGACCCTGCCGACCTCGGTGATCACGCCCTCGTCGACGGCCACGTCGCCCGCGAACGGCTCGCCCCCGGACCCGTCGACGATCGTTCCTCCCCTGACGACCAGGTCGTGCATGGGACCCATCGTCGCGCAGGCCGACCGGCGTCGCCCTGGCTTCCAGCCTGCCAACCGTTTGACAGTTACGCTGCGAGCATGCCCGGCGGCCTGGCCGGCGGGCCGTTGGATCCAGCCAAGGAGGAGCGGTGACCTCCCGCAGGGTGAACTTTCCCATCTTCGACGCCGACAACCACCTCTACGAGACGCGGGACGCGCTCACGAAGTACCTCCCCGGGCCCCAGAGGGGGGCCATCGACTACGTCGACTTCCATGGGCGGACGAAGATCGTCGTGCGCGGCCAGATCAGCGACTACATCCCCAACCCGACGTTCGACCGCGTCGGCCGCCCGGGCGCGCAGGAGGAGTACTTCAAGGAGGGCAACCCCAACGGAAGGTCACAGCGCGAGATCATCGGGCGGGGCATCGACTGCCCGCCCGGCTTCCGTGAGGCGCCGGCACGGCTCGAGATCATGGACCAGCAGGGGGTCGACTACGCGCTGATGCTGCCCACGCTCGCCAGCCTGGTCGAGGAGCGGATGAAGGACGACCCCGACCTGTGCGCCGACGCCATCCACGCGCTGAACCAGTGGATGACCGAGGCGTGGCCCTTCGTGTTCGAGGGTCGCATCTTCTCCACACCGATCGTGACGCCCGGGCTCCTCGACCGTGCCCTCGACGAGCTCGAGTGGCTCCTCGAGCGGGGCGCCCGCGTGGTGCTGATGCGCCCCGCGCCCGCCTGGGGCTACCAGGGCCCCAGGTCGTTCGCCCTGCCCGAGTTCGACCCCTACTGGGAGCGGATCCAGGAGAGCGGCACGCTGGTGGTGCTCCACGCATCCGACACCGGCTACGTGCGCTATGCCAACGAGTGGGAGGGCGTGCACACCGAGACGCAGGCGTTCGCGCAGCCGTCGCCGTTCGCGCACACCGTGCAGACGCGCCACCGCGACATCGAGGACGCGGTCACCTCGCTCATCTGCCACGGGGTGTTCTGGCGGTTCCCCGACGTCCGGGTCGCGCTCATCGAGAACGGCGCCGGCTGGGTACCGAACCTGCTCGAGCACCTGGACCACTGCTACCGGCAGATGCCCCAGACGTACGAGGCGATGCCGTCCGACACGTTCAAGCGGAACATCTGGATGCACCCGTTCCACGAGGAGGATCCCCGCGGGCTGGTTCAGCTGCTGGGCGCCGACCACGTGATCTTCGGGTCGGACTTCCCCCACGTCGAGGGCCTGGCCGATCCCCTCTCCTACCTCGACGAGCTCGCGGGGCTACCCGACGAGGATCTGCGCAAGATCATGGGTGGCAACATGATGCGCCTGCTCGGCGTCGAGGAGAAGGTGGCCGCCTGACGGGCGAGGGGGACATGAACACCGCACCCATCCCCTATGGGTCACGCATTCGGCAGCTGGGCGAGGAGCATCCGGACCAGACCGCCATCGTCTTCGCTGCCGACCGCGGGGGCGAGCGCCTGGTCCCGTGGTCCGAGCTCGACGCGCGCTCGACCCAGATCGCCCGGGCGCTGGCCGCGCGGGGGCTCGGCGAGGGCGACCGACTGGGGATCAAGCTCCACAACTGCCCCGAGCACATCTTCACGACCTTCGCCGGGTGGAAGCTCGGGGCCGTCGTGGTGCCGGTGCGCTGGGACCTGCCTGCGTGGGAGCTCGAGCGCGTGCGCTCCGTGCTGGACCCGAAGCTCATGGTCGAGCCCGACGATGCCGAGCTGCTGGAGGGCAGCCTGTCGGCGTCGACGGAGCCGCTGCCGGAGGTCATCGCGCCCCACTCGTCGGGCATCCTGAGCTCGGGGTCGACGGGCACGCCCAAGGTCATCCTCCGCAAGAGCCCGGGCGTCTACAACCCGGAGGGCTCGCCCAACGCCCTGCTCGAGGCGTACGGGCAGCTGTCGGATCCTCAGCTCGTCCTCGTGCCGGCGCCGCTGTACCACAACAACGGCTTCATGCACACCGCCAACCTGCTGGCGGGCGATCGCCTGCTGCTCCTGCAGCGGTTCAACCCCGCCCGGCTCCTCGACGCCATAGAACGGCACCGCGTGACGGGCTTCGTCGCCACCACGATCATGCTGCAGCGCATCGCGCGCGAGCCCCGGGCCGGCGAGCGCGATCTGTCCAGCATCGAGTGGGTCATGCACGGGGCCGCCCCGCTGCCCGAATGGCTGGCCCGCACGTGGATCGACCTCGTCGGGCCCACGCACTTCTTCGTCTGCTACGGCTCGAGCGAGGGCGCCGGCGCCACGTTCGCGCGCGGTGACGAGTACCTCGACCATCCCGGGACGGTGGGAAGGGGTGCGATCGGCACCGAGCTACGCATCCTCGACGACGACGGCACCGAGCTTCCGACCGGCGAGGTTGGCGGCATCTACATGCGCCAGCCGCAGGGCGTGATGTCCACGTACGTCGGCGACGTGGCACCGATCCCGGAGACCGGCGACGGCTTCGCCACCGTGGGCGACCTGGGCTTCCTAGATGCCGACGGCTACCTCTACCTGGCGGACCGGCGGGTGGACATGATCGTGAGCGGTGGCGCCAACGTATTCCCGGCCGAGGTCGAGAGCGCCCTGAGCGAGCACCCGGCCGTGGGCGACGTCGTCGTGATCGGCCTGGCCGACGAGGAGTGGGGGCGGCGCGTCCACGCCGTCGTCCAGCCCGCGCACGCCGGGGCACCGGTGGCGGCCGACGAGCTGATCGCCTGGTGCCGGGAGCGCCTCTCGCCGTACAAGGTGCCGAAGTCGATCGAGCTGGTCGACGCCATCCCCCGCAGCGAGGCGGGCAAGCTCAACCGGGCCGCCCTCGTCGCCGAGCGCGACCCGCGCTGATGACGCTGCCCGACGCCTTCTTCGAGCTGGCCCGCAAGGTCAACAACTGGGGCCGCTGGGGCACGGACGACGAGCTGGGGACGCTGAACCTCATCACGCCCGACGGGGTGCGCGAGGCGGCTGGGCTCGTCCGGCAGGGCAGGGCTTTCTCGCTCGCCCTGCCGCTGGGCCCGGACGGCCCGCAGATCGGCGCCATCCCGGGGCGGCTGAACCCGCTGCGCACCATGCTCACGGTGAACCGGCCGGTCTTCGACCCGGAGGGCTTCTGCACCAGCGACGACGTCGTGGTCATGGGCCTCCAGGCGGCGACCCATTGGGACGCTCTGGCCCACGCGTCCTATCTCGGCCGGATCTACAACGGCCATCCGATCGAGAGCCTCAGCGAGGCCGGCGCCGCCAGGTGCGGCATCGGCAACGTCGGCCGGCTGGTTGGCCGCGGCGTCCTACTGGATGTGGCCCGGGCCAAGGGGATGGAGCGGCTCGACGTCCCCTACGCCATCACCGGCGACGACCTCGATGCTGCCTGCGAACTGGGCAGGGTGACCGTCGGCCCCGGCGACGTGGTGTTGGTGCGGACGGGGCTGATGCAGCTGCTGAGGGCCGGCGACAAGCAGGGGTACCACGGCGGGACCGGCCCGTCGTTCTGGTCGGTCGAGTGGTTCCGCGACCACGATGTGGCCGCCGTGGCCACCGACAACATCACCTTCGAGTACCTGGACATGGACAGGCACCCCGACCTGCTGCTGGTGGTGCACCTGCTCCACCTGGTCGAGATGGGTTTGACCCAGGGACAGAACTTCGACCTCGAGGCCCTGGCCGACGACTGCGCCGACGACGGCGTCTACCAATTCCTCTTCGAGGGCTCGCCGGAGCCCTTCGTCAACGGCCTCGGCTCCCCGGTCAACCCGATCGTCGTCAAGTGACGGGTCGCCTCGGCGGGGGTTGCCGGCCGCACGATCGACGCCACACTTCGTCCATGACCGTGTCGCTGCATCACATCGTCATCGACGCCCACGATCTGCCCCGGTTGGCTCGATTCTGGAGTCAGGTCCTGGGTTGGCAGATCCTCTCCGAACGTGAGCGAGAGGTCGTCATCGGCACCGACGTGGACGCCCCGGTCGGGATCTGCTTGATGCCCGCAGGCGAGGAGAAGACGGTGAAGAACCGTGTCCACCTCGATCTCAATCCCGGCGGCGACGCGGGTCCCGACGACCGGGAGGCCGAGATCAGCCGGATCCTGGCCCTGGGTGCCCGACATGTGGACATCGGGCAGACGGGCGACGAGTCCTGGACCGTGCTGGCCGACCCGGAGGGCAACGAGTTCTGCATCCTGCGACCAAAGCGGACGCTGATCGGTTGAGCGCCCGCGGCTCTGGAACCCCGCATCATGCGGTCTCGTCAGAACTGCGCTAAACGGCTACCTGGCCTTCCCAGGCCCGGTTGAGCGCGCCCTGGACCTTCACGGTCCAGATGATGAACCCGACGAGTGGGATGAGATGCCAGAAGCCTGTCGCGCCGCTCACTGGCTTGGGCTGGCCCGCATGGTCGTACATGTTGCCGATCTCGGAGGGCAGCACGAACCAGTTGACTGGGTTGATCAGGATCCCGAGTACGAGACCGATCACCGGCCCGATCCCCTCGCCGGTGTGCTCCTTGAGCTCGCGGAACACCTGATAGGTCCAGTACAGGTAGTAGATCCCGATGGTGATGATCGAGAAGATGATCACCGCGGCCGGGTTCCGCACCTGTCCTCTCGGGCCGCGTGCTGCTGCGGAAGGCGGCGGGACAGGCGGTGGTGTGTCGGTCATGTCGGTTCCCCCTGTCCTGCGACCCGCGCGCTGCTCGCCGCGGGCAGATGCGACTCAACGAACTTCCGTCGATTTTCACGCACAGCGTGCCCGCCGCGCCCCTTCATTCCCGCGGTGGTCGAGGTGGCGGCCGGCAGTACTGGTCGCGGATCACGACGCGTTGAACACGTTGGCCGAGTACCACGGCGGGACCGGCCCATCGTTCTGGTCGGTCCAGTGGTCTGACGCCCACGGCTGAACGGCCGATTGGGTCCGCGCGTACCGGGTAGCCGGTTGTCGACCACTTCCCCGGCAGGTCAGGACGAATGCCGTGCTCGCCCTCGGTTCGATGATCGATGAGCGCTACCGCGTGGAGCAGCTCCTGGGTCGCGGGGGCATGGCCGACGTGTACCGGGCCGTGGACACCGAGGGCGACCGGCCGGTTGCCTTGAAGCTCCTCCGCGACGTCCACGCCGAGCACCTGCACCGGTTCCGGATCGAGGCGGCAACGCTCGCCCGCCTGGATCACCCGGGCGTGGTGAAGCTGTACCGGACCGGGGCGCACGACGGGGTTCCCTACCTGGCGCTGGAGCTCGTCGACGGGCCCACGCTCGCCGATGAGCTCGTCGCCGGGCCCCTCGGAACCGACCGGTCCCTCGACCTCGCCCGAGACCTTGCCGACGCCATCGCCCACGCCCATCGGGTCCCGGTGGTCCATCGCGACGTGAAGCCCGGCAACGTCCTGTTCGACGTGGCCGGCCAAGCCCGGCTGAGCGACTTCGGAATCGCTCGCGTCGCCGACGCCGGCGCCGTGACGGCCACGGGGATGGTCGTCGGCACCGGCGCCTACCTCGCCCCCGAGCAGCTCGAGGGGCGCGTGGTCGGACCGCCGGCCGACGTCTACGCCTTGGGGCTCGTGGTGCTCGAGTGCCTCACCGGGACCCGCTGCTATCCGGGGGGCCAGCTCGAAGCGGCGATGGCGCGCCTCTGTCGGCCGGCGGCGATCCCGCCCGGCCTCCCGGGCTGGTTGCGCGACGTCCTCGGGGCCATGACGGACCGCGACCCGGCCCGGCGGCCGACCGCCTGCGCCGCCGCGGAGGCCTTCGACGCCCGGTCGGCACCCCTCGTGCTGGGGGCCACCGCCCGCATCGTCCCCGCGACCACCGACACCGCGGTCCTGGCGCCGACGGCTCGGATCACGCCCGGCAGCTCGAGGAGGATGCCGGTTCCCGCCCGTCCGACCGGGGGCCACCGGCCAGCCGCCACCCGCCGAAGCCGCCTGGTGGCCGTGGTGGCCGCAAGCGTCGCTCTGACGGTGCCGGCGTGGCTGTTCGCCGGCAAGCCGCAGTCGGCCGACGCCCCGCCCGGTCCGGGCCCCGCACCGGCCGCGGCGAGCCCGACCTCGACCACGGCTTCGAGCACACCTCCGAGGCCGACCGTCGAGAAGCCACGAAACGTCGACGTGCAGGCAGGCGGCCCCGGCAACCGGGGCGACGGCAACCGGGGGGACGGTGACCGGCGCGACGGCAACCGGGGCCACGGTGACCAAGGCGACGATGGGGACAACCGTGGGGCAGGAGGGAATGGCGCCGGCAAGGGCTAGCGAAGCCGGCGAGACGGTTGACCGCCTCGGATCTCATGTCAGCGTGGCGGTGTCCCGCGCCAGATCCACCGCACCGGCCACGAACAGGGCGAGCATGGCCAGCAAGGCGCCGGCGTGCACCGTGCGCCACCGCCTGTCGTCCGGACTGGCCACCGCGTCAGCTTGATTCGTGGCCGCGGCCGCCACGGCGACGACCAGGACGGGCGGGAACAACAAGAGGATCAATGGCGGACCGAGCAGCCACCACCCGCTCGCCCGGGGCCATCCGTCGACGGCCGCCGCGCGGCCGACGAGATGAGCCACCACTGCCCCGAACCCGGCGCAGATCGCGACGAACAGGGCGATGGCCAGGGCAGCCGGCTCCAAGACTGTGAAGTCGACGCCGTCGGTATGAACCATCATCGCCCCACCAACCACCCCGTACAGCACGGCCATCATCGGCACCGTCGTGCGCCCGAAGCGGGAGACGAAGGGCCAGGCGACGAGGAATATCAACGCGGCGATCACGCCGATGACGGACGTGACGACCACGAGCCCAGCGGTGTCGCCGAGGGTGAACCTCCCGATCTCGAAGCCGTCGTCGCTCGTCAGCCCCCTGACCGCGTCGTCAGAGGTCAGGAACAGGATGCGCATCGCGAGCCGACCGCCCAGCCCGCCGATGACCGCACCGGTGGCGGCGCCGATGATGATCGTCGCCGACAGCACCCTGACCGTCGGCTCGAGCCCGACCCGCCGCCTCGATACCGGACCACCCGGCTCGTCCACGATTTCAGCCATGCCGGCCCCTGGCTCCGCCGTCGCTGCCAACAACAGGACATTCTGACCGCCACCACCACTGAGGACCAACGATGCGTCAGCGGCCGGCGGTCATGGTCGACCGGCTCAGCCGCCCAGCAGTCGGGTCCAGTAGACGTGGGTGGTCCACAGTCGCCGGCATTCGCCGTCGGAGAGCAGCGATCTCACCTCGGCGAGAAGTGGCACTCGTTCTTCGTCGGTAAGGTCCGCGGTCCATCCCATCGGCGACCGCGACCGCGACCACGCGGTCGGCCAGGCCAACCCGGTCCTGGCCCCCACTGGGATTGCGGCAGCGTCAGGTTGTTGTCGGGCCAGCCCCCAACGATGCGACGGCCGCGCCCAGTTCCTTCAACGTCCATCGCTCCCCCGCAGCCCGCACGGGCCGCCCGCCGTCCGGTGGACCGATCGCCGACAGCTCGTCCTTGCTCATCGTGAGGAGGCGCCCGGACACTCGCCGGCCCTCCGGCGTCGCCAGGAACACGGTGATGAGGGCGACGTCCTCGGGCTGCGGCATCGACGAGCGCATGGCCTCGACCTGCCCGGCGGTCAGGCCCATGTCGGCCAGGCTGTCGACGAACGCCAGCGCCGGAGCCGTGGCGGTCAATGGCGGCGCCACCGCGTTCACGCTGATGCCGAACGGCGCCAGCTCACCCGCCAACGAGCGCATCAGCCCGTAGATCCCACCCTTGGCAACGCCGTAGGGGGCCAGCGTCGCGGTGCCGACGTAGAAGGCCGCCGAGCAGACGTTCACGATCACGCCACCGCTGCCCTGGCTGCGCATGACCCGGCCCGCCTCCACGGAGCAGTGGATCGACCCGAACAGGTGCGTCCCCAGCGTGAACTCCCAGTCGTCCGGCGCCAGGTCCAGAGCCGGCCCCCGGCGGTCGGCGCCGGCGTTGGTGATCATGACATCGATGCGGCCGAAGCGATCGACTCCGGCTGCGACGATCCGGCCGGCGCCCGACGGATCGGCGACGGAGTCGTGGCTCGCGACCGCCTCGCCCCCGAGCATTCCGATCTCAGTGACGACCGACGCGGCCGACGCCGCGTCGAGGTCGTTGACGACGACGCTGGCGCCCTCCCGCGCGTAGGCCAGGGCGTAGGCGCGGCCCAGGCCCCGGCCGGCGCCGGTGATCACCGCCACCTGGCCGTCGAGCACGCCCGTCACTGGCGCGCCGCGGCCTCGCGAAAGCGCGTCGTGCGGTGCACGGGATCCGTGTCGATCTTGGGGATCACGTGCTCGCCCATGAGCCGGATCATCTCCAGCGTGTCCTCGTGGCGGGCGGAGCCGGTCCCGAAGACCAGCTGGTCGCAGCCCGCCTCCTCCCATCGCCGGCACTGCTCCAGCGCGTGGTCGGGGTCGCCGCAGATCCCGCCGCGCTCGCGGGCGACGGGGATGTCCTCGGCCGTGGCATCGGGCATCAGCTCGGGCCACACGGGGATCTCCGCCGGGTGCGGGAACGTGTCGTGGTAGCGGTACACGTTGCTGGCCAGGTAACTGTTGTGCGGCCGGGTGGCCGCCTCGATCGCCCGGTGGTCGTCCTCGGCGACGAACGCGCCCGTCGTGACCATGATGTTGTCGTTGACGAACGCGCCGACCGGCTCCGGCTCCCTGACGGCCTTCTTATAGGCCTTCATGACCGGCTCGAGCTCCTGGATCGAGCCCACGGAGAACCCGAGCACCCCGAGCCCCCGCCGTCCCGCCATCTCGTAGCTGCTCACGTTGCCGGCCGCGTACCACATGGCCGGGTGAGGCTTGCACCAGGGCTTCGGCAGGACCTTGCGCGGGGGCAGCGACCAGTACTTGCCCTGGTAGCCCTCGTACTCGTCATGGAGCCACATCTTGGGGAACTCGGCGATGACGTCCTCCCAGATCTCCCGGGTCTTGGTCAGGTCGCTCATCCCGGGCAGGAACGCCAGGATCTCGTGGCTGCCGGCGCCCCGTCCTGTCCCGAACTCGAATCGCCCGCCCGACAGGTGATCGAGCATGGCCACCTTCTCGGCCACCTTGGCCGGGTGGTTGACCTGGGGCAGCGGGTTGAAGATGCCCGAGCCCAGGTGGATCCGTTCGGTGGCCCGGGCCAGGTAGGCGAGCGCCACGTCGTTCGCCGACATGTGGGAGTACTCGTCGAGGAAGTGGTGCTCCGTTGCCCACACGTACTTGAACCCCGCCTTGTCGGCGGCGATGACGCACTCGATGTCGTGCATGAGGGCGGTGTGCTCGGCATCCGGATCTGCCTGGCGTCGGTAGCTCGGGACGAATCCCTGGATGAAGATGCCGAACTCCATGGCTCTCGCCTTCTGTTCGAGGGTCAGGTCAGGGTCAGGACGCCGCGATTGAGCTTGCCCGCCTCGAGGTCGGCGAGGGCCTGCTCGATGTCCCCGAGGTCGTAGGTCTGGCTGACCATCTCGTCGAGCATGAAGCGGCCATCCAGGTAGAACCGCGTGATGAGCGGCACGTCGTGGTGGGGCCGCGTCTGGCCGTAGCGGCAGCCCAGGATCGACTTGTCGTTGTAGAGGTTGCTCACCACGAAGCTCGCCTCCGTGCCGAGCTTGGGCACGCCGAGCAGGACGCAGCAGCCCCCGGTCCCGAGCATGTCGATCGCCTGGCGGATGAGGGCCGGGTGCCCGACGCATTCGAACGCGTAGTCGAAGCCCGCAGGCACCAGCTCCTTGGCGGCCGCCACAGCGCCGTCCGGATGCTGCGACGCGTCGATGAAGTCGGTGGCGCCGAACTGCCGGGCCACGGCCTCCTTGAGCGGGTTGGCGTCGATGGCCACGATCCGCCCCGCCGACGCCAGGCGGGCGCCCTGGATGACGGATTGACCGATGCCGCCCGTCCCGATCACCGCCACGGTCTCGCCGGGCCGGACCTTGGCCCGGTTGAGCACCGCCCCCGCGCCGGTGACCACGGCGCAGCCGATCAGGGAGGCGGCATCGAGCGGAACCGCCGGATCGATCACGACGGCCTGGTGCTCGTGGACCACGGTGCGCTCCGAGAAGACGCCGAGGTTGGCGAACGCCGGCACCTGCCGGCCGCCGGTGGTGAAACGGGTGTCGGTCCAGCCGAAGGGCCGGCGGCAGTGCGTGGGCAGGCCGCGATCGCACGCGTCGCACTGGCCGCAGTTGCCCAGCGTCACCAACACGACGTGGTCGCCGGGCTTCACGCCGGTGACCGCGGCGCCGACCTCTTCCACCACGCCGGCGCCCTCGTGGCCGAGCACGATCGGTGGCGGCATCGGGATGGTCCCGTCGATGACCGAGACGTCGCTGTGGCAGAGCCCGGCGCGGTGGATGCGCACGGCGACCTCGCGCAGGCCCGGCGCCCTCACCTCGACGTCGTCGCGCACCTCGAGCTCGCCGGTCCAGACGATGGCTCTCATAAGGACTCTCCTTCAGCCGGGCCAGACGATGCTCTGCAGCTCGCTGTAGGCGTGCAGCGCGAACGATCCGCCGTCACGCCCGATGCCGCTCCTGCGGAACCCCCCGAACGGGGTCTCCGGGTTGCGGGCGAGCGTGTTGAGGCCGACATTGCCGGCGCGCAGGCGCTGGGCGACCCGCATGCCCCTAGCGGTATCGCGGGTCCAGACGTAGTCGTAGAGGCCGTAGTCGCTGTCGTTGGCTGCGCCGATCCCCTCCTCCTCGTCGTCGAAGGGAATGGCGACCACCACGGGACCGAAGATCTCCTCGCGGGCCGCGACCATGCCATTGTGGCACCCGGCGATGAGCGTGGGGGGCGAGAAGAATCCGCGCTCCGTCTCCGGGCGGGTGCCGCCGGCGACGAGCGTGCCCCCCTCGTCGACGCCCGAGCGGACATAGCCCTCGATGCGGTCGCGCTGGGCCGCGCTGATGACCGGGCCGACCACGGTGGCCGGGTCGAGGGGGTCACCCACCTTGAGCACCGCGGCAATCCGCGCCAGCCTTTCCACCACCTGGTCGTAGACGCCGCGCTGTGCGATCAGGCGGGTGGGCGCCGTGCAGATCTGACCTGCGTGGAAGGCGAACGTGCTGGCGGTGCCCTGCGCAGCGGCGTCGATGTCGGCGTCGTCGAACACCAGGCTGGCGCCCTTGCCGCCGAGCTCGAACAGCACGCGCTTCATGTCGCGGGCGGCGGCCTCGGCGATCTTCAGCCCGATGGCGGTGCTGCCGGTGAAGCTGATCATGTCGGTCTGCGCGGCCGCCACGAGCGCCTCGGCCGGTTCGGGCGTGGAGCCGACCACCAGGTTGACGACCCCGGGCGGGAAGCCGGCCTCGTGGAAGGCCTCCACCATCCTGATGACCCCGAGGGGGTCCTGGGGCGCGGGCTTGATGACGACCGTGTTGCCCATGGCCAGGGCGGGCCCGAGCTTCCCCATGACGTTGGTCATCGGCACGTTGTACGACGTGATGCAGACCACGACGCCGACCGGCTGCCGCACGGCCATCGCATTGACCAGGCCCCCACCGGTGGACGACGGCGTCGTCGTCTGCAGATTCGGCGCCGGGGGGAGCGGGATCTCCCGGGCCTCGAGGGCGCCCCGGGCATAGCGGCGCAGGCGGGCCACCGCCACCGGGACCTGGGCCGTCCGCGCCATCTGGACCGTGGAGCCGGTCTCGGCCTGCACCAGCGGGATGAGCTCCGGGGTGCGTTGCTGCAGGATGTCGGCCGCCCGATCGAGCAGGCGTGCCCGCTCCTCCGGGGCGGTCCGCGACCAGCCGGGGAACGCCTCGGCGGCGGCTGCGGCGGCCTGGCGTGCGTCGTCCGCCGTGGCTTCAGGAGCCAGGCCCACGATCTCCTCGGTCGCGGGATTGACGACCTCGTAGGTTCCCCTCGAGCCCTCGACACGGTCACCGCCGATCCACAGGGAATAGCCCTCGTGGGCGGTGGCCCCATCGATGGCTTCGGTCTGTGCCACCCGGTCCGTCCCCTCCGTCCGTCAGCCGGCCGCACGAGCAGCATGGCACACGACCTGACACCTGTGTTTCGTGCCAGGCGTTCGGGCTACCCCGCGACCAGGGGGGCCACCTCGCGGCCGAACGCGGCGATCTGGTCGATGTGCTCCTCGCAGCTCCGTGACGGGATCCGCACGGCGACGTGGTTGACGCCGAGCGCCACCAGCCTGCGCACCGCCTCGGCAATGGTGCCGGGGTCGCCGGTGACGGTCCATCGGGGCACGTCGAACGACGGCCGGCCGACATAGAGGTCGACGCCCCCACCGATGGCGAACGGCTCGTCCCGCCCGGCCTCCGCTCGCAGCCGCTTCAGGGTCGCGATGGCCGTGGCCATCCCGCCCTCGGGCGGTCCCTGCGGCAGCCAGCCATCGCCCAGCCGGGCGGCCCGGCGCAGCGCCGCGGCCGACGACCCGCCCACCCAGATCGGCGGGCCGCCGGGCTGCACGGGACGCGGTCGTTGGCCGACGTCGCCGCCGCCCCACTCGTCGGACAGGGCCGCCCGGATGGCCACAACCGCCTGGTCGGTGATCCGGCCGCGCTCGGCGAACGGTACTCCCAGCGCGTCGAACTCGCCCTCGACGTGCCCGGCCCCCACGCCGAGGATCGCCCGGCCGCCGGACAGCGCGTCGAGGGTGGCGAACGCCTTGGCCGTCTGCAGCGGATGGCGGTAGGCGACGACGTAGACGTGCGACAGCAGCCGCACACGCCCCGTCCGGCCGGCCAGCCACGCAAGGGTGGCGACGGTGTCGTACCACGTCGTGGTCATGGTCGACGCCCGTTCCCTGGGGATGGCGACGTGGTCGCATACCGACACCGAGTAGAAGCCGTTGGCATCGCACGCGCTGGCGACCGCCGCCAGCTCGGGGGGCCCGGCCCCCGCCTCCCACGGCTGGGCGACGAGTGTGGATTGGGCCTGCACCGGCAGCTGCATCGCGAAGCCGAGCAGGGGCGTCGAGTCGCTCACGGGTCCCCTTCCGTCCGGAGGCGAGACTAGGTTGTCAGGAAACGGGCCGCGCCCTGGGTCGCCGCGGCCTGACATGATCGCGGGGCATGGCTGTCGAACGATTCCCGATCGAGCTCGGGCACATCATGATGTTCGCCCGCAGCGTCGGCGACGCGAACCCCATCTACTCCGACGAGGAGTACGCCGCCACCAGCGAGGTCGGTCACGTCATCGCGCCGCCGACGTTCGTTCAGGCGGGCGCGCAGTTCGATCCCGACTGGCCGCTGCGGCCCACGATCGGCGCGCCCTGGTTCGGCTCTGGGAGGAACCCCACGGGCACGCCGCCCCGGGATGACGGAGGCGACGGTGGTGGCGGGGGCGGGGGCGGTGGGGACGGCGGCATGGCCCGCGGACTCCACGCCGAGCAGCACTTCGAGTACCACCGGCACCTGCGACCGGGCGATGTCCTACACGCGGCGACCCGACCGGGCGGGACCTGGGAGAAGGAGGGGCGGCGCGCCGGCAAGCTCGTGTTCCGCGAGACGATCACCGAGTACCGGGATCAGAACGACGAGCTCGTCGTCACCGCGCGGACCGTCGGCGTGCAGACCGAGCGGGCGCCCGAGACCGCGGCCACCGCAGGGGAGGAGTCGCAATGACGCTCAGGGCGAGCGAGCTGAACGTCGGCGACGTGCACAGCGAGGTGCTCGTCGACGACCTGACCCGGACCCAGATCGTGCAGTACGCCGGGGCATCGGGCGACTACAACCCCCTCCACACCGACGAGATCTTCGCCACGCAGGTGGCGGGGTTCCCGAGCATCTTCGCCCACGGGATGCTGACGATGGGCCTGACCGGCAAGATGGTCACCAACTACGTCGGCGATGGCCGGCTGCGATCGTTCGGCGGGCGGTTTCGGGCGCAGGTGTGGCCGGGCGACACCCTGACGGCGCGGGCCGAGGTCGTCGGCATCCGCGACGAGGAGGGTGGTGGCCCCCTCGTCGAGCTCCGCATCACGACGACCAACCAGGACGGGCTCGAGGTGTTCGCCGGCGAGGCGACCGCCGCCGTCGACTAGTGGGCCCGAGAGACGAGCACGTCCATGGAGCCGTGGGAGGTGCTGGCCCGCGAGGGCATCCGAGACCTCGTCACCAGGTACAACTCGAACGGCGACAGCGGCCGGATCCCGCAGGTCCTCGACCTGTTCGCACCCGACGCGACGTTGGAGATCACCGGCGCGGGCGGCGAGACGCGTACCTACCGCGGCATCGACGAGATCGAGACGATCTTCACCGGCGCGATCGAGACGTTTCGGGCCGAGGCCGACGAGCGTGCCCAACCCGGCTATGTGCGCCACTGCATCGCCACCCACCAGATCGACCTCGGGGATCGGCGGCACGCCAAGGGCCGCTGCTACTTCTTCGTGATCCGCGCCAACGGCCTCGATCATTGGGGACGATACGTCGACGAGTACGAGGAGCGCGACGGCCGCTGGCTCTTCACCTATCGCAAGGTCACGACCGAGGGGCGCCAGGCCGCACCGTCGTGACGGGCCGGGGGCGGGGCGGGGAGCGTCAGGCCTCGTCCCAGATGCCGAAGCGCCGCCACAGTCGCTTGGCCGGCGGCGTGACCAGGTCGAGCTCGACCAGCAGGTTGCGCACCTTGCGGAGCGAGTCCTTCGCATGCTGACGGGCCGGGGAGCCCGGACCGTAGGCGTCGCGCAGGACGGCATCGGGGACGCCGTAGGTGCGGACCAGGTGCCGCGGCGGGCGCAGCATGACGCCCGCCTCGGTGGCCAGGACGAGCGGAGCCTGCATGGCCAGGGCATGCCGGCGCCAGGACGGCAGCTTCGGCACGTTGGTGCGCAGGTAGCTGCGGGCGAAGGACAGGTGCCGCGCCTCCTCGGTCACGTGAATGCGCATGATCCGCTCGAGCAGCGGGTGGATGTCCTTGTCGCTGCGCAGGACGGTGCGCTGCACGTGATCGATCGGATCCTCCCCGCCGAGGACGAACACGAAGAACAGCGGCGGGAACCGCCGGGCCAACCCGACGACGTTCCGGCTCCCCAGGCGCAGCTCCCAGGGAAGGCCCGGGGTCTCCAGTCCGGTCCGGTTGACGAACTCCTGGAACATCAACGAGTGCTGCGCCTCCTCGATGACCTCGTGGTACACGTACCGGAACTCGGGTGAGCCGTCGGGCAGCCGGAATGCGTACTCCAGCAGGCCGCGCTTGAGGACGTTCTCGAACTGGAGCCCCGCCTTCATGTTGCTCGTGATCCCGTGCAGCCCGATGCGGGCCCGGGTCTCGGCCGGTAACGAGCGGTACCAGTCGGTCTCGGCCAGGCCACTGCCCGAATCCAGCTCCCACCGCGGGTCGCGGGGATCAATGGCATTGTCGGGATGATCCCAATCGACATCCGCGTAGGCGTCGAAATGCTTCACCACCGACTGGTGGCTGAGCCGCCGGAGGAGCTCGGTGAACCGGTCGTCCTGCTGTTCCTCGTCGAGCGGCTGGCGGTCGAGGGCGGTTGCGGTCATTGGTTCGCTCCCAGGTCGGTGGGCGAGACGACGGTGGTCAGGATCTTGAATCCCTCGACGACCCCATCCAGCTCCGCACGGTCGATGCCGCCGAGGCGTGCGACCGCCAGGCCGTCGAGGAGGCAGAACGTGAAGCGGAGCGCCAGGCGGGCGAACTCCGGGTCGCCGGTCATCTCCGGCTGCGTCTCCTGGAACAGGGCGACCGCGGCGTCGAAGAACCGGTGCTCGAACTCCACAAAGCGGGTGCGCAGCGCCGGCCGGGTCCGGCAGGCGACGATCAGCTCGAGCCAGGCCTCCAGCGTCGGGCCCGACCAGACGGACCACAGCAGGTCGATGGAGGCGGCGGGCGTCCGCTCCGACGCCGGCAGCCGCTCGAGCGTCGCCCGGTACTCGGCCATGCGGCGGCCGCAGAGATGTTCCACCGCCGCCACCACCAGGTCCTCCTTCGTGGGGTAGTGGTGCACCTGGGCGCCTCGGGAGACGCCGGCCCGGCGCACGACCTCGGTCGTGCTGGTGCCGGACCAACCCAGTTCCACGAGGCAGTCGATGGTGGCGTCCAGCAGCCGGACACGGGTCGCGGCGCTGCGCTCGGCCTGGGTGCGGGGGCGCCGCGGCTCCGACGTGACCGTGGGCATGCCACCCAGTATTCGCCTTCGGTTACATACAGTCAAGCCTGTATGTAACCGTTCAGGTGTGGCGAGCCGGGTTCAGCCGATCGGCAGGCGCTCCTGCGGTCGCATGGTCACCCGACCCCGCTGGTCGACCACGACCACCACGTGAGACGTCTCGTCGACCAGCGTCACGGCGTGATCGACCGTCCGCGCGGCGCGGGACGCGTCGGCCAGCGTCGCCACGGTGAGTCCAAAGACATGCGTGCTCATCACGCGCCCCTTTCCTTTCATCCGTCGTACATCCGGTTTTCGTGGCCCACCGGGCGTTCGGATGTCCAGACGGGATGGGGGCGCATTTCTCATCGCCGGCAAGTCACCGGGGTGCCGTTACCGCCATTCCACCTCGGACGCACGATCGGCCAGCAGCTGCCGCAGGGCCAGCCGATCGGGCTTGCCGTTGGCGAGGTAGGGCGTCTCCCCCTCGGCGAGGACGAGCACGCGCCGCGGCACCTTGTAGTTCGACAGCTCCTCGCCGGCCCGGTGCAGCATCTCGATCGGATCGACCCGGGCGCCGGCCGCCGGCACCAGCGCGGCGGCGACGACCTCGCCGCGATCGGCGTCGGGCAGGCCGACGACCACCGCCAGGCTCACCTCGGGGAACGACTCGAGCAGCAGCTCGACCTCCCGCGGGGCCACATTGGATCCCGAGGTCTTGATCATCTCGCTCAGGCGTCCGAAGAAGTACAGGTAGCCGTCGCGGATGAGGCCCTTGTCGCCCGTGTGGTACCAGCCGTCGTGGTCGAACGTGTCGTGGCGCTCCCGCTTGTACAGCCCGTTCATGACGCTGTAGCCACGGATGCAGACCTCGCCCACCTCGCCCTCGTCGAGGGTGGCGTTGGTCTCGGGGTCGGCGATGCGGTGCTCGACGCCCGGCACCAGCAGCCCGAATGATCCCCGCATCTCCTCGGGGAGGACCCGGTCGGCCTCGGGGCCGGCCGCCGAGTGGGGCCCCATGGTCTCTGTCATCCCCAACGAGTTGTGGCGCAGCCCCGGGTCGGTGGTCGGCGGCGGGGCAAAGGCCGGGATCTTGCTGACATCGCGGCCGGTCTCGACGACGTAGCGCTGCATCCGCTGACCGAGCTGGGGCCACACGGCGAGCTCGGTGGCGCCCTCGGCCTCCATCAGATCGAGCACCGCGTCCGGCTCGAACTTCTCGACGCAGAGGACGGTGCTGCCGACCGACAGGGCCATGTTGAGCGTCAGGCCCACGCCGCCGATCCAGAAGAACGGCATGGCGCACAGACGGCGGGACTCGGCGGTCAGGCCCGCGAAGCGCGCCAGGTTGGCGCCGTGGCGCAGGAAGTTCCCGTGCGTGTGGACGACACCCTTGGGCTCGCTCGTCGTGCCGGACGTGAAGATCGTCATCATGAGGTCGGAGGGCGTGACCTCGGCCTCGACGGCCTCGAAGAACTCGTCGCCGATGTCGGCGTCGGCGTCGCCGGCTGCGGCGCCGGGCCGGACGTCCAAGGGCAGGGCCTTCGCCCACAGCCGATCGCTCGGGCCGCTCACCCGCACGTGCCGCAGGAACGGCAGGGCCGGGAGCCGCAGCGGCTCGGGCCCGGCCTCGGCGAGGCCTGGGACGGCTTCCTCGACGTAGGCGAGATGATCCTGACCGAACATGGTCGACGGCACCAGCAGCGTGTCGACGTCGCCGAAGCGGAGCGCCTTGCGCAGCTCGGCCGGCTTGTACGAGGTGCTGAACGGCATCCCGATCGCCCCGATCCGCGTGATCGCCAGCCACGCCACGACCCAGTCGGTGCCATACGGGAACGCGAACCCGATGCGCGTGCCCTTGCCCACCCCCGCCGCCAGGAGCTGCTTGCCCACGCGGCGGGATGCCACCTCTGCCTCGGCGTAGCTCATGCGGCGATCGGGCATGACGATGAAGTCGTTGTCCCCGAACGTCGCCGCCGCGCGGCGGACCACGACCGGGATCGTCGGTGCGTAGTCCAGGTCGGGCACTGGCATGTGACCCCCCTCTGGTCGCGCGGTCGTCACGCCGGGACGACGGTAGCGGCTACCCCCCGAGGGACGGCCAGCTCACGCGCCGGATCCGACAGCGGCACCAGTCGAGCACGATCCGGCAACGAAAATGGAGGCGCAGGCCCAGGGCGGCGGTGGACAGACTGACCCGGTGCCGATGGAGATGGGCGGCGCCAGGCCGGCGCCGGTGGATCAGCAGCTGAGGTTCAACCACATCGGCATCCCGACGACGGGCAGCTTCGAGGGCGAGATCCCGCTCCCCCACCTGAGGATGACCGTCAGCGACCACCAGGACAATCCGTTCGGCATCCAGTGGCAGCGCTACTGGGACGACGCGCCCTACCCGGACCTCGTGAGGACGGTGCCGCACGTGGCATTCGAGGTCGACGACCTGCAGGCCGCACTGGCGGGGCACCGGGTGATCATCGAGCCCAACAGTCCGAGCGCCGGGGTCACGGTCGCCTTCATCGCCGTCAACGGTGCACCGGTCGAGCTGATGCAGATCGATCACGACCTCCGCCCCGACCTATAGCCACCGCCGATCCCCACGGCACCCGCCCGAATCGGGTGCCGTTCTGTGCGCCGCCGCCGTCTCCTGGAGGTGACCCGGTTGGCCGGTGAGGAGCATGTGGACGAGCCACGCCGATTCGTCGGCACGAACCGGCTGGAGGCGTTCAGCGACGGCGTGTTCGCCATCGCCATCACGCTGCTCGTCCTGGACCTGGCGATCCGGGATTCGGGCCATGCGTTGGACCGGGTCGCAGATGCCTGGCCGTTCTACCTGGCGTACGTCGTCAGCTTCCTGACGATCGGCGCCGCGTGGCTCGCACACACGGGCATCACCGACGGCTGACCAAGGCCGACGTGGGGCTGCTCCGGCTCAACCTGCTCCTGCTCCTGTTCGTGGCCGTCCTGCCGTTCCCGACGCGCCTGGTCGCCGAGGGACTGGACGACGTCTCGGGGGAACGGGTCTTCGTCGCGATGTACGGCATCGTCCTGCTGGTGATCCGCGTCCTGCTGTACGCGTTGGATGCGTACGCGCGGTGGGAACACCTGTATGCGCGTGTGAGCGACGAGGACGTCGAGGAAACCGACAGCGTGAGGCGAGGCATCCTGCCGGTCGTGGTGGTGTATGGGATCGCCATCCTCATCGGGCTCGTCCTGCCGGCGGTCGCGGTGGGTCTGTACTGCGCCATTGCCGTGTTCCTCGTCGTCCCGTTCGGCGAGCTCCGGCGCGTGTTCGTGCGTCGCACCTGAGCACTGGTCGCGTCGCCCGAGAACGAACGGGATCATGCGGGATTGCTGGAGGCGGTCAGGTCCGGGCGGATCGAGGCGGCGATCGACGCCGGTAGCTGAATGCGCTTGAGTCCCCGGCACGGCTGGTGAAGGGTGGCGCATGGACCGATACGGGCCCGAGACGTACGGGGAGCGGATCGCCGACGTCTACGACCAGTGGCACCAGGGCATGGACCCGACCGACACGGTCGAGGCGCTCGTCTCCCTGGCCGGGAGCGGGCCGGTGCTCGAGCTCGGCGTCGGGACCGGGCGGATCGCCATCCCGCTGGCCGAGCGGGGACTCGAGGTCCACGGCATCGATGCGTCGCCGGCGATGGTCGAGCACATGCGGGCCAAGCCTGGCGGCGGCGGGATCGAGGTGACGTTCGGTCACCTGGCCGACGTGGCCGTCGACCGGTCGTACTCACTGATCTTCATCGCCTTCAACACGTTCTTCGCGCTGGTCACCCAGGACGACCAGCTGCGGTGCTTCGCCAACGTCGCCCGCCGGCTCGAACCCGGCGGTTGCTTCGCGATGGAGGGCTTCGTCCCCGACGTGGCGCGGTTCGATCGCGGGCAGCGTGTGAACGTCATAGGCATGGACGTCGACCGCGTGCGGCTCGACGTGTCCCGGCACCACCCGGTCGACCAGCGCGTCGACGCCCAGCACGTCGTGCTCTCCCCCACCGGCGTGCGCCTCGTGCCGGTGGTGCTCCGCTACGCCTGGCCGTCCGAGCTCGACCTCATGGCCCGCCTGGCGGGCCTCCGGCTGCGCGACCGGTGGGGAGGCTGGAAGCGTGAGCCGTTCGACAACGACAGCGCGAAGCACGTCTCGGTGTACGAGAAGCCGGCCAGCTCCTGAGGCGGATGGCCCGGAGCGCGCCGGCAACTTCGCCCACGTGGACGATGTTGCGACCTGTCGCACCGGCCGATGATCGGGCCATGGCCCACGATCCGCCGGCACCGGATCTGCCCGCCGGGACGGTGACGTTCCTCCTCGCCGACGTGGACCTCTCGGCGGTGCCGCCGACGCCGGCAGCACCGGCCACGCCGTCGAACCCACCAACCCCGGCGACCTTGGCGACCTTGGCCGCGCACCGCGGCCATCTGCTCGACGCTGGGGCCAACGGTGCCGGGACGGCCGCCGTGTTCGCGTCGGCGGCGGACGCCGTGACAGCCGCGCTGGACCTGCAGCGCGCGCTGGGCGGCGACGCCGGCGGCGGGTCGGCGTCGCGGGCCAGGATCGGGGTCCATACCGGGGAAGCCCACCCTGTCGACGGCCGCGGCTACACCGGGCCGGCGTTGCCGCGCGGCGCCCGGCTACGCGATGTCGCCCACGCCGGCCAGACGCTGCTGACCGCAGTCACGGCCTCGATCGTCAGCGACGCGCTCCCAGCCGGGGGCTGGCTCCGGGACCTGGGCGCCCACCGGCTGCGCGACCTCTCGGCACCCGAGCGCATCTTCGAGCTGCGGCACGCAGAGCTGCCCGGCGACTTCCCGCCGCTGCGCTCGCTGGACGTGCTGGCCAACAACCTGCCACCCCAGCTCACGAGCTTCGTGGGGCGCAGCGACGAGCTGGCGGCGGTCGAGCGGCTCCTGGGCACCGAACGGATGGTGACGCTCACCGGGTCGGGCGGATGCGGCAAGACCCGCCTGGCCGTCCAGGCGGCGGCGCGGCTGGCCGACCGCTGGCCCGACGGGGTGTGGTGGGTCGACCTCGGCCCCGTCACCGACCCTTCGCTGGTGGCTGAGCTCACGGCCGCCGCCACCCGGGTCATGGTCGACCCGCTCGCAGGGCCCCTGCGGGCACTGGCCCTGCACCTGCACGATCGCCGGCTGCTGGTCTGCCTCGACAACTGCGAGCACCTGCTGGATGCCAGCGCCGAGCTGGCGGACGCGCTGCTGCGCTCCTGCCCCGAGGTGTCCGTGCTCGCCACGACGCGGGAGCCCCTCGGGGTGGCGGGCGAGACGGTGTGGCGGGTGCCGTCGATGGTCGAGGACGAGGCCGTCTCGCTGTTCGCCGATCGCGGCGGCCACGTGCGGCCCGGCTTCGCCGTCGACGACGGGAACGAGTCCGCCGTGCGCACGGTGTGCCAGCGGCTCGACGGGATCCCCCTGGCCGTCGAGCTCGCCGCCGCCTGGCTCCGCACGTTGTCCCCGGCCGAGATCGTCGCCGGCCTCGACGACCGGTTCCGGCTGCTCGCCGGGGGCGCACGAGGCGTGGTCGCGCGGCAGCAGACCCTCGCCGCGTCGGTCGAGTGGAGCCACGACCTGCTCGACGGGCCCGACCGCGCGGTCCTGCACCAGCTGGCCGTGTTCACCGGCGGCTTCACGGTCGAAGCCGCCCGGGCGGTGTGTGCCGGACCGGGCGGCGCCGACGACGTGCTCGTCACCCTCGGACGCCTCGTCGACAAGTCCCTCGTCCTGGTCGACCAGCGCGACGCCCAGGCCCGCTACCGGCTCCTGGACACGATCCGCCAGTACGCGCACGATCGGCTCCGCGACACCGGGGCGGCCGCCGCCACCCGCGACCGGCACCTGGACCACTTCCTGGCGCTGGCGGAGCTCGCGGAGCCGGAGCTGGAGGGCACCGGCCAGGATGCATGGCTGACCACGCT
The DNA here is from genome assembly GCA_046723645.1 of Actinomycetota bacterium. Classification (GTDB taxonomy): domain Bacteria; phylum Actinomycetota; class Acidimicrobiia; order Acidimicrobiales; family VFJN01; genus DASQUK01. The sequence goes on along the minus strand of JBKOUY010000009.1, from coordinate 32,002 downwards.
CGAGACCGAGCACGACAACCTCAGGGCGGCGCTCGACTGGGGGCTCTCGGCGCCCGACGCCGCCCGCGGCCGGCGCCTGGCGGCGGCGCTCGCCCGGCTCTGGTTGCTCCATGGCCACGCGCACGAGGGCATCCAGCACCTGAAGCGCGCCATCGGGCTCGCCCCCGCCGATCGTTCGACGCTCCAGGCCAGGCTCCTGGTGGGCGCCGCCCTGCTCGGCGCCACCGGCGGCGAGTTCGGGCTCACCGTCGATTCCGCCGAACGGGGCCTGGAGATCGCGACGGCCAACGGCGACGACCGGAACATGGGCCGCTGCCTCGCACTGCACGCCTACATCAACGTGTACCTCGACTTCGTCCGGGCACGTGAGCTCTGCGTCGAGGCACGCCGGCACACCGAGGCCGCCGGGGACGCCTGGGGCACCGACCTCACCCTGGTCCTCGAGGGCCTCGCCCTCACCAACTGCGATCGCCACCGGGACGCCGCCCCGATCCTCGAGGAGGCCGTGCGGCGATGCCGGCGCCGGGGCGACCGCATCCTCGCCGCTTTCGCCCTCACCGGGCAGCTGGAGGCGGCGCAGCGCACCGGCGACGTGCGCCTCTCCGAGGCGCTGGCGGCCGAGGCGGTCGGGCTGGCCGAGCCGCTGGGCGACTACTTCGCCGTGGGCACGACCCTGAGCAACCTCGCGTGGGTCAGGGGCCTGGGCGGCGACCCCGAGGGGGCGCTGCGGCTCATGGACAGGGTGGTCCGCTCCGTCGAGGACGCCGGCCACGCGGTCCACGTCCCGACCATGGCGGTCTCGCTCGGGCAGCTCCACCTCTGGAACGGCGACCTCGAGAGCGCCCGGGCGTGGCTGGAGCAGGCCACCCGCTACGCGGAGCCGTTCGTCGGCAACATGATCGTCGCCCGGGCGCTACCGGGGCTGGCGGCCGCGACTCGCCGCCTGGGTGACCCGGGGGCAGCCGGGGCACACCTGGAACGGGCGCTGCAGCTGGGTCGCGAGCTCGACCTCCCCCGCATCCTGGCCGATGCGCTGGACGAGTCGGCGGTGCTGGTGGCCGCCGACGACCCCGACCGGGCCGAGGGCCTCAACCACGAGGCGCTCGCGGTCCGCGTGGAGCACGGCCTGCGCACGTTCTACGTCGACAGCCTCGACGCGCTTGCCTGCCGCGCCGCTGGCAGCGGCCGCAATGCCGAGGCCGCCCGCCTGCATGCCGCCAGCGATGCGGCGCGAGGGCTCATGGGCTACCCGCGGCCGGCGATCGACCACGCCGCCCGCGATGCCGCAGTCGCGGCGCTGCGGGCGTCGCTCGGCGTCGACGGCTTCGACGCAGCCTGGTCGGAGGGGACCGCGCTGTCGCTGGACGATGCCGTCGCCTACGTCAGCCGGGCCCGCGGCGCCCGGGGCCGACCGCCGACGGGCTGGGCGAGCCTGACGCCGACCGAGCTCAAGGTCGTCGGCCTGGCGGTCGAGGGCCTGACCAATCCCGAGATCGCCACCCGCCTCTTCATCAGTCGCGACACCGTCAAGACCCACCTGTCCCACATCTACGCCAAGCTCGACGTCACCAACCGCACCGAGCTCGCCACGCTGGCGGCGTCACGGGGGTGACGCGGGCCCTGTTAGACGGTGTTGTCATATACGGATATGGTGGCCAAGAGCTCGGGTTTCCGGGGAATCCGGGGTGAACCACCGGGAGAATTGCGTGAGGGAGGGCACCGCATGACGCAGATCCCCCGGATCATCTCCGTCGACGACCACGTCGTCGAGCCGCCGGAACTCTGGTCCAGCCGCCTCCCCGCCAAGTACGGCGAGCGCGGGCCCCGCGTCGTGCGGGAGAGGGGTTCGTACGACGTCGCCAAGACCGGCCTGGTGTGGACGGCGCACGACGATGGCGACTGGGCCGACGTGTGGCACTACGACGGCATGGTGTCGCCGCTGATGAAGCTGTCGGCCGCCGCCGGGTTCGACGAACTGGGGTTCGGCGCCGTGACCTTCGACCAGATCCGGCCCGGCTGCTGGCGGCAGAAGGAGCGGCTCGCTGACATGGACGCGAACCACATGGATGCGTCCATCTGCTTTCCCAACACGCTCCCCCGCTTCTGCGGGCAGACCTTCGCCGAGCGGGACGACAAGGACCTCGCGCTGCTGTGCGTGCGGGCCTACAACGACTGGATGATCGACGAGTGGTGCGCCGGCGACGCCAGGGGGCGGCTGATCCCGCTCGCCATGGTGCCGCTGTGGGATCCGCAGTTGGCGGCCGAGGAGGTCCGCCGCTGCGCGGCCCGGGGGTCCCACGCCATCACCTTCTCCGAGAACCCGCATCCGCTGGGGCTGCCCTCGATCCATTCAGGCCAGTGGGACCCGCTGTTCGCCGCCTGCGAGGAGACCGACACGGTGCTGTGCATGCACATCGGCTCGTCCTCGAAGATGCCGGGGACGACGCCCGACGCGCCGTTCATCGTCAGCTCCACGCTGACGTTCCAGAACGCCATGGGCTCCCTTCTGGACTTCGTGTTCTCGGGCACGCTGGCGCGGTTCCCCGAGCTGGTCGTCGCCTACTCCGAGGGACAGGTCGGCTGGATGCCCTACCTGCTCGAGCGGATGGACAAGCTGTGGGAGGAGCGGTCGGACAACTCCTTCGGCACCAACCTCCCCGAGCCACCGACCAGCTACATCCGCGGGCGGGTCTACGGCTGCATCTTCGACGACGAGACGGGCCTGGCGAACCGCGACCGCATCGGCATGGACACGATCTGCTTCGAGACCGACTACCCGCACGCCGACAGCACGTTCCCCCACTCCGAGGCCGTGGCCGAGGAGATCTGCCGCAACGCCGGGTTGGACGCGGACGAGACCTACAAGCTGCTGCGCGGCAATGCCATCCGCGCCTTCGGGCTCGAGCGGTTCGGCATCACCCGGTAGCCGGGTCCATGACCGCTGCTGCGCACGACTGGGGCGAGTACACGACGATGCTCGTGCGTCAGGACGGGCGCCTGCTCACGGTCTCCTTCAACCGCCCCGATCGGCTGAACGCAATCGGCGGCGGTTTCCACGAGGATTTCGTCGAGATCCTGGGCCGCGCGGGTGCCGACGACTCGGTGGGTGCGGTCCTCCTGCGGGGCGAGGGGCGGGCGTTCTGCGTGGGCGGCGACGTCAAGGGCTTCGACGAGCGCGCCTCGGGGACGAAGCCGGCGCGCCCGGCCCACACAGTGCTGCACACGCTCAACGCCACCGAGCTCCTCGACGCCATCCTGGGGGTGCCCCAGCCGATCGTCGCTGCGGTCCACGGCTACGCCATGGGGCTGGGTGCGACGATCGCCCTGTTCAGTGACGTCGTCGTGGCGGCCGAGGACGCGCGCTTCGCCGACACCCACGTCAGTGTGGCGCTGGTGGCCGGCGACGGGGGCGCGGTGATGTGGCCGCTGATCATGCCCTTCGGCGCCGCCAAGTGGTACCTGCTCACCGGCGAACCGATCAGCGGTGCCGAGGCCGCCCGGCTCGGCATGGTCCTCAAGGCCGTGCCGGCCGAGCAGCTCCTGGAGGAGGCCACCGCCCTGGCCCGACGCCTGGCCGACGGGGCACCGCTGGCCGTGCAGGGCACCAAGGCGACGTTGAATCGCATCGTGCGCGACCGCATGAACCTGCTCATGGACACCGGCTTGCTGCTCGAGGGCGCCACGTTCGTCAGCGACGACCACCGCGAGGCCGCCGCCGCATTCGTCGCCAAGCGCAAGCCCACCTTCCGGGGGTCATAGCTCCGACCGTCGACGGCCCGAGGCCCGTGGGCACGGGTGCCGGCCGGCCGCGGCCGAGGGCTAACTTGACACCCGTGTCGCAGAGCGCCGGGGGGTCGCCGGAGCGATGGCGGGGGCTGCTCGATGCCCGCACGAGCCGCGAGCGCGGTCGCCGCACGCTGACCCGACTGCTCGACGCCGCCGTGGCGGAGTTCTCGGCCCACAGCTACCACGGCGCCCGGATGGCCCGCGTCGCCAAGCGTGCCCGCACGTCGCACGGCACGTTCTACGTCTACTTCGACGGCAAGGACGACCTGTTGCTGGCCATGCAGGACGAGATCACGGCCGCGATGGACGACCTGCTGGCCAAGATGCCCGACTTCGACCCCGGCCCGGCCGGCTTCGCCTCGCTACGCGCCTGGTTGTCGGAAGTGTGCCGCCTCTTCCTCGAGCACTCGGCCATCCACGCCGCGCTGCTCGATGCGATCGTGGAGGACGCCGATCCCCGGATCACCAAGCAGGGCCTGCGGGCGCAGCAACGCTGGACCACCGCGCTGGCGGACCGGATCGGCGCTGCGGGCCCCACCGGCATCGACCCGTACCTGGCGGCGGTGTGCATCTACAACCTGATCGACCGCGCCACGAGGTCGACGCACCGGGGACAGCTCGTCGTCTCGTTCGACGAGCTGGTCGACGGCCTGACCGAGCTCGTCCATCGGTCCGTCTTCGGTTAGTGGGGCGGCTTGTATGGCACGCGCGGGCCTCAGACGAGCCGCAGGCGGCTGGCGCGCCGCGGCGCATCGCCACCCAGGTAGGTGCGGTGGACCATCCGCGCGAGGGTCGGCGCCAACGTGTCGGGGTCGATGCGCGACCAGCGGGACGTGACCGCCGCGTACGAGCCCTCGACGAGCAGGTAGAGCAGCGCGGCCTGCACCTCGGGGGCGATCAGCGACTCGCCGCGGGCGTCGCTCACGAACCGCGTGAGGCTCTCGACGAGCCGGTTGAAGACGTGGCCCTCCTCGGCCGGCACCTCCGGGTCCAGCCGGGCCACTCGCTCCCACCAGGCCCGGAACACACCCGCGTGGCGGGCGTGCAGGTCGCGATACTGGCCCAGCACCTCCTCGATCTCCGCCGTCTCGACCTCTCCCGGCCGGACGCGGCCCAGCTCCTCGACGATCGCCCTCATGTCCCGGAAGCAGGCGCGGCTCAGCTCGTCGAACAGGTCGTCTTTGTTGCGGAAGTAGCGGTAGAAGCTTGCCCGCGACGTCGACGCGCGGGCGATGAGGTCATCGACGGTCGCTCCCGTGTAGCCGACCTCGCTGAATACGGCGTTGCCCGCCTGGAGCAGGCGGTTGCGAAGGTCCCGATTGTCGGTGAGCGAGGCGTCCATCGGCAGGTCAGGCTGGATCTCGGTCGCGCCAGCGGGGCCCGCCGAGGCCGCGGATGGCGAAGGTGGCGTACCAGTCACCGAGCTCGGCCATCGACAGGGGACCGGACGGCCGATGCCACAGGTGGCTGGTCTTCATCAGCTCGAAGATTGCCGCCGCCCCCACCGACTCGTCGGTGGTGGGGTCGAACGCTCCCTCGTCGATGCCCTGGCGGATGATGTCCTTGACGTAGCCGCTGAGCTCGTCGCGCCGCTCGATCACCCGCCTGAGGCGACGCCTGCTCAGCCGCGTGAACTCGCGCTCGGCGACCAGGCCCCACTCCCGCTCCCGCGAGGTCAGCGCCATCCATCGGCCGATGAACGCGCGCAGCCGCACGGGGGCCGGCGACCGGGCGGTTGCCTCGTCCTCCTCGAGCGTCGCCTCGAACATGTCCTGTGCCCGGGAGACCAGCTCGTAGAGGAGGTCCTCCTTGGTCTTGATGTAGTAGTAGATGCTGCCCTTGAGCATGCCGACGGAGTCGGCGATGTCCTGGAGGCTGGTCGCCTCGTAGCCCTTCCGGTAGAAGATGGCGCCGGCGCGCTCGACGATGTCGGTCCAGCGGTCCTCGTGATTCCTCGCGCTCCTCGCACTGCGCCCGCGCTCGCTCGCCCTACGGGGTGGTCGCCTCGGAGCCGGCCTCGTCGCCGTCGTTCTCGCCTCGTCGACCACGGTTCCCTTCCTACGCGCCTGGCCGGAGCCCCGAAACTCTAGTGACAACCAAACGACCGGAAGGTCAGTCCGCGACCGCCCCCAGGAGGTCGGTCATATCGGCGGCGTTGCGGACGCCGTAGTCCTCGTAGCAGTTGTTCATGAGCACATGGACCTCGCGCGCCGCTCCCGCCAGCTCCTGCACGCGCTTCACCCAGGGACGCAGCTCGCGCTTGTCGTAGAGGTAGCGGAAGCGCTCCGCGGCCGACGTCGTCCGCCCCTTCCAGGTGTCGTCGGCCCGGCCGTGGAACCTCACCACCGCGGGGTCCGCCGTCGCCGCTGCCAGGCGGGGCAGCTTGCTGACCTTGGGGGCGTCGAGGTTCACCAGCGCCAAGTCGTGGTCCGCCAGCCAACCGATCGTCCGGTCGATGTCGTCCTCGCCGAACCACAACGGCGACCGGAACTCGACGCACGCGGGCAGGCCGTCCAGCCGCTCCCGCGCCCGGGCCAACTCGTCGCGGTTGGCGCGCTTGGGCGTGAACCACGGCGGATACTGCAGCAGGATCGACCCCAGCCGGCCGGTCACCCGCAGCGGCTCGAGGGCGTCGGCGAAGCGCGCCCACACCTCGTCGACGGCCTCGGCGGGGAGATGTTGGGGATACACGTTGCGCTTGCCGGCCACCTCCGGGTCCAGTGCTTCGGTGATGTCGCGCCACAGGCTGTCGGGCTTGGTGGGGTGGCCGGTCATCAGCGAGTAGGCCTTGACGTTCATGCGAAAGCCGTCGGGCGTGCGCTCTGCCCAGCCCTCGGCCAGCTGGCGCGACGGCGGCCCGTAGTAGGTGCTGTCGGCCTCCACGACGGCGAAGCGCGCGCTGTAGTAGGCCAGCCGTTCGGCCGCGCTCATCGAGCGCTTCGGGTACCAGTCGGTGTTCTTGATCAACGTCCTGTCGGTCCACGAGCAGGTGCCGACGCGAACCTCGGCGTCGCCGATGTGCAGGACCGGGCCCAGCTCCAGCGCCTCGCTCATTCAGTCGTCACCGTCCTCCCCGCCACTCCCCCGCCCGTCATCACCGCCGCCGTCCCGGCCGCCGTTCCCGTCGCTCCGCTGGCCCTCCAGCACCTCCAGCGATGCGGCCAGGCGGTCCGCCTCCGCATCGGTCAACCGGGCGCCACGGTGGATCAGGGTGTAGCGGTCGGGAGGCATCGATCCCTCGACGATCGTCTCGATCGCCTTGTCGCCATCGTCGTCGTCGCGGTCCCATTCCGAGAAGTTCAGCTTGTCGCGCCCCGACTCGACGTCGCGGCGCACCAGCCACGACATCGGCGCAACATACGAGTACACCGGCCAGTCGGTCTCGTTGCTGTGGCAGTCATAGCAGGACGAGCGCGCGATCCGCTCGGCCTCGCCGTCCGGCCACGGCGCGTCCTGGGTGACCGGCGGGTTGGGGTGACGCCAGCCGTACGGCACGAGCTGGATAGCCGCGAACAGCACCAGCCCGCCCAGACCCGCGCCGCGTACGGCACGCCACGCATTCGAGCGGTCCACTACCGCGCCATACCCGTTGGGGTGGCACCCATGCGCTCCATGGCGGCCACCCCAGCGTCGCGATGCTCGCCGCCCGCCATCACCAGGGTCCGGGCCCACTGGTACCGGCAACCGGTCGGTTCCATTGCGGCGGCGGCCGCCACGATCCGTTCGGTGTCGCCGGCCGCGAACGCCGCCGCGCGGTCGACCATCGCCGTGGTCACCGGGTTGGCGGCGACGGACAGCCGGGCCCGCTCGATGCGCTCGGCGGCGTCGGCGCGGCCGGCGAGCACCGCCGCCTCCGCCCACAGAGCGGCGTACCACGGGCGCCACTCGCCGCTGAACCAGTCCCGGAGGCGGTCGGGATCGACGGACAACCGGGCGACCGCAGCCTCGACGTCACCCAGATGCAGCGCGACGATCGCATCGAAGGTTGGGCCGTAGCCGCTCAACGGGCTGTCGAGCCGTTCGACGGTCACGCCGATCGCCAGCGCGCGCTCCCGCCACTCGGCGCGCTGCTCCTCGTCGCCCCGCAGCCCGTGGACCATCGCCACCGCCAGCGCGGCGCCCGCCAAGTTGCTCGCCACCGGGCGCCCCGCCTGTTCCCAACCACGACGGAAGCGCTCGGCAGCGGCCACCACCGCGTCGAGCTCCCCGGCCATGGCGTCGACCTTCAGGCGGCGGGCGCTGGCGATGTGGTCGAGCTCCGTGACGAACGGCAGCGCCGCCAACCGGTCGGCGTACGCCCGGGCGTTCACGAAGTCGCCGGCGGCCAGGCTGATCTCCGACGCCATGGCGTAGCAGTCGGAGAACTCCATGCCGGTGGCCGGCCCGAGCGGAACGCGCTTCAGCACCTCGATGCGGGCACGAACCGTGGCCACCGCGGCCGGGACGTCGCCCACCGCCAGGTGGACAGCCGACAGCTCGTCGAGCGCCGCGCTCTCGTCGTACGCATCGCCCACCCGCCGGGCTAGCGTCACCGCCCGCTCGGCCAGCTCCCGCGTGACGGGGTCGAGATCGTCACCCTTGAACGCCTGCGCGGTCAGGATCGACGGCTCGGCGCGCGGCGAGCCGCCCGCCACGGCCACCGCCTCCTGGATCAGCTCGTCGACGACCGATGCGGGCGGGACCTCGGCCATGATGCCGGGTCCCCGGTGGATCAGCGTCGCCGCGAGCGCGAGGTTGTGCGCGGCCGTCACCCCGTCGCCGGTCGCGGCCGCGAGGTCGGCGGCCCGCCGCCAGAGCCGGAAGCTGTCGTTGCCGACGTGGCGGCTCATCGCGGCGCCCGCGGCGTCGTTGAGCGCCGTGACCCGGGCCGCGGGGTCGTCGGTGAGGGTCGCCGCCTCTTCGAACCGGCGCTGCGCCTCGGCCGGCAGGCCCCGCAGGAAGGTCAGCGAACCCAGCAACAGCGCCAGGCGGTGGGCGTCGTCCCGCAGCTGGGGCCGCCCGCTGGCCCAGGCGAACCCGGCCCGCAGGTCGTCGGCAACCACGTCGAAGGCGCCGCGCCAGGCGCCGTCGCCACCGCCGCGCCAGGCGCCGTCGCCACCGCGACCCTGCACGAAGCACTCGACGTCGGCGTCTGCCCGCTCGACGAGCGCCGCCGCCGTCGCAACGCACCAGCGCACGTGCCGGGCCCGCACCTCCTCGAGCTCACCGGCCTGTTCCAACCGGTCCACGCCGTACTGGCGGATCGTCTCCAGCACCCGGTAGCGCGTTTCGGAGGCGGGGCGGGCGATCGCGAGGCTGTTGTCGGCCAGCCGGGCGAGCGCGTCGGCCAGCCCCGAATCGATCGGGGGGAAGCGGGCCACCTGAGCGGCGGCGTCGGCGGTGAACGGCGCCGCGAAGATCGACACCCGCCGGAGCAGCGCCTGTTCGGCCGGCTCCAGCAGCGCGTAGCTCCAGTCGATCGTGGAGCGCAGGGAGCTGTGCCGCTCGTCGAGCCGCGAGCCGCCCGACAGCATGCGCAGCGCGTCGGCCAGTCCCGACTCGACGCCGTCGAGCCCCAGCGTGGCCAGGCGGGCTGCGGCCAGCTCGATGGCGAGGGCCATGCCGTCGAGCGACCGGCAGACCCGCGCGATGCGGGCGACGTCGCCCGGGCCCGGCTCGAATCCTGCGGCGGCGCGAGCCCGCTCGAGGAACAGCGCCACGGCGTCGGAGTCCTCGCCCTCGTCCGGCAGCAACGACAGCCCGGGCACCGGGAAGACGTGCTCGAAGGGCAGCATCAGGCGCGTCCGGCTCGTGGCGAGCACCCTGGTCTGCGGGCACGTGGCCAGGAGTCGCTCCACGAAGACGGCGACGCCGTCGACCAGGTGCTCGCAGTTGTCGAGCACGATCAGGGCCTCCGACCTGCCGAGGCGGGCCACGACCGCGTCGTCGATGGTGCCGCCCGGCCGCTCGGCTACACCGAGGACCGCCGCCACGGCCGCCGCCACCATCCCGGGATCGGAGATCGGGACGAGGTCGACGAACCACACCGCGTCGGCCGATTCGACCGACTCGGCGGCGACCGCGATGGCGAGCCTGGTCTTGCCGACGCCCCCGGGGCCGACGGCGGTAACGAGCCGATGCGCGGCGATGGCCGCGCCCAGCGCCTCGCGCTCCGCCGCCCGGCCCACGAAGGAGGTGAGCGGCGTCGGGATCGCCGGGGCCGGGGGTCTGGCGACGGGGAGGATGGCGACCGCCGATGGTCCCGCCCCCTCGGGGCCGTCGGGCAACGAGGTCGCCGCCAGCGTGGCGGCGTAGCTGGCGAGCGCGCGGCGGTCCGCGACGCCGAGCTTGCGGAGCAGCGACGACACGTGGCTCTCGACGGTTCGGACCGAGATGTACAGGCGGGCGGCGATCTCGGCGTTGGTGAGGTGCTCGGCGACGCCGGAGAGCACGTCGGCCTCCCGGCTCGACACGCCTGCGTCGCTCAGGACCTGGGCGTCCATCACCCGAGGATTGTGCCCGGATCGCACCCCAGCCACGACCCGCTTATCGGCCGGCGTGCGGCGCGAGGCTCAGTTGCCGGGTCAGTCGCCAAGGTGCTCCGCGGCCACGCGCTTGGGCACGACCATGCGCCAGGCGTCGAGCACGATCTCGCGCATCTCCACCTCGTCGATCGCCTCGAGCCTGACGACCACCCAGTTGTAGCGCTGGTCGGAGCGCTCGGGCATCAGGAACTTGTGGGGCTCGGAGTCGATCAGCGCCTGACGCTCCTCCTTGGGGAAGGCGAACCCCATGAGCGTCTCGTCCCTGGAGAAGGCCAGGTAGACGATCTGGCCGACCCGGAACTTGACCCGGTCCCGGACCAGCGCCTCGTAGGTCCGGGGCAGCGTGCTCGCCAGCTCGCGCACCTGCTCGATCGCCACCATCGGATCCGTGCCTACCGCCTCGGCGCGCCCCGCGTCCATCGAGATCCGCTGTCCGGCGATGGACACGACCGCCCCCGGTTGTTAGACGGAGTCGGGAGCACGAAGTCCGCTGTCCCGGGGAGGCGCCATGCAGGCGTGGGTCGTCGACACGCCCGGGCCGATCGCCACCGGCCCGCTCGTCCGCGTCGAGCGTCCGGTCCCCGAGCCGGGGCCGGGCGAGATCCGGGTGCGGGTCAGCGCGTGCGGCGTGTGCAGGACCGACCTCCACCTGGCCGAGGGCGACCTCCCGCCCCATCGACCGGCAACGGTGCCGGGCCACGAGGTCGTGGGGACGGTCGACGCCCTCGGTGCCGGCGCCGGCCGGTTCCAGCTGGGACAGCGCGCCGGCATCGCCTGGCTGCGCCACACGGACGGGCGCTGCCGCTGGTGCCGGCGGGGCCGGGAGAACCTCTGCATCGACCCGCGGTTCACGGGCTGGGACGCGGACGGGGGGTACGCCGAATGGGCGGTGGTCGACGAGGCGTACGCCTACGAGCTGCCCGAAAGCTTCGACGACGTGCACGCGGCGCCGCTGCTGTGCGCCGGCATCATCGGCTACCGGGCGCTCCGTCGGGCCGAGCTGCCGCCGGGAGGCCGGCTCGGGATCTACGGGTTCGGGGCCTCGGCGCACCTCGCCACCCAGGTGGCCCTGGCCCAGGGGGCGACCGTGCACGTCATGACGCGCGCGGCGGCGGCGCGCCAGCTTGCGCTCGAGCTGGGTGCGCACTCCGCCGGGCCCGCCGATGCCATGCCCCCCGAGCCGCTCGACGCCGCCGTGCTGTTCGCGCCCGCCGGCGGGCTGGTCCTGCCCGCCCTGGCCGCCCTCGATCGCGGCGGCACGCTGGCGATCGCCGGCATCCACCTGAGCGACGTGCCGCCGCTCGAGTACCAGCGCCACCTGTTCCAGGAACGCCAGGTGCGCAGCGTCACCGCCAACACCCGAGCCGACGGCGAGGAGTTCCTGTCGCTCGCCGAGCGCCTGGGCGTGCAGGTGACGGCCACGCCATACCCGCTCGATGCGGCGGACAAGGCCCTGGCCGACCTGGCCAACGATCGGCTGACCGGCGCCGCCGTCCTGGTGACCTAGTGGGCGCTCGCGGGAGTTCCGTGGATGTATCGCCGTGTCAGATTCGTCCCTGGCGAGGACGCAGGACGAAGGCACAGCCAGCGGCTGCGGCGACGACGAGGACGATGTCCAGCGGCGGCCTGGCCGGCGAGACGCCACGATGACTTCCGTGAGGGTCCACTGGCCGTGACGCGACCCACTACGCCCCGCCGGGTGCGCCCGGTCCCCATGAACCCGGTCCGATAAACCCGGTCCCATGAACCGCATCGCCGTCGTCACCGGGGCCAACCGAGGCATCGGCCTCGAGGTCGTGCGGCAGCTCGCCGCGGCGGGCGACACGATCGTCCTCGGCACGCGGGACACCGCCGCCGGCGATCGGGCCGCCGCGGCCCTGCCCGCGAGCACCGCCGGCGGCCGGGTGCTGGTGCGGCGCCTGGACGTCACCGACCAGGCCAGCCTGGACGCCGTCGCCGAGGAGCTACGGGCGGACCAGGGACGGGTCGACGTGATCGTCAACAACGCCGCCATCCACTACGACACCTGGCAGCAGGCCGCGGGCGCCGACCTGGGTGTGGTCGTCGAGGCGCTCGACACGAACCTCGTGGGCGCGTGGCGGACCGTCAACGCCCTGCTCCCCCTGGTGCGAGCGAGCGCGCACGGTCGGATCGTCAACGTGTCCAGCGAGGCCGGGTCGCTCGCGTCGATGAGTGGCGGGACGCCCGCCTACCGAGCGTCCAAAGCGGCGCTCAACGCACTGACCCGCATGCTCGCCTCCGAGCTGCGGCCCGACGGCATCCTGGTGAACAGCGTGTGCCCCGGCTGGGTCGCGACCGACATGGGAGGCCCCGGCGGTCGCCCCGTCGAGGCGGGTGCGGCCAGCGTCATGTGGGCGATCGACCTGCCCGATGACGGCCCGACGGGCGGCTTCTTCCGGGACGGGACACCGGTCCCCTTCTGATCCGCATCACCGTTGGCCCACAACGCGTGCACATTTGCCGACTGACCGATCAATCGTCGAACACGGGCAGCGCCAGGCGTCGCAGCCGCTCGGGGTCGGAGACCGCGTCGATCTCGACGATCCTGCCGCCCCTGACCGTGAAAGCCATGACCGAGAACGGTCGTCCACCGGGCGCCACGACGACCCCCGCGACGCCGTTCACGATCGCGGGCCGCACGAACGGCGACAGCCGCGTGTAACCGGACGCCCGCCCGGCGACGGCGGCCGCACCCCGCACAACCTCCGACACGCTCGGACGCGCGACGCCGCCGTCGGAGCGCAGCACGACGTCGGGGTCGAGCACGGCGACGAGCGCCTCGAAGTCCCCGCCTCGGGCCGCCGCGAAGAATGCGTCCACCACCTTTCGCTGGCGCGCGAGGTCGACATCGGGGATGGCGGCTCCCTGCACCCGCCGGCGCGCCCGGCTGGCGAGTTGGCGCGCCGCGGCGGGGGCACGGTCCACGATCCTGGCGATCTCGTCGAAGGGCACCGCGAACATGTCGTGCAGGACGAACGCGAGCCGCTCCGCGGGGGCGAGCGTCTCGAGCACCACCAGCAGGGCAAGGCCGACCGAGTCGACGAGCTCGACCTCGTCCTCGGGGTCGAGCTGGTCCTCGCGGCGCACGATCGGGTCGGGCACGTGCACGTCCAGCGGCTCCTCGCGCCGTGCCGAGCGCGAGCGCAGCCGGTTCAGGCACACGCGGGACACCACCGTCGTGAGCCATCCACCCAGGTTCTCGACGTCGCTCGTGTCGGCGGCCTCGAGCCTGAGCCAGGTCTCCTGAACGGCATCGTCCGCCTCGCTCAGCGAACCGAGCATGCGGTAGGCGACGGCGCGGAGGTGCGACCGGTATTCCTCGAATCGTCCGGTCAGCCAGTCGTGCTCGTCCATCGGTCACATTCCCTTGTCACGCCGTGTCATAGCAGTGACCGGCGGAACCCCGCCGATGTGACAGAGGAGCAGAGCAATGGAGACATTCCGATGAAGGCGGCCCGAGCCCACGAGCCCATCGGCCTCGAAGGCATCGACGGGCTCGTCTACGAGGACGCACCCGATCCGGTGCCCGCGGTCGGCGACGTCCTCGTCAAGGTCTACGCCGCCGGCTTCACTCCCACCGAGCTGCAGTGGCCGCTCTGGACCGACCGGGCGGGCCACGATCGCGCGCCCATCATCCCGGCCCACGAGTTCTCCGGCGTCGTGGCCGCCCTCGGGTACGGCACCGCCGGCGTGGCGGTGGGCCACGAGGTGTACGGCCTCATCGACGGGTACCGGGACGGTGCGGCTGCCGAGCTCATTGCGATCGAGGCTCGCGACGTGGCGCCGAAGCCGGCGACCGTCGACCACGTGCATGCCGCCGCCATCCCCCAGGCCGGGCTCACGTCCTGGCAGGCGCTATTCGACCACGGCCAGCTCGCCGCCGGGCAGACCGCAGTGATCCACGGTGCCGGTGGCGCCGTCGGGTCCATCGCCGTGCAGCTCGCCCGCTCTGCCGGTGCCCACGTGATCGGAACGGGCCGGGCCAGCGCGCGATCGCTGGCACTGGACATGGGTGCCGACAGCTTCGTCGACCTCGAGCAGGATCGCTGGGAGGACGCCGTCGGCCAGGCCGACGTCGTGTTCGACGCGATCGGCGGCGACGTGCTCGCCCGTTCACCGGCGATCGTCAAGCCGGGCGGCGCCCTCGTCTCGGTCTGCGCCCCCCCGCCCAGCGATCGCGGCGACATCCGGGCGCTCCACTTCGTCCGGGAACCCAGCCGCGCCCAGCTCCTGGAGCTCGCCCGGCTGGTCGACGCCGGGGAACTCCGGCCGCAGGTCGGCGCGGTGTACCCGCTCTCCGACACCCGAGAGGCCTTCATGGCCAAGTCGACGCGGAGCATCCCGGGCAAGGTGATCCTCCAGCCCTGACCTGTAGCGGGCCGCTCGGCGGCCCCGGCCCCCAGCGTTGCTCCCGCCACACGATGCTGGCCCCCGGCCTGCGGCTGGGGGCCAGTATCGGGGGGAGCGGCGCGGGTGGGCCCGGCCACACCTCCGGGGGAGGGCGGAGGCTGCCTGGGTGACCGGACCTGCACCCGTCCGGATCGCCGGGTGCCGGGATCCGGGAACGGTCCAACCCTGACCCATGCCCGACCATTAGTAAAGTTCGGGTTAGGGTGTATTTCCATCACTACTACTACTGATCTCGGCCCCGATGGCAACCGTGATGCCGAGATCGGCCCGGCTCCGCCAGCGGGTCCGTACCCGGCGGCGACGAGATGGCAGGGCATCGAGCTGCGCCACCTCCTCGCCTTCCGGGCCGTGATCTCGACGGGCTCCTTCAGCGCCGCGGCGCGCGAGCTCGGCTACACGCAATCGGGCGTGAGCCAGCAGGTGGCCGCGCTCGAGCGGCTCGTCGGCGCCTCACTGTTCGACCGACCCGGCGGGCCCCGTCGGGTTCGCCTGACCGACATCGGCGAGGCGTTCCTTCCCCACGCCGACGCCGTCATCGCCCGGCTCCACGCGGCCGAGTCCGACGTCGCGGCGCTGTCCACCGGACAGGTCGGCAGCCTCCGCGTGGGAGTGCTCCAGAGCGTGGGAGCCCGGGTGCTGCCCGGACTGCTGAGCCGGTTCCTCGAGTCGTGGCCGGGGGTCGAGGTCCAGATCACCCCGGCCTTCGAGCCCCGCCACCTGCTGGTGGGGGTCGAGCGCGGTGAGCTGGACCTGGCGTTCGTCAACCTGCCGCTGCCGCCCGGCCCATTCCTGACGCGGCACCTCTTCCACGACCCCTACGTCTTCGTGACGTCGACGTCGTCGGAGCTGGCCGGCCGCGACGATGTGAGCCTGGAGGACATCGCCCGGTTGCCGTTGATCGGCTGGCGGGCCGATGCCGACCACGCCCACATCGTCGACCTCTTCACCGGACTGCCGCACAGGCCCCGGTTCCCCTACCGGTTCGACGACAATCCGACCCTGCAGGGCTGCGTCGCCGCCGGCCTGGCCCACGCCCTGCTGCCCTGGCTCACCCTCGATCCGGATCACCCCGGCACCCGCCTGATCTCGGTGATCCCGCCGGTTCAGCCCCGGCACCTGGTCGCGGTCTGGCACGAGGACATGCGCCAGACCGCCCCGGCGACGGCGTTCCTCGACGCCGCCGCCGACAGCCTGAACAACCTCGAGGTCGACGCGACCGCCCCCGGTCCCGGATCCCGCCGGCGCAGCCGCAACGCTCCACGACGGGACGGGTCCTCCTAGGAGCCCCGCTCCCACGGGGCGGTGTCGCCCATCTTGGCGTAGTACTTGGCGAGGTGTGACTTGACTCGTGCGATGTCGTTGCGCGGAAGATCGACGCCTCCTCGCGAACCCTGCATGACCGCGCCCGCGGCCATGACGCCCCGAGGGACGGCGGTCAATCGGCCGTCGATGACGTCGGCGACTAGGAGCTTGTAGGCGCCGAACTCGTCCTTGTCGTCGGCGTCGTACCAGACGTGCGCGTCGCGGTACTTGGCGTTGGGCGTGTCGTCGGCCCCGGCCCACCGTCGGACCCGCTTCTCGGCCGCGTCGCCGTCCCACGCCCGGTCCCGGTCGGCCAGCGGAAGATCTTGGAATGCGGTGACGGCCATCGTCTTCCATCCTCTCGGCGTCGAGTCTCCGTCCTCATTGGCGTCCTACCCCCGACGGGGACCGGCAACCCGCGGGGTCTTGACAACCGACCTGAGCTAGCGCAAGCTCCTTTCGTTCGGTCGATCGACCGAACGGCGCCAGTAGTCCTGGCGGAGGGGTGGCGTTCGTTGGCCGGTGAGCCCGAGACGAGGACACGGATCCTGGAGGCGGCCAAGACCAGCCTGCTCCAGGTGGGGTACGCCAGGTTGTCGACGCGGGTGATCGCGGAGACCGCCGGCGTCCCGCTCAGCCAGATCCACTACCACTTCGGGTCCAAGCAGAAGCTCGTCCTGGAGCTGCTCGAGCAGGAGAACCGTCGGCTCCTCGGCCGGCAGGCCGCCATGTTCGGCTCGGACATCCCGCTGTGGAAGCAGTGGGAGCAGGCCTGCGACTTCCTCGACGACGACCTCGAGTCCGGCTACGTCCGCGTGCTGCAGGAGATGGTCGCCGCGGGCTGGTCCGACGCCGAGATCGCCGGTTCGGTCGGCCAGGACATACGCGCCTGGTTCGACCTGCTGACCGGTGTCGCGCGCCGCGCCCACGAACGCTTCGGGACCCTGGGCCCGTTTACGCCCGAGGAGGTGGCGGCCCTCGCCGGGCTTCCGTTCCTGGGTGCCGAGACGGTCATCTTGCTCGGTCTGGACGACGCCGCGATCCCGGCGCGCTCGGCCCTTCGCAGGATCGGCGACGTCCTGCGGATGCTCGAAGAGGGCGACGACGAAGACGCAAACAAGGAAGGCGCCAGGAATGCGGGCCGTCGTCGCCGACGCTGAAGGATCGGTCACCCGGGACGGCGTCACCGTCCATTGCGCGCGACACGGCTCCGGAACGCCGACAGTCGTGCTCCTCCCGACGTGGTCGCTCGTGCACTCGCGCCATTGGAAGTTCCAGGTCCCCTACCTGGCCCGGCATTTCACCGTGCTGACCTTCGACGGGCGGGGAAGCGGGCGGTCGGACCGGCCGGCAAGTCCCGCCTCGTACAGCGCTGCCGAGTTCGCCGCCGATGCGTTGGCGGTGATGGACGCCACGGAGACCGAGCGCGCGGTTCTCGTCAGCGTCTCGCGCGGCGCCCTCTGGTCCCTGCATCTGTGCGCCGAGCATCCGGAGCGCGTGCTGGGCGCGATCTTCATCGCTCCCACGGTCCCGTTCGCGCTCCCATCGCTCGAGCGCGTGGTGCTCCAGCGGTTCGACGAGGTGGTCGAGGATCCAGCGGGCTGGGAGAAGTACAACGCCCATCATTGGAAGGCCGACTACCGGGACTTCGTCGAGTTCTTCGTGGGTCGGATGTTCACCGAGCCGCACTCCACCAAACAGCACGAGGACGCGGTGGGCTGGGCGCTGGAGATCGATCCGGCGACGTTGATCGCGACCCAATACGGCCTCGACCACTGCACCCCCCGGGCGATCGGTCGGCTCGCGGCGAACGTCCGGTGTCCGGTGTTGGTGATCCACGGGTCCGACGATGCAATCCGCATCCACGCCCAGGGTGCGTCCCTGGCCGAACGCACCGGCGGGACCTTGGTCACGCTCGAGGGGTCCGGGCACTTCCCGCACGTCCGCGACCCGGTGAGGGTCAACCTGCTGATCCGGCAGTTCGTCGAGAGAGCCAGGCGATGAGGGCGCGGCTGCCCGACCGGGCCGACGTCGTCGAGCGCGAGGGGGTCAAGGTCGCGTACGAGGTCTTCGGCCGGGGAGAGCCGGGGCTCCTGCTCGTCCCGTCCACGCCCATCACCCACGCGCGGTCGTGGAAGGCCCTCGTCCCCTTCCTGTCCCGCCACCATCTCGTCGTCACCGTCGACGGACGCGGGAACGGCGGTTCCGACCGGCCCACCGAACGCGACGCTTACGGGCCGGACGAGGTCGTCGCCGACCAGGTCGCCGTGCTGGACGCGGTGGGGCTGAGGCGGGCGGTCGTCATCGCCCACTGCCATGCGGTGCCCTGGGCCCTGCGATTGGCCGCCGATCACGCCGATCGGGTGTCGGGCGTCGTGGCGATCGCTCCCGCCATCGCGCTCGCTCCGCGCGACGAGCACTGGGCCGAGCCGACCGAGCGCTGGGCCGACGAGGTCGACGATCCCACCGGATGGGGGCTGTGCAACCGCCGCTTCTGGCGGCAGGACTACCCCGCCTGGCCGCGGTTCTTCTTCGACCAGCTGCTCCCCGAGGCCCACTCCACCAAGCAGTACGAGGATGCCGTCTCGTGGGCGCTCGAGACCGATCCCGAGACGATGATCGCCGAGCGTGAGGGCCGTGACGCACCGGAGAGCCGGGACGCGGCCGAGGCGCTGTGCCGGAGCGTCCGGTGTCCCACGCTCGTCATCCACGGCACGGAGGACCGGTGCCAGCCGGTGGCGAGGGGCCAGCGGCTGGCCGAGTTGACCGGCGGCACGCTTGCAGTCCTGGAGGGCGCTGGCCATCTGCCTCACGGCCGCGAGCCGGTCAAGGTCAACCGGCTGGTCAAGGAGTTCGTCGACTCGATCGAGGGGGCACCCATGCGCGGAGGGGTCTGGACACGGGGCCTCGACCGGCCCAAGCGGGCGTTGTACCTCTCGTCGCCGATCGGGCTCGGGCACGCTCGGCGGGACGTGGCCGTGGTGAAGGAGCTCGAGCGCCTCCGTCCGGACCTCGAGGTCGACTGGCTGGCCCAGCACCCGGTCACGAGCGTGCTCGAGGCGGAGGGCGAGCGGATCCATCCGGCCAGTGCGTGGCTGGCCAACGAGTCCGCGCACATGGCCTCCGAGTCATGCGAGCACGACTTGCACTGCTTCCAGGCGCTCCGGCGGATGGACGAGATCCTTGTGGCCAACTTCATGGTGTTCCAGGAGGTCGTGGAGGAGGGGCTGTACGACCTCGTCATCGGCGACGAAGCCTGGGACGTCGACCACTTCTGGCACGAGAACCCCGAGCTCAAGCGGGGGGGCCACGTCTGGATGACCGACTTCGTCGGCTATCTCCCGATGCCCGACGGCGGCGAGCACGAGGCGTTCCTCACCGCCGACTACAACGCCGAGATGATCGAGCACGTCGCGCGCTACCCGCGCATCCGGGACGCCGCCATCTTCGTCGGGAACCCCGACGACATCGTTCCGGGCACCTTCGGCGGCGGCCTCCCGAGCATCCGCGCCTGGACCGAGACGCACTTCTCGTTCTGCGGCTACATCACCGGCTTCATGCCGCCCGGCCCCGACGAGATCCCGGCGATCCGGGCCGAGCTCGGCTACCGCGACGACGAGCAGGTCTGCATCGTGGCCGTGGGCGGCAGCGGCGTCGGACGGGCGCTGCTCGAGAAGGTCATCGCCGCGTACCCCCTGGCGAAGCGGCGCACTCCGGAGCTGCGGATGGTGGTCGTCGCCGGGCCTCGCATCGACCCCGGCAGCCTTCCCCTTCCCAGGGATCCCGGTCTGGAGGTGCGCGGCTACGTCGATCGCCTCTATCGGCACCTCTCGGTGTGCGACCTGGCCATCGTGCAGGGCGGGCTGACGACGACCATGGAGCTGGCCGCGGCGAAGCGGCCCTTCCTCTACTTCCCGCTGCGGCACCACTTCGAGCAGAACTTCCACGTCCGGCACCGCCTGGACCGCTATGACGCGGGCCGGTGCATGGACTACGCGACGAGCGATCCCGACCTGATCGCGGCGGCCATCGCCGACCACGTCGGCGCGCCGGTCGCGTACCGCGACGTCGAAACCGACGGCGCCGCCCACGCCGCCCGGCTCATCGCCGAGCTCGTCTGACGCCTCCCGATGACGTCCCATTCACGAGCACTACTCCGTATGGATTCGGTCGATCGATCGAACGAGACAGAGAGGGAACCAACATGTTGACGAACGACTACAGCTACAAGATCTGCCTCGAGGGCTCGGTGAAGAACGCCTGGACGGTGGACGACTGCTTCCGGGGCCGCGACTTCGACTTCACCAAGCCGTTCCTGCCCGACCGGATCGCCGGCGTCAGCGCCATCGGCTGCCTGAGCGACGACGAGAAGCGGATGCTGAACCAGATCCGCGGCAACAGCTACTGCCACATCTTCGCTTTCGTCGAGGAGTACATCGTGCCGATGGTCGTTGACCACGCCCGCGGCGACGTGTACGGCGACGAGACCCGGCTGTGGACCCTCCTGCGCTTCGCCGAGGAAGAGGTCAAGCACCAGGAGATGCTGCGCCGAGCCTGCGATCAGTTCGAGGCGGGGTTCGGCACAAGCTGCGGCCTGGTGCCCGGGCGCGAGGACGTCGCCGGCGCCGTCCTCGCCACCTCTCCGCTCACCGCGCTGCTGCTGACCAGCATGATCGAGTGGTTCACTCAGCTCCACTACGTCGAGCACGTCCGCGACCGCGCCGAGCTCGACGACCTGTTCCGGGACATCCTGCGCTTCCACTGGATCGATGAGTCCCGGCACGCCCGCATGGACAGCCTGCTGATCGACGAGGTCGCGAGCTCGCTCCCGGCCGACGAGCGCGAGAAGGCCATCGACGAGCTGCTCGAGCTGGGCGGCGCCGTCGACGGGCTCCTGGCTCAGCAGGCGGAGCTCGACATCGACGCGCTGCAGGCAGCCGCCGGCCGGACGTTCACCGACGCCGAGCGGGACGAGATCCGGACCCACCAGCTGCGCTCGTACCGGTGGACGTTCCTCGTCTCCGGGCTGGAGCACCCGAACTTCGTCGCGATCGTCGAGGAGCTCACCGCGGGCGGCGCCGACAAGCTCGGCCAAGCAGCCGCGGCGCTGTCCGCCTGACCAACCCCATCACGCCCGGGCGATGACTCAGCTGATGAGGATCGGCTCGCCGGCAGCCATGGCGACGGCGAGCCGGTGTGGCCCGGGCGGACCCTGGACGTGACGAAGGGGAAGCTCATGGCCTCCCAGCCAGGACGCGAGCCGGTCCTCATCACCGCCGATCTCGACCCAGTCGATGCCGATTGGAGCGCAACGGTGCTCGACGAGCTCACGGCCGGGGTGATCGGCGTCGTCGACGTGCCAGTGGATGAAGAACGGAAGACCTTCAGCCAAAGCGGCTTGGAGGGCCACGAGCTGCCATGCGAGCTCGACGCCGTCGGGGCGGGTGCGACTCATCGCCAGCGGCGTGTACCCGGTCCGTCGGGCCGTGGCCGTGATGTCGTCCGTGCGCAGGCACAAGGCCACCGGCCCTTCGCCGACCTCGACAAGGCGTTGTGCCACCCACGAGCCGAGCGGGCTGGACGCCGCCTCGTCACGATCGACGACGGCCATGAGCTCGATGTAGTTGCTTCCGAGCGGCACGATGCGATTGCCGGTGCCGTGGCCGGCGTGATGCCCACCCGCAACGGACGCGAGGCCATGCTCCTGGTAGAGGCGCCGGGCCGCAGAGTCGACGTCTGCAACGACGATGATCACGTGGTCGAGGGCCAGCACCTCTGACACGGTAAGCGACGACCCTTACGTTGTCTCCGAGCGGTGCTGGGACCCCGCGGGCGCCGGCAGGCCCCACCCGCCGCCGCCGGGAGTGAGCATGCGCACGACGTCGCCGGCCCGGAGACGGACCGTGCACTTGTCGGGCAGGGGCTCGGCCCGGGACTCGTCACCGTCGGGCAGCAGCCAGTTCTCCCCCGGGGCACCCGGCTCGCCGCCGAACAGGCCCCACGGCCGGCTCAGCCGCCGCTCGGTGATCAGCGACACCGTGCAGGCCTCCAGGACCTCGAGGTCGCGCGCGATGCCCTCCCCGCCGGGCTGCCGGCCGGCACCGCCGCTCCCCCGGCGCAGCCGGTAGCGCAGGACCCGCAGGGGGAAGGTGCGCTCCAGCGCCTCGATCGGCGTGTTCTTCGTGTTGGTCATCCCCGTGTGCACGCCGCTCATCCCCGGGGAGACGGGCCGACCACCCTGACCGCCGGCCACCGTCTCGTAGTAGACCCAGCCGTCCCCGCCGATCAGCAGGTTGTTCATCGTGCCCTGGCCGGCGGCAGGTACGCGCGCCCGGCAGGGCTCCGCCAGGGCCTTGAGGCACACGTCGGCCACCCGCTGGCTCACCTCCACGTTGCCGGCGCCGACGGCGGCCGGTGGACGCGCGGCGACGATCGTCCCGGCCGGCGCCACCACGCGCACCGGACGCAGGGCGCCGCCGTTGGCGGGGATCGAGGGATCGACCGCGGCCCGGAGGGCGTAGGACACGGCCGAGGCCGTGACCGCCGCCACGGCGTTGACGTTGCCGCGCGCCTGCGAATCGGTGCCGGTGAAGTCGAACGTCACCCCGTCGCCGACGACAGTGACGGCGACGGTGACATGCGCCGGTCGCTGCTGGTCGGCGGCCGCGCCCGTCGAGTCCAGGACGTCGTCGGCCCGCCAGGTGCCGTCGGGCAAGGCCGCCAGCGCCGCCCGCATGCGCCGCTCGCCGTAGTCGACGACCTCGGCCAGCGGCGCCGGGGCGCCGGCCAGGTCCGCCAGGCGGCCGACGCCGACCACGTTGGCGCCCACCTGCGCGTCGAGGTCACCGATGCGCTCGGCCGGCGTCCGCGAGTTGGCCAGCAGCAGCCGCCGCACGCTTTCGTCCAGGCGCGTGGGCGGGATCCGCAGCCCCTCCTGCTGGATCTCCGTCGCGTCGGCCGGGATCGACCCCGGGGCCGAGCCGCCGACGTCGGCGTGATGCGCGCGGTTCGCCGCCCACCCCACCAGCTCGCCGTCGACCACGCACGGCGCCACGAGCGTGATGTCGTTCAGGTGGGTCCCGCCGGCGAAGGGGTCGTTGAGCACCACCTGGTCCCCGGCATCGAGGCCGCCCCCGAACGCCTCGATCGCGGCCCCGACGCTCGCCGGCATCGACCCTAGGTGGACCGGTATGTGCTCGGCCTGCACCAGCAGCTCGCCGGCCGGCGTGAACAGCGCCGCCGAGCAGTCGGCCCGTTCCTTGATGTTGGGGCTGAACGCGGCCCGCCTGAGGACGGCGCCCATCTCCTCGGCGATGCCGGTGAGCCGCGAGATCAGCACCTGCAGCTCTGCGGGGCCGAGGCTCATGGCTCGGGCCCGGTTCCTGGCGCCGAATTGGTTGCGCAGCAACCAGAACTGCGCCAGGAAGTCCGCGTGGGGTCGTCAGACAGGCCGATGCGATGCATCACCAGCGCCCCACCGGCGCCGGCGCGCGCCGTCCAGCCGCCGGCGACCCAGATCGTGCAGTCCGGCTCGGCGACGACGGCCGGCCCGGCCAGCTCGCCGTCGGGGCGCGTGGCCGCCGGCAGGTCGTCGGGCCCGACCGGCGGGGGCCGCGTCGCCACGGCCCTCAGCGCCACGACCTCCACTCGCTCGTCGGGGCGGGCGTAGCCGTTGCGGCGGCGGTGCTCGTCGTGGAACTCGGCGACGGTGGGCACGGTCAGCTCGTGGCTCTGGCCGCGGTAGCGGCAGTCCACGGCGGTCTCCACCGTTGTGGCGGCGCCGCCTCCGTCGGTCCGACCCACCAGCCCGGCGGCCTCCTTCGCCAGCAGCGCCAGCGCCTCCGGCAGGCCCGCGTGATCGTGCGGTGTCGGCCACGACCGCACGGCATCCCGGCGCCGGGGAGCGGTCAGCAGCCCGACGGCGGACAACACGCCCGCCCTCGCCGGCACGATCACCGCGGCCATCCCGAGCGCCTCCGCCAGCGCGCACGCGTGCAGCGGCCCGGCGCCGCCGAAGGCCACCAGCGCCAGGCGCCCGGGGTCGACGCCGCGCTCCACCGACACGGCGCGCAGCGCACGCTCCATGTTGGCGTCGACCACCGCAATGACGCCGCCGGCGGTCACCCCCGCACGATCCAGCGCCGCCTGCGCGGCGCCGACATCGAGCCGCAGGCCCCCGAAGGCGGCGTCGGCGGTGATCCGCCCGGCGACCAGGTTGGCGTCGGTGACGGTGGCGGCGACACCGCCCCGCCCGTAGCACGCCGGCCCGGGGTCGGCGCCCGCGCTCTGCGGGCCGACGACCAGCGCGCCGCCCGGGTCGATCCGAGCGATCGATCCACCCCCGGCGCCGATGGTGTGCACGTCGAGAGCCGGGAACCGCACCGTGAACCCCGCGACCTCCCGCTCGGCCGCGGACGCCGGGCTCCCCCCGAGCACGAGGCACACGTCGGTCGACGTGCCGCCCATGTCGAAGGTGACGGCGTCGGGAAACCCGTTCGCGACCGCCGCCGCGGCCCCCGCCCGCACCCCGCCGGCGGGCCCCGACAGCAGCAACGCCGCCGGCAGCTCCGCGGCCTCCGCCGCCGGGACGAGCCCGCCGGCCGAGGTCATGACCAGGGCCTCGTCGGCGACGTCGGCGATGCCTCGCAGGTACGCCCGGCAACGCGGCCGCAGCGCGGCGTTGATCACGGTCGTCACCGTGCGCTCGACCTCGCGCATCTCGGGGGACACCTCGTGAGAGCAGCTCACGTCGTGGCCGCGGGCGCGCAACTCATGGGCCACCGCGCGCTCGTGCGCGGGCTCGATGTCGGCATGGAGCAGGCAGATCGCCACCGCCTCCACCGCGGGGTCGAGGGCCGGGAGCCCGCCGGGGTCGATGGGCGCCAGCTCGGAGCCCTCGGCAGCCAAGCGGCCGGCGACCTCGTAGCGCCAGGCGCGTGGCACCAGGGGCTCGGGGCGCGACGCGAGCTGATCGTAGAGCGACGGCCGATCCTGGCGGCCGATCTCGATGACGTCCGCGAGCCCCTCGGTCGTCACCAGGGCCACGGCTGCGCCCCGGCGCTCCAGGAGGGCGTTGGTGGCGACGGTGGTGCCGTGCGCCAGGAGCTCTGGTCGGACCGCCGATCCCGCCGGCGTGGCGTCGGCGATCGCATCGCGCACGGCGAGGACCGGGTCCTCGGGCGTCGACAGCACCTTGACCACGTCCCCGCCGGCCGTGACCAGGTCGGTGAACGTGCCCCCGGTGTCGACGCCGATCCGCACGGTCCCCCGCCTAGTGGGCGCCCGATCTCGACCGCTGGGTCTGGGCGGCCTCGACGGCGAGCCGGTCCACGAGCTCGTTCATGGGGTGGCCTGCGTGGCCCTTGATCCACCGAAAGGTCACATCGCCCCGGGCCCGCACCAGCTCGACGAACGGTTCCCAGAGGTCGCGGTTGGCCACCGGCTTACGGGCGGAGTTGACCCAGCCCCGGCGGATCCACCCCTCCCACCAGCGGTCGCGGAAGCAGTTGACGACGTAGGCGGAGTCGCTCACCACCTCGAGCGGCCCGGGGTGGGCGCGCACCGCCTCGTACGCCGCGGTGATCTCCATGCGCTGGTTGGTGGTGGAGGGCTCGTGGCCGGATGCGAAGGCGCCGCCCTCCTCGGCCCAGGCCCACCCCCCCGGCCCGGGGTTGCCGAGGCAGGCGCCGTCGGTGAACACGATGGCGGGCGTCGTCGGCATGGCGGGCACGTCGGCACCCTATGCGGCCCCCGATGGGGCGGCTCGTTCCGGCCCGACCCCCACCCGCCGCCCCGTGGTGGCGTCGGCCGTCGGCCGACTCGTTCCGGCCCGACCCCCACCCGCCACCCCGTGGTGGAGTCGGCCTGCGGCCGACTCGTTTCGATTCGGTCACGGCGGTGCCAGCATGGACCCATGATCATTGACGGGTTCGTCCACCAGCTTCCGGACACCGACCCCTCCGAGACCCGCGAATGGCTCGACTCCCTCGACGCGGTCGTCGACGCCCACGGCAAGACCCGTGCCCGGTTCCTGATGTCCAAGCTGCTCGAGCGCGCCCGCGAGCTGCAGGTGGGCACGCCGGCCACCGTGTCGACGCCGTACGTCAACACCATCCCGGCGGAGGAGGAGCCCTGGTTCCCGGGCGACGAGGACCTCGAGCGCCGCATCCGCGCCTACATCCGGTGGAACGCCGCCGTCATGGTCATCAAGGCCAACAAGCACGCCGAGGGCATCGGCGGGCACCTGTCGACCTTCGCCTCCTCGGCGGCCCTCTACGACGTCGGGTTCAACTGGTTCTTCCGCGGCAAGGAGGACGGCCTCGCCGGCGACGCCGTCTACATCCAGGGCCACGCGGCACCCGGCATCTACGCCCGGGCCTTCCTCGAGGGCCGGATCACCGAGCAGGAGCTCGATGGCTTTCGCCAGGAGGTCGACGGCGCCGGGCTGGCGAGCTACCCGCACCCGCGGCTCATGCCCGACTTCTGGGAGTACCCGACTGTGTCGATGGGCCTTGGCCCGCTCAACTCGATCTACCACGCCCGCTTCCTGCGGTACCTCCACAACCGCAAGATCGACGACACCAGCGGCAGCCGGGTGTGGTGCTTCGTCGGCGACGGCGAGGTCGACGAGCCGGAGACCCTCGGCGCCCTGTCGCTTCCCGCCCGCGAGCAACTCGACAACCTCATCTGGGTCGTGAACTGCAACCTGCAGCGCCTCGACGGGCCGGTGCGAGGCAACGGCAAGATCATCCAGGAGCTGGAGGCCATCTTCCGCGGTGCCGGCTGGAACGTCATCAAGGTCATCTGGGGCTCCAAGTGGGACCAGCTGTTGATGCAGGACCGCGACCACGTGCTACTCAACAAGATGAACACCACCGTCGACGGCGAGTTCCAGCGCTACGCCGTCGAGTCGGGTGCCTACATCCGCGAGCACTTCTTCGGGCCCGACCCGCGGCTGCGCAAGATGGTCGAGCGCCTGTCCGACGACGAGCTGCGCACGCTCCCCCGCGGCGGGCACGACTACCGCAAGCTCTACTCGGCCTACAAGGCCGCCGCCGAGCAGACGGGGGCGCCAACCGTCATCCTCGCCAAGACCATCAAGGGCTGGACGCTCGGCCCCGACGTCGAGGGCCGCAACGCCACCCACCAGATCAAGAAGATGACCGTCGACCAGCTGCGGGTTCTCCGCGAGCGCCTCTACCTCCAGGACGTGATCCCGGAGGAGGCGCTGGCCGACGACAAGGAGCCGCCGTACATCCGCTTCGACGAAGGCACGATCGAAAACGGCTACCTCATGGACCGCCGCAAGGCGCTCGACGGGCCGTTGCCCAGCCGCGTCGTCACCACCAAGCGGGCCCTCGGGATGCCGGAGGACAAGCCGTTCGCCGAGGTCCTGGCCGGGTCCGGCAAGCAGGAGGTGTCGACCACCATGGCGTTCACCCGCCTGCTGCGGAACCTGTGCCGTGATCCCAAGCTTGGCCCCCGGGTGGTTCCGATCATCCCCGACGAGGCCCGCACCTTCGGGATGGACGCACTGTTCAAGGAGTTCAAGATCTACGCCGCCCAGGGCCAGGTCTACGAGCCGGTCGACGCCCAGCTGTTGCTGTCGTACACCGAGGCCAAAAACGGCCAGGTCCTCGAGGAAGGCATCACCGAGGCCGGGTCGATGGCGTCGTTCATCGCCGCCGCCACCTCGTACGCCCACCGCGGCGTGCCCATGCTGCCGTTCTTCACCTTCTACTCGATGTTCGGGTTCCAGCGCGTCGGCGACCTCATCTGGTCGGCCAACGACTCCCGGGCCCGGGGCTTCCTGCTGGGTGCCACCGCCGGCCGCACGACACTCCTCGGCGAGGGCCTGCAGCACCAGGACGGCCACAGCCTGATCCTGGCCTCGACCCATCCGACGGTCGAGGCGTGGGACCCGGCGTTCGCGTACGAGATGGCGACGATCATCCGCCACGGCATCCGGGAGATGCTCGTGGACGAGCGCGACGTCATCCACTACCTCACGCTCTACAACGAGAACTACGTGATGCCGCCGATGCCCGAAGGCGTGGAGGACGGCATCATCCAGGGCCTGTACCGCTGGGCCGATGCGCCCGACGGGCCGGCGCACCGGGCGACGATCCTGTTCTCGGGCACGGCGCAGGGTGCGGCCCGGGCTGCGCAGGCAGAGCTGGCCGAGCGCTGGGACGTCGGCGCCGACCTGTGGTCGGCGACCAGCTACAAGCGGCTGCGCGAGGAGGCGCTCACGGCCGAACGCTGGAACCGGCTCCACCCCACCGAGCCGCCTCGGACGCCGCTGGTCACCCAGCTGCTAGGCGCCGAGGGCGGGCCGGTGGTCGCGGTGACCGACTTCATGAAGGCGGTGCCGGACCAGGTCTCGCGCTGGGTGCGCCAGCCGTTCGTGCCGCTGGGCACCGACGGCTTCGGCCGCTCCGACACCCGCGAGAAGCTGCGGCAGTTCTTCGAGATCGACATGCGGCACGTGGTCGTGGCCACGCTGTGGGCACTTGCCCAGCACGGCGAGGTCAAGGCCGAGACGGTGGCCGAGGCCATCGCGCACTACGGCATCGACCCGGAGTGCACCGACCCCCGCCGGTTCGACCTGTAGGCGTCATAGGCGACCGAGCACGTCGAGCGGGAAGGGCGGCTGCGCCAGCGGGCCGACGGCGATGCGCACCAGCAGCAACGGGTTGTCGTCGCCGGCGATGCGGTTGAGGTGCACGATGTCGCAGCCGAGGCAGCGGTGGACCAGGACCCACTCGCCCGCGCCGCGCACGCAGATGGCGATCGGCTCCATCGACGAGCCGCAGAGCGCGGCCCGATCGCCCGGCGAGTCGTCGACGTGGCGGCTCCACAGGCAGTTGGGACAGTGGTTGCGGTGGGCGGTGCCCGGCGCGTCGACGGGAACGTCGAGCCGACAGTTGCGGCACCGGAACGATGTGGGCGAGCGCCGGCGGGAGATGCGCTGATCGCGCGACAAGGGAAGACCTCCGAGACAGCAGGACGATGGACCGCGTCGCGTCCGCCGGGGCGCCGTCTCAGTGGCCGGGGCTGGACCCTCTCAGGAAAGCCAGCGCGGAGGCCGGACGGACCACCCGGGCGCGCGACGCCCGGCGCTCGTGAACCTGGGCATCGGTCACCACCTTCCGTCCGCTCGCTATGGCACCGCCCGTTGGGCGGTGCGGCCGTCAGGTCAGCCCGGCCGCCACCCGCCGCGCAAGCGATTTCCGGCGCGCTCCCCGCGCCCGGCGCTCACGCCCGCACGATGCAGCGGAAGCCGACGTGCGATGTGGCCGTATCGACGGCCTGCGCCATGCGTGCCGCCGGGCGATAGCGCCGGCAGTAGTTCGGCGCGCACAGGTGCGAGCCACCCTTGATCACCCGGCGGGGAACCCGCGCCGGGTCGGCACCGTCGATGCTCGCCTCACGGTCACCGCCCCGCGGAGTGTCCAGCGTGCAGCAGGCGTGGGCGACCTCGCCGTGGCCCTGGTACCAGTCGACGGTCCACTCCCACACGTTGCCCGTCATCTCGAACAGGCCCCAGCCGTTGGGCGGGAACGAGCGGACCGGCGCCGTGTACTCGTAGCCGTCGAGCATCTCGTTGCGCAGCGGGAACTCGCCCTGCCACACGTTGGCCATGTGCCTGCCGCCGGGGGTGAGCTCGTCGCCCCAGGCGTAGTCCGCTCCCTCGAGCCCGCCGCGCGCAGCGCGCTCCCACTCGGCCTCGCTGGGCAGCGCCTTGCCCGCCCACGCGGCGTACGCCTCGACGTCGGCCCACGCGACGTGCACCACCGGGTGCTCGCCGAGGCCCCTGAGCGAGCTCTGCGGACCCCGGGGATGGCGCCACGACGCGCCGGGGACGTTGATCCACCAGTTGTAGGGGTTGCCGAGGTCAACGGGCCGGCGGGGCTTGCGGAACACGGCTGACGCCGGCACCAGCAGCGCGGGATCGGCGCCCGGGTAGTCGGCCGGGTCGGGCTCCCGCTCGGCCACCGTCACGTGGCCGGTGGCATCGACGAACTGGCGGAACTCGTGGTTCGTGACCGCGCACCGGTCCATCCAGAAGCCCTCGACGGTCACGCGATGCGCGGGTGCCTCCTCGGCGTAGTGCCGGTCCGAGCCCATCACGAACGTGCCGCCGGGGACCCAGGCCATCCCTGCGTCGGGGGGCGGGCCGGGAGCGGCCCCGTCGGCGGCGACCGTCGGTCGGCTCGTGCTCATCGGCCCATGCTCGGGACGGGCCCTGGACGGGTCGTCACCCGGCGGGGGTGAGGCAATCGGGCACCCCAGGCGGCACGGTGCGTCCGTACATCACTCCTGGAGGTGCACGTGGAAACCACACGGTTCCGCAGTGGCTGGGTCACGTTCGCAGGCGTCGTTGCCGCGATTGTCGCCATCTGGAACATCCTGAGCGGCATCGCCGCCATCGGCAAGGACGACCAGACCGAAGCGCTCAACGAGGTGCTGTTCGGCGTCAACATCACTGCGTGGGGATGGTTCTGGCTGATCATCGGGGTGCTGCAGCTCATCACCGCCTACCTGATCTTCGTCCGTCACCCGATGGGCCAGATCCTCGGCGTCCTGTGGGCGGCGATCAGCGCGGCGCTGGCAGTGTTCATGATCTTCGTCGCCCCCATCTGGGCGCTCGTGGTGTTGGCGATCGACATGACGGTGATCTGGGCCCTGCTGGCGGCCACCGACGAGTTCGACACCGCGTGAGCGCGGCCTAGACGCGCAACGCGCGGACCGGCGTGCGCAGCCAGGCTGTGGTCCCCTCGATCGGCTGGCTGCGCACGTACCGCGGCGCGTGGCTGCGCGCCGACATCGTCGGTGGCCTCACCGCCGGCCTGGTGGTGGTGCCGCAGGCCATGGCCTACGCGACCATCGCCGACCTGCCCGTGCAGGTGGGCCTCTACACGTGCATGGTGCCGATGGCCGTGTACGCCCTGCTGGGCGGCTCCCGCGTCCTGAGCGTCAGCACCACCTCGACCATCGCCACGCTCACGGCGTCCACGCTGGTCGCCGCCGGCGTGGCCGCGGCGGCCAGCGGCCCGATCAGGCGAGGGCGCACGGCTGGACCGTGATCAGCATCAGGGACGACTGGTCGACGGTGTTCCCCGAGCATCCCAGGAGCGCCCTGGCGTCGCCCTGATCCGCCGGCGATCCCATCCAGCCGCGCCGCCATCCCGCGACGCGAGACCGGTCGCCGGTAGGGCCAGTATGACTAGGGCCGTCGTGGCAGACTTGCCTGCGTGGCAGGGGGATCCACGCGACGGCGCGGGAGGCCACGGGAACCGGCGGCGCCCGTGCTGCTCGGCACCAAGCTGGGAGTGCCGCGCTTGCCGTCGACCACGATCGAGCGGGCCGCGCTCCTCCGCCGCCTCTCCTCGCATGGCGGACCCATCCTCGTCGTCGCGCCCCCCGGGTTCGGGAAGTCGACGCTGCTGGGCCAATGGGGGGGAACGGCCCAGCTCCCGCTGGCATGGGTGTCGCTCGACGCCGCCGACAACGATCCCATGCTCTTCTGGAACTACGTCGTCGCCGCGCTGCAGGCGATCGAGCCGGCCGCCCCGCTGACGCCGCCGGCGGGCATCCTCGGGGAGCAGGACTTCGTCGATGCGATCGTCCCCCGGCTGCTCAACGAGCTGGCGTCGCTCGAGAGCGACGTCGTGCTGGTGCTGGACGACTACCACGTGATCACCAGCTCGGCGTGCCACCGGTCGGTCGAGCTGTTCCTGACCCGGGAGCCCGCGAACGTCCACATCGTCGTCTCGAGTCGCGTCGACCCTCCCTTCCCGCTCGGCACGCTGCGCGCCCGGGGAGAGCTGCTCGAGCTGCGCGAGGCCGACCTCGCGTTCACGGCCCAGGAGACCAGGCGGTTTCTCAACGACTCCC
Source organism: Actinomycetota bacterium (assembly GCA_046723645.1). Lineage (GTDB taxonomy): Bacteria > Actinomycetota > Acidimicrobiia > Acidimicrobiales > VFJN01 > DASQUK01. Next base: position 59 of record JBKOUY010000009.1, on the reverse strand, counting down.
TCGGACTGGGGCTGTCGCCCCGCACCGCCACGGCCCTGCACGAGCACGCGGAGGGATGG
>JBKOUY010000159.1:0-13614 GCA_046723645.1 Actinomycetota bacterium | reverse complement strand
CCCTGGCGAACGATGGGGATCGCAACCCGGGCCCGAGGGGTCGGGCCGCGGCGACGCCTGGTTCTGGTGATCTCACCCGACAGCGCTCTGACCCCCAGGTAGGCGATGGCTCGCTCCAGGAGCCGAACGCCGCCGCGGGTCGTCCTGTCGCTGGACGGGTGGCTCGCCTGGGAGCGTCCGAGACGCAAGGCGTGGGTCATGGTGTCGGGATCATGACCCGCCGTGCGGGCGAGCGCGAGCGCCTGGTCGGGCAGGTGGAGGCGGCGGCCGGGGCCAGCCAGCTCGAGGCTGCGCCGCCAGACACGCTGGGCGACCTCCAACCCCCCGCCGCGGGCAGAATGCGTCGGAACGGAACCGGCGCGGGAACAGCCGGGGACCGGCGTCGATCCCTCGGCCGTCACGACGCGCCGCCGGTCCAGCGACAAGGGGTCACCTCGTTCGGGTCTGCATCCCGACCGAACAGCGCGGCTCGACAAGGCGGGCACACCCACCAGTCCGGCACAGCCGGCGCGTGGAGAGTGGGATCACCCTCGAACATCAAGCGGCACCGCCCGCACTGTCGAGGTGGTGGTTCAGCATCCCCGCGTCCTTGTTGTGAGTGCGATTCGACCAGTGCGCGCTTCGCACCTGCCACTTGAGGAACCCGAGGCCAACGCCGACGATGACCGCGGGCCAGGGATCTCCATGGTGAGTTCCGTCCTCTGCGGCTGGACACTCACCGTCGACGACAGCCAGTTCCAGCGGCTGCCGCAGAGGCTACACCGGCGAGCCCCAAAACATGCAATCCGTTTCTAGAATACATGTATGCTCTGCCCCATGGGGAGTTGGAGCTTCCTCACGAACCACGCCAGGGCGCTGCTGTGCATCGCCGCCGACCCCGGAGCGCGCCTCCGCGACATCGCCACAAGCGTGGGAATCACCGAGCGCAGAGCCCACGCCATCATCACCGACCTCGTGGACGCCGGCTACGTGGTCAAGGACCGCAACGGTCGTCGCAACCAGTACCGGATCCAAACCGACCTGCCACTCCGGGACCCGATCAACCGTCAACGCACCATCGGCGAGCTGCTCGACGTGCTCGTCGGCAGCGACGAACACCGCGAAGGGATCAGCCCGGTGGACCGACGACGGCCGACCAAGGCCGCCACCCGGCGCTGATCAACCCCACCGCCCCGCGACACTCGTGTCCTGAGCGCCTCGCCACCCGAGGGTGGGCTGCACCAGCCGTCCACTCGGGGCGCGACCGTTGCTGAGCCGGTAATCCGACGTGCTCGTCACCGCACGCCGACGCCCTAAGCGTGGCTCAGCGGCGCGCAAGCCCGCCGTGTCCCGCCACACGTTCACCAGCCCATCGCTCATCGAGCCTTCCCCCACCACGATGGAGCAGCGTCAGCTCATCTCGGTCGGGTCGTCCACTCGGGAGCGCCCGGCCGTGCGGCGCCCGCACCTCCCATGGCCCCGACGCGACGGAGCCGCCGGTCGGGCCGGCGGCTCCAGGGTGGTGCGGTTGGAGCGCGTCAGATGACGCGGACGTTCTGCGCTTCCTCACCCTTGCGACCAGGGGCGACGTCGAATTCGACGCGCTGCCCCTCGTCGAGGGACCGGTAGCCGTTCCCCTGGATGTTCGAGTAGTGCACGAAGACGTCGTCAGCGCCTTCGCGCGAGATGAAGCCGAAGCCCTTCTCGGAATTGAAGAACTTCACAGTTCCAGTTGTCACAGATTGCTCTTCTCAGTTTGCCGGCCGTCCTTGTGACGACCGGATCCCCGATGCTACCTGTCGATCCTGCAATTGAGCGCCGCGGAGGTCGCGGTCACCGTGCTTGCCGGCGCCACAGCGGCTTCTGCAGGGAGCCACAGACGGGCGTTGCGGCCACCCCGCAGTCACTCATTCCAGGCTGAACGACATCGCCAGCAGCCACTGCACGAGCGGACGCCGGTCGGCTACCCGCTCGGCCCGAGCGACCTCGAACATTGCCGGGTAGGCACAGATGGTCTCCGCCAGTCGGCGAACCACCTGCGACGGCAGCCTGGTCGCCGTGGGGATCGCTGCTTCCACTCGCTGGCCGACCATGCCATTGCCATCGCCATCGCGGTGTGGGTCGACGGCAGTGGTGCCGTCCGCATCCTGGCGCCACCCGAGCAGCTGGTACGTCAAGGGTCCCTGTTCACCAGCTCGAAGGGCGATCGCTGACGTGAGTCGAACACCTGACGCAACAAGGGTTCGAGCTCCTCGAGTGGCAACGAGTCGTACGACGGATCGAAGCTCTCTGAGTCGTAGAGGTCGGCGAACTCGGCTGTGTCGTCGTAATAGGGATGGCCGAGGTAAGCGTCGCGCATGTCGGGGTCGATGCCGATGTGGTGTCCGAAGTGGTTGAACTGGAACACCGTGTGGTGCTCGACGATCCACGCGATTCTCTCCGACACGTACGGGCGAAGGATCGACGCCGCGACTGCGGCATGGTTCCGCGGGCCGACGAGGTCACCGACGTCGTGGAGCAACGCGGCGACGACGTACTCGGCGGGACGTCCGTGGCGAAGTGCCCGTGTGCCTGCCTGCAGCGAGTGCTCGAGACCGTTGACGGTGTAGAAGTCCACGTTCTCTTGGAACCGCAGGGCACCGAGTAGGCGGTCTGGCAGCTCTTCGAAGAGCTTCGTGTCGGGCCTCGTGGCGATGATTGCCCAATCATCGGCGGTCGTGTCCTGTATTCGTGTGAACGTCAGTTGTCGTGTCGTCACGATTCGCTCCTTGGTCGTCTGCGCATCGAGGCTGAGCCGGTGTTCCTCGCTGGGTGGCGAACGATCAGGGGCTCCGGACGGTGTCTCGCTGCGCCGCGTGTCACTCTGTTGCGGGCGTAGCGGGGTGCCGCACGTCCCCCGCTCGCTCACGACGATGCGAATCGCCACCTCGTCGGGGTGACGGTCGGGTCGAGGGGGAACGCGAACGCGGTCGTCGGGGTCACCTCGTAGACGTCGTATGGGGGTGGTCCGGCCGTCGGCGCACCGGCGACGCCATCGAAGCGCCCGTCGTTCACGACCACGTGCCATCCATACATTGACGCACAGACCGCTGCCACGCGTTCGAGCGTGCCCGTGTCGCGCGTTCTCGATGCCGTTCCCTCCACGACGAGATCGAGTTGCTCGACTTCGACACTGATCACGCAGTGGGGGTCGTGGTCGAGGTTCCTGGCCTTCCGCGTCGTTGCGCCGGCGCTGAAGAACAGGCGCCCGTCATCCCATACGGCCAAGAGGGGGACGAGGTGCGGCCGGCGGTTGGAACCGACCGTCGCGAGCCAGTAGGTAGCCGACTCCTTTTGAAGAAGCTGCAATGCGGCGTCCCAGGCTGTCGGTGTCGAGGTGTCACGCAGCCAGGCGCTGGCCTCGGCGGCGAACGCCTCCTCCTCGTCTGGCTTGAGCGTGTGCGCGCTTGTCGGTTCCAATCGATCCCGAGACCCATCGCCCTGACTCATGATTGCCTCCCCTTCCAGTTGCTCGAACAACCGTTGGCCTCTTCCCTGATTTCTCGCTTCTGAAAGTCGGCCATCCGCCGCATCGTCGGCGTCATTGGGATTTACGCTTTTGCCCTTCGATTCGCCTTCTTGGCGAGGGACCAAGGGGGCCACCGGAACACCAGACCTCAGGGCAGACCCGGCCAGGCCGAGTGGGGCCACCGGCTCAAGCGGAGCGACCGGCGTGAGTGGCTAGCCATCGCGAAGCACGCCGCGCACCTGATCCGACGACACCCGCTCCGGTTCGAAGCCCCGAAGCAACCACGTGGCACCCGCCTGCTGCCACGGGCGTGGATCGACGTCGACCGGGAGGCTGACGACGAAGTCGTACGGCGCGGTCGAATCCTCTCGCAGCTCGGTGACTGTGGCGACGACTTCGGCCAGCTGGTCGGGATGCTCGAGATTGACCGGGAAGAACCCGTCGTACCGGGCGGCCCGGCGCATCGGCCTGGCGTTGCCGGCAAAGCCGGCGATCCACACCGGGACGCCGGGTCGCTGGACCGGTCGCGGGAGGAACTGGACGTCGTCGACCGTGTAGTGGTCGCCGTGGTAGTGAACCGGCTCACCGCTCCAGGCGGAGGTGAGGATCTCGAGGGCCTCGTCGAGCATCCGGCCCCGCGCCCGCTCGTCGAGTTCCTCCCCGGTCTTCGAGAACTCGCGACCGAAGCGGTTCTCGCCGATCCCGACGCCGAGGGTGAGACGGCCGCCGCTGAGCACGTCCAATGTCGCTGTCTCGCGCGCAACCTTGACCGGTCGCCGTCGTGGCAGCGGCGTGACCATCGGACCGAGACGCATCGACTCGGTCACAGCAGCGAGCCCGGCGAGCACGATCCACGAATCCGCAACGCTGCGCACCGGCGCCTCCCAGCGCAGGTGGTCCCACACGAAGACGCCGTGCCAGCCCGCCGCCTCCGCGTCGGCAGCCAGACGGATGACGGCCAACGGGTCCGACAGCTCATCGAACAGCGGCAACGAGAGACCCGACCGGATAGCGGGCCCCGGCTGCGTCGTCCCGGCTTCCACGATCAACGCACCAGGTCCCGCGGTCGCCTCAATGCTCACCCAGGCGCTCGAGAGCGACGATCCTGTCCGGCGCCACACGGACCACCATCCCGAGCTCCTCGCGAGCGAACCGCACGAACTCCTCCATTCCCTCGCCGGCGTCGTAGCGCTCGCTGATCCGCCGAGCGAGCTGCTCGACGTTTCCGACATCTCGTGACACGACCGCCGTACCCTCGATCATCACGAACGCGAAGGGCGGCAACTCGTCGTCGACCACGAGGGTCACCCGAGGATCGCGCAACAGATCACGACCCTTCACCGTCTCGGCGTTGGTCAGGAACAGGATGTCGTCGTCATCGAGGACGAACGCGATCGGTACGGCATGAGGCCTGCCGTCCTCACGGGTGGTCGCGAGGACAGCAGTGCGCGTGCCCTCGGCGAGGAAGAAGCGACGCGCGTCGAGGGTCATCTCCGCTGCTGCCACCGTCAGTTCCTTCCCCGTGTGTTCGATACGCCACCCTGTCCAGGTGGATCCCTATCTACACTTGGAATCGGATATATTTTTCGACTGTAGTCTAGGAGTTGTCAACGTGTCGACGCCTGACCACGTCGTGAGCCCCACCAGGGTGGGCCGCCGTGAACGCAAGAAGCTGGAGACCAGGGAACGCATCTTCGAGAGCGGCGTCGCCCTGTTCGCCACCCACGGATACGACTCGACCACGATGGAGCAGATCGGCGAGCGCGCAGACGTGTCACGGGCGACGGTCTTCAACTACTTCGCCCGGAAGGAAGACATCGTCTTCGAGTGGTTCGGACGAATGCGAGCCGAGTTCGCCAAGGCCCTCGCCGAGGACGACCAGCACACTGTCGAGTCGGCAAGCCGGCTCCGCCACGCGTTTCGCGTGCTCGCCGACCTCTACGAGGACGACCCCGCGACCGGACGTGCCATGGTGCGCGCCTGGCAGCGCGCTGGAGGCCCACTGCTCGCTGATGAATCGGACGCACTCCAGTTCGTGGCCGACAGCCTGCGCGCTGGACAACGAGCCGGCGACATCCCCCGCGGCGTCGATCCCGATCGTGTCGCCCTCATCCTTTTCGACGCGTACCTCGGAGTCCTCTACCGGTGGGTTCTCGACGAAACCGATCAGCTGGCCCTCGGCGAGCAGCTCACGGCCACACTCGACATGATCCTGCCCGCCATCACTCGCACATCCGCCGTCGACACCAACAGATCGAGCCAACGGCGCACCGGCAAGAAGCGCCGCACGGCCTAACTGGAGTTCTCACCGACACTGGGAATCGTGACGTACACAACGACGGACATCTGGCCCTTCCGACGGGCTACGTAGCGTGATGCCATGTCACCCGCGTGCGATGGTTCCAACGACACCAGCTCAAGGACACCCCGCGCCGCGGAGGTGGCCGACACCGCTGTGACCTCGCTGAGCAGGCCCGGGTGCTGCGACCATGTCCCCGACGAGGAAAACGCCGTGCCCCCCGATCGGACTTGGGGCGGTCACGCCACGAGGTGCCCGGCGGGTCGACCGCGTCGGTCTCGGCCACCGAACGAGCGCGTCGACGCCAGGTCACCCGGTCCCGCCAGCCGCGGTATCCCAGGTCGAGCAGGGCCTCCACGGGGGCAACGGCAACGTCGAGATCCTCACCCGGTCGCAGACCCAATGCAGACACGAGCGGTCCACGCCGTCAGCAAGCTCCTGACCCAGCCGGTAGAGGCGAACCGGTTGAAGAACCGGAAGAAGACCGGCTGACCCGGTAGAAGCCGCTCGGAACTGCGAAGGCCCAGGTCGCTGACCCGGGCCTTCAGCCTTCAGTTGGTGGCGGGGGCGGGATTTGAACCCGCGACCTTCGGGTTATGAGCCCGACGAGCTACCAGACTGCTCCACCCCGCGTCGTTGGGAAGACTCACCTTACCGGTCGCCCACCGACCCGCCAACCCTGGGGGGACGCGTCGCACCCCGGCCTACGCCGGTGACGTCTCTCGCTCGGTGGTGGTCGTCGACGAGGTCGTGGTCGTCGACTCGTCGCCCAACGAGCCGGACGAGCCGGCGAGAAGCTCGTTCGCCTGCGCCACGAGCTCGCGTGCCTGGTTCAGGCGCTCCTGGAACGTGGCGAGGTCGCCGTCGGCCAGGGCGGCGTCGGCCTGGTCGAACAAACTGTCCGCTTGGGTGAGCAGGCGCGCCGCGTCGTCGTTCGCCGTGCCCCCCTGCTCGGGCGGTGGCTGCGCCTCCGGCGGCTGCTCGCCCTCCGCGCCGGGGCGTTCCTGGGTCGCCACGCGTTCGCCGAAGAGTGCCACGAGGGCCTCCTGCAGCGTGTCCTCGATGACCACGGTCTCGCCGTAGTTGACGATGACCTTTTCGAGCTGCGGGAGCTGACGGGTCTCGTCGTCCGACATGACGTAGAACGGCTGGACGTAGAGCAACGCGTTGTCCACCGGCACCAGCAGCAGGTTGCCGTACAGCACCTGAGAACCGCGCTGGCCCAGCTCGGTCTGGTCCCGGGCGACGTTCTCGTCGGCGCGTATGGCCGCCGCCGCCAGGCCGGGGCCGTCCGGTAAAGCGTTCGCCGGCAGCTGGTAGACGACCAGCTTGCCGTAGTGGTCGGGGTCCATGCGCGCCGCCATGAAGGCCGTCAGCTTCTGGCTGCGGTCGTCCTCGCTGAACGGGACGAACGGCCGCATCAGCACCATCTCGGCCTCGCGCGACACCTGGCCCGACTCGTTCGGGAGCTGGAGCAACTGGTAGTAGGGCGCGATGCGTGGCGCCTGGGCACCGGTGACCTGCCCCTGCTCGTTGGTGACCTGCGTGGAGGGGTCGGCGCCGGCCGTGCCCGGGTCGCGGGCCACCCGCCACGCGTCGTTCTGGTTGAAGAACTCGTCGGGATCGTCGAGGTGGTAGCGGCCATAGGCCGAGGTCTGGATGCGGAACAGGTCCTCGGGATAGCGCAGGTGCGCCGCCAGCTCGTCCGGCAGGGCGTCGTCGGAGAACAGGTCGGGGAACGCGTCCCGGTATGCGTTGATGATCGGGTCGTCCTCGTCCATCACGTAGAACGTGACGGTCCCGTCGTAGGCGTCGACGGTGGCCTTGACCGAGTTGCGCACGTAGTTGAACCGGTGGTTCAGCCCGCTCGACGACGACACCTGATCGGTGTCGGCCATCTGTGCGTAGGGGTACCGGGACGTCGTCGTGTACAGGTCGACCACCCACTGCACCCGGCCGTCGACCAGCACCGGGTACGGGTCGTTGTCGGCCTGGAGGAAGGGCGCGAGCTTGGTCACCCGGTCGACGACGTCCCGCACGTAGACGACTCGGGAGCTGTCGGTCATGAAGTCGGAGATCAGCGGGTTGAGGTCGCCGAAGCGCAGGGCGAACGCCACCCGGCGCACCACCGAGTTGGCCTCGACGCCGTCGGCGCCCCGGTACGTCGTGAACTCGGTGTCGCCGTTCTCGTTCTGGTAGTCGATCTCGTCGCGGTTGGTGTTGACCACGATGTAGCCGTCGAGGTCCTCGCCGAAGTAGACGCCCGGCTGGTCGAGCGAGAGGCCCTCGGCCTCCGTCTGCGGGATCTCCCCCAGCACGAACTCGGGCTCGTTGCCCTCGGCGGCGTTGGATGGGGCCATCACCACGCCGTACCCGTGGGTGTAGGCGAGGTGCGCGGCCTCCCACGAGTCTCCGGGCACGCCATCGGGGTTGATCGTCCGGACGCCGATGTTCACCTGCGTCGGCTGCCCGCCGATGGTGTAGCGGTCAACGTCGACGTCGTTGATGTTGTAGAAGTTGCGGATCCGCTGCAGCTGCTCGAACGTCTGGCCCGACAGGCGGGCGGCCGGGTCCCAGAGGCGGATGTTCCGGACGGTCGGCTCGGCTCCGGCGAGCTGCACGTCGGCGGCGTCGGTCTGGGGAACGAACCGCTGGGTCGTGACGCCGGACAGGCGCAGCGCGGCCCTCGTCGCCTCGATGTTGCGCTCGATGTACGGGCGTTCCCGGGCCGACTCGTTCGGTTGGACCCGGAACCGCTGGACGTACTGGGGGTAGATGCCGCCGGCCACCACCGCCACGAACATCCACAGGCCGACGGCGACGGCCGGAAGCGTCCAGCCGCGCCGGAAGATGTTCACGACGAAGAGCGTCGCCGCGCACAGCGAGATGAGCACCAGCAGGTTGAGCGCGGGCAGCTGCGCTTTGACATCGGTGTAGCTGGCGCCGTCGACGATGCCCCGGGTGGACGTCGTGAGCTCGAACCGCTGCAGCCAGTAGTCGGCCGTCTTGACCAGGGCCAACAAGGCGAGGAGCACCGACAGGTGGGCCTTCACCTGCGGCGTCACCCGCGGCGACGGCGGCTGCACCCGGATGCCGCCGTTGAGGTAGTGCGCCACCGCCGTGACGATGATGACGATCAGCAGCGACGCGAACAGCCAGTCGACCACGAACGACAGGAAGGGCAGCCGGAAGACGTAGAAGCCGATGTCGTTGTGGAACTGCGGATCCTCGACGCCGAAGTCGCCGCCGTTGGTGAACAGGATCCAGGAGTTCCACTCCGACGACACCCCCGACCCGGCGATGATCGCCAGCAGCGCGCAGATGATGATCCGCAGCCAGCCCATGCGGTCGTCGACGATGTCGTGGTACCGCTCGAGCAGCTCGTCCTCCGGGCCGGCCATCCGGTACGGCGGGGCGATGCGGTCGGCGAGCAGCAGGTTGGACCAGGCCAGCAGGAAGAAGCCGACCATGAAGATGAGCGCCAGGATCAGCTTCGCCCCGAGGATCCCCCGCCACACGCCCGTCTGGTCGAGCGAGTCGAACCACAGGTAGTCGGTGTAGAAGCCGGCGATGCCCCGCAGCGACGTGAGCAGCACGAACGCAGCGATGACGCCGACGATGAGGAGCGTGCGCCCGCGCCTGCCGTTCTTGCGCCGGGGCGCTCGGCGCGGCAGGTCGTCGGGGGCTCGCATGAGGGCCGAGCCTACAGACAGCTGTTCGAAGGGTTGGAGCGGGGCCTATCAACCTCGGCCCGACGCGGCTCCCCCGGACCTGACAGGCCCGCCCGACTCGCCGCCCACGCCCACCGGGACCACCAGGCAGCGGCAGTCAGGATGGGCCGGCGAGCACAGCACGCCCGTCGGGAACGCCTCCCCCTTGCGGACGCCGCTTGCCAGGGCGTTGTCGTCGGCGTCGGGGCAGGCATCGCCGGTCCGGTCGACGAGCCATCGCAGCTCCGCATCCGACGGCGTCGCCTCGTAGACACCCCAGGCGTACGCAGCGGCGGCGTAGTGCCGCACGGCGGTGCCGATCCGCTGTCCCTTCCACTCGCGATACAGCGACCGGAGCCGCTCGGTCACCTCCTCGAGGTCGCCGTCGCACTCGTCGAACGACCGGGCGATCCGCTCGCGCATGGGCTCGACCAGGGATTGGCCCAGCTCGTTCGCCAGGGCTGTGCACGACCCTCGTGCCTGTCGATTCACGCTCGCAGCCCCCGACGCGGCGGCGACGTCGAGGTCGGGCAGGGCGGCTGCGGCGTAGCGCTGGGCGTGCTCGGCGGCCACCGGGACCACGTCGTCCACGCTGGCCGGGCGGTCGCGGCGCAAGAGGTCGAACACCTCGTTCTGCTCGTCGGCCAGGACCCGCTTGAGCCGACGACCGAGCTCCCGCTCGACCGGTCCGAGGTGGGTGTCGCGATCGTGGAGGACCGCGGCGTCGGGATCGAGCTGTTCCGCCTCGGCGTCTGCGTCGTCGTCACCGCCGGCCGCGACCGCGACGTCCCCGCTGTCCTGGGGATCCTCGATGACGGCGACCGCCGTGGCCCCCACGCCCAGCGTCTCGTTTCCATCCGCGGCGCCGGATGGCGGCGCCTCGCGGTCGGCCTTGAGCCGCGCGAAGAGCTCCTCCACCTGGTCGTGGTCGTCGTTGCCCGCCCCCTCCACGTCCCCCGGATTGTCGCCCAAGGGGTCCGCGGCCTGCTGCGCCCCGACGTCGGCGTCCCCGGCGTCCCCGGCGCCGATGCCGGCCTCTGGGGCGTGATCGTCACCGGGGTCGAGCTCGTCGCCCCCTACCGGCTTCACCTCGGCGGCCGGCTCGCCGCCATCGAGGTCAGCGTCGATGCCGCGGCTGCGCTCGACGGGGTGGTCGGCCACCTCGGCGACGGCCGCCGGCGGCTCGAGCGCCTCGGCGGTCGCCGACGTCTCCGACTCCCGCGCCGTCGGCCGCTCGTCAGCCGGGCGGCGCCGGAACGGCCAGATGCTCTTGCGCTCCCCAGCCTCGGCACCGGCCGGCCGGCGGGGTAGCCCCGCCTCCTGGTCGGCGAGCCGGTGGTCGGCCGTCTCCAGGCGGCGGTCGATGAGGGCGTCGATCTGGTCGACGTCCACGTCGTCGAGGCCGTCGAGATCCTCCACCAGGCCCGCCATGCGCGCCACAGTGAGCTCGGCCTCCAGCTCGTCGACCGACGGTTCGGGCGCCTCGCTCACCCGCCGCGCGGCCGACTCGCTGGCGAGCTTGGCCTGCGGCAGGGCGACGGTCAGCTCGCCCGTGGCCTCGTCGACGGTCCGGCGCACCACCTCGTAGGCCGCCAGCAGGCGCTCGCGGGCAGCGTTCAGACGCTCGAGCTGCTCCTTGGCGGTCCGGCGGCGGCGCGCGAGGTCGCCGAGCATCCGCTCCCGCACCGCCTGGGCCTCGGCGATCAGCTGCCGGCCCTGTTCGCGGGCGGTGTCCCGGAGCCGTTCGGCGTCGGCCTCGGCGACCGCCCGGGCCTGCTGGCCCTCGGCCAGCATCCGCTCCCGTTCGGTCTCGACGGCGCGCCGGATCTCGTCGGCCAGCTCCTGGCCCTCGGCCCGGCGCCGCTCGAGGGTCGCCTCGGCGTCACGATGCAGCGCCTCGGCCTCGGACACGATCTCGCGTCTCCGGTCGGCGCCGTCCCGCTCGGCCTGCTCCAGGATCGTGTGCGCTTCATCCTGGGCGTCCCTGACCATCCGTGCCGCCGACTCCTCGGCCTTGGCGCGGATGTCGCCGGCCGCCTCCCTCGCCGCCTCGAGGACCCGCGCCGTCTCGGCTCCGAGCAGCTCGACCAGCCGGTGCTCGTCGAGCTGCTCGGCGAGCTGGGCACGGGCCTCGGCGCGCTCCGCCCGGTCGAGCTGGTGTGCCTCCCCACGCTGAAGTCGTCCGACGATCTCGGAAAGTTCGTGGAGGAAGGCACGCACCTCGGTCGGGTCGTAGCCCTTCCGCACGGTCGCGAAATGCCGGCGGGCGATGCCCGTTGCGTCGAGGGGAGAAGGCTCGGGGGGCATGACCCCCGATCGTATGACTCCGGCCTGCCGCGCGCCGAGGGTCGATTTTCCCGCCGCTGAGGGTGGCGAAGTGCGCGTGGAGTGCGGTCTCAGCCGTCCGACGGGGCGGGTTGCGGCAGCTCGTCGACGTTCCCTCCCAGGTCGCCGAGGGCGGCGAGCGCTTCGTCGAGCGTGTCCACGGCAATGACTTCGACGTCTCCGGCGTGTTGCCGGGCCGCCTCGTAGTCCGCGGTTGGCACCAGGAAGACGTCGTAGCCCTGGGCCCGCACGGCCGCCGCCTTCTGGCCCGTGCCGCCCACGGGCCCCACCGTGCCGTCGCTGCTGATCGTCCCCGTGACCGCCACGTCTGCGCCGCCGGTCAGGTCGCCCGGCGTCAGGTCGTCGATGATCGCCAGCGTGAAGGCCAGTCCCGCCGACGGCCCGCCAACGTCGCCGGTGTCGATGGCGACGTCGACGGGAAAGTCGAAGTTGATGCCCCTGCCCGTGACCTCGATGCCGATGATTGCCCGGTCAGGATCATCCGGATCGGCGCCCAGGGCCAGCTCGACGTCACGCGGCTGTGATCCGCTGGGGGGCTCGACCGTGATCGTCACCTCGTCGCCGGGGCTGTCGTCGGCGAGCAGGCGCGTGAGGTCGTCGGGCTCGTCGAGCCGCTCGCCATTCACCGCCGTGATGGTGTCGCCGGGCTCGAGCACGCCGTCGGCGGGGAGGTCGGGCAGCACGTTGACCACCGTCTCCCCGGTGATGCTGACATCGACCGGGTGCCCGAGCCGTTCGAGCGCCACCTGGGTGGCGACCTGCTTCGACGTGTCCATCATCTGCAGGTTCAGGGTCCGGTTCTCCTCTGCGTTGCGATCGCCGAGCACCTTCTCGCGCGGGAACACGTCGACGTCGTCGTCGAGCCAGCCCATGAGCATGCCGAGCAGCGTCGCCTGGCGCAGCGAGACCGTGGTGTAGCTGATCGTGCCGGACGATGGGAAGGTCTCCTCGTCGGCGACCGCGATCAGCGGCTCGGTGTCGCGCACGCTGCCCGGCCGGTAGGCGTAGTACGGCAGCTCCACCGTGGCGGCGCCGACCACGAACGTCACGAGCAGGACCGTGAGCGCGATCGGCCAGATGCGCCGGCGCGGGCGGCGCGCCGGCCGGGCCCCGTCGCCGGAGGGGCCATCAGGGCGAGACGCGGGGTCCTGCGGCCCGTCCCCGGCACGGGTCGCCGCGCCTTCCATGCTCTCGTCACGAACCGGGTTCGGAATCTCGTCCGGGGGGTGAGAAGTAGGTTCAGGCGGCATTAGCATCCGGGCTCGCGTGGCCTTGCTGACACTCTGCGTGTTGATCGTTGGAGGGGGTGTCTTGGCCGTTGCGGTCGACATGCGTGCGGCCAGTGGCGACCAGCCTGCCACGGGAAGCGGCGAACGCCCCAGCGCCCGGGCACGCTTGCGGGACGCGGCGCTGCTCGCCCGGGAGCGGGTCGCGGCGGGGACCCAGGCGGCAGGCCGCGGGGCCGTCCGATGCTGCGACCGCTCCGGGCTGGCACTCGGCTACGCCGCGGACACCATGGGACGCACTAGTCTCCGCGTGGCCCGCTCTGGCCGGCAGGCCGCCGCGGTCGCGGGACGGGCAACTGGTCACGCTGGAGCTCAGACGGCACGGACAGTCCGGACTGCCAGCATTCGGGCCGGGCGAGCGACAGGAAGAGCGAGCATGCGGGCCGGAGAAGCCACGGGACGAGCGAGCATGCGAACCGGTCGAGCCACCGGGCACGCCGGCACCCGCGCCGGCCGCCGGGCAGGCGCGGCGGCACGGACCGGTGG
>JBKOUY010000026.1:0-38376 GCA_046723645.1 Actinomycetota bacterium | reverse complement strand
AGGTGGTTGCCGGCGTCGACGTCGATGACGACGCCGGTGATCGAGGCGGCGTCGTCGGACAGCAGGAAGGCGCACGCACTGGCGATGTCGTCGGCGGTCGTGAGGCGGCCGAGCACGAGGTTGCCCCCGGCGGCGGCGCCGTCGTCGGCCTCCCACATCGACCGGGTCCCCGACGTCTTGGTGAGGCCGGGCGCCACCGCGTTCACCCTCACGCCGAGCGGCCCCAGGTCGCGCGCGAGCGTGCGGGTCACGGCGTTGAGCGCCGCCTTGGCGGCGGCGTACGCGATCATCGACGGCGTCGTCTTGTTGACGGTGCCGCTGGACACGTTCACGACCGCGCCGCCCCCGTCGGCCAGTCCGCCCCGCAGCGCCTCCTGGACGAGGGCGATCGTGCCCCAGGTGTTCAGCTCGACGGTCTTCAGGTAGGCGGCCCGGTCGATCTCCCGCGGCGATCCCTGGTAACGCGTCCCGCCCACGGTGTTGACGACCGCGTCGAGGCGCCCGTAGCGGTCGACCGCGGCGTCCACCAGGCGGGGCGGCGTGCCCTCGTCCTGCAGGGAACCGGCGACGGCGGTGACCTCGAGGCCCGCGTCCCGCAACTCTCGCTCGGCGGCCCGGAGGTCGTCCTCGGTCCGGCCGTTGATGATCACCAACGCACCTTCCCGCGCCAGGCGCACGGCGGTGGACCGCCCGATGCTCGGTTCGCGCGACGAGCCGGTGACGATGGCGACCTTGCCCTGGAAGCGATCCCCCGCAACGCCCGTGACCATTGCCGAACGATACAAACAGTCGAACCGACGACGAGGAGTGCCAGTGGACGACTATCCGGTCAAGGTCGGCAGCATGCTCTTCACGATGGTCGACCCCCATCGCGGCCACGAGGTCGCCTACAACCGCTGGTACGAGCGTGATCACTTCTACGCCGGCTGCCTGATCGGCCCCTGGCTGTTCGCCGGAGGGCGCTGGGTCGCCACTCGGGCGCTGAAGGACCTGCGGTTCCCGGCCGACAGCCCCTTCGCCGACCCGGTGGACGCGGGCTCGTACCTGGCCGTCTACTGGGTCCACGAAGGCCACGAGGCCGAGCACTTCGCATGGGCGACCAAGCAGGTGCGGTGGCTGTACGGCAACGGGCGGGGCTTCGCCGAGCGGACGCACGCTCACACCGCGCTGTACTCCCTCGTCGCCCGCCACCAGCGCGACGCCGATGGCGTGCCGCTCGAGCTCGCGCTCGACCACGGCTTCGACGGGCTCGGCGTGGTGGTGGTCGAGCCGGCCGACGGCGTGACCCGTGAGGAACTGGTGGCCCGCCTGTCGGCCGACGCAATCCCCGCCCTGTTCGAGGCTGACGGGGGCGGTGGCGTCGCCCTGGGTTCGACGTGGCGGGTCATGCCCATGGGCGGCCAGTCGGGGGACGCGCCGCGAGCACCGATGGCGCTCGGCACCGGCGGAGGCAGCCCAGACCGCGTCGTACAGCTGCTGTTCCTGGAAGGCGATCCCGCGTCGTCCTGGGATCGGGTCCGTACCTACGCCGACCGCGTCGAAGGGAGCGGCGCCGGCAGTGTGACGTTCGCGGCACCGTTCCTGGCGACCGTGGTCGGCACCGACACGTACACCGACCAGCTCTGGTGACGTCGGCCGCGCCTGGCGAAGGTCTAGCCCGCCCGGTCCGCGCTGTTCATCGCCCGCCAGACCCGCTCGGGGGTGAGCGGCATGTCGATGTGGCGAACGCCGAGGTGGGCCAGGGCGTCGATGACCGCGTTCTGCACCGCCACGGGGGCCCCGACCGTCCCGGACTCGGCGATGCCCTTGGCGCCGAGCGGGTTGTTCGGGGACGGTGTCTCCATCAGCTCGCACTCGAACGACGGCAGCTCGGCCGCCGACGGAAGTGCATAGTCGGCGAAGTTGGCCGTCTGGGGGTTGCCATCTCCGTCGTAGGCGAACTCCTCGAACAGGGCCTGGCCGACGCCCTGGGCCAGGCCGCCGTGGACCTGTCCCAGCGCCAGCGTGGGGTTGATGATCGTGCCGGCGTCGTCGACCGTCACCAGCCGGCGCAGCTCAACCGCGCCGGTGTCGCGATCGACGTCGACGACGGCGACGTAGGCACCGAAGGGCACGGTGGGCCCGTCGCCGTCGAAGTCGGCCTCGCATTGCAGCGCCCGGTCCACACCCACATGGCCGGCGAGCTCGCCCCAGCCCACGGTGCGGGCCGCGGGTGCGCCGGCCACGTGGAATCGCCCGGTGTCGGTGTCGAGGAGCACGTCGGCGGCGGTCGCCTCCAGCAGCTCCGCGGCCACCTGCCGGGCCTCGTCGACCAGGGCGACCGTCGCCTCGGCGACGGCCGCCCCCGCCTTCTGCGCCGAACGTGATCCGCCCGTGAGGCCGCCCCGCGGCACGGCGTCGGTATCGCCGTGCACAACCTCGATGCGATCGAGCGGTACCCCCGTCCTGTCGGCGACGAGCATGGCCCACGCCGTCTGGTGGCCCTGACCGAACGGCGTCGCCCCGCTGACGACCCGCATGGTCCCGTCGGGCCGCAGCTCGACGGCGCCGTACTCGGAGCCGGGTACGCCGGCGGTGCGGTCCACGAAGGTCGCGACGCCCACGCCCAGCAGGTGCGGGTCCCCGGCCGCCCTGCGGCCGGCCTGTTCCGCGCGCAGCTCGTCGTAGCCGACGGCCTCGAGAGCGGCATCCAGCGCCGCGAGGTAGTCGCCGCTGTCGTAGCGCATGCCCGTCCGGCCGTCGTAGGGGAAGTCGCCGGCGCCCAGCAGGTTGTCGCGCCGAACCGCGACCGGATCGTGGCCCAGCTCGGCGGCGAACAGGTCGATCGCCCGTTCGATGAGGGCGGCAGCCTCGGGCCGGCCGGCGCCGCGGTAGGCGACGATGGGCGTCGTGTTGGTCACGATGGCCCGGGTCGCCCACTGCACCTCGGGGATGCGGTAGGCGCCCGCAGACATCACCGCCGTGTTGGCGACGAGCAGCGGTCCCACCATGGGGTACGAGCCGGCATCGCCGTCGATCCGGACACGCAGGGCGCGGATCGTCCCCTCGCGGTCGCCACCGATCTCGACCCGTTGGCGCTGCGCCCGCGAGTGGCCCAGGCCGACCATGTCGGTGGAGCGCGGCGGCACCCACCGGACCGGCCGCCCGGCGCGGCGGGCGAGCCAGGGGAGCAGGATCTCCTCGGGATGCGGCCTGGCCTTGGCCCCGAAGCTTCCGCCGACGTCGGGGGCGATGACCCGCACACGGTCGGGTGGCAGGCCGTAGACCTCGGCCATCAGCGCCCGCACCGGGTGTGCGCCCTGGCACGACGACCAGTGGACCAGGCGCCCGTCGTCGCCCCACAGCGAGGCTCCCGCCCGCCCCTCGAGTGGGCACGGCGCCAGGCGTTGGTTGACCAGCGTGGCCGAGACGACGACATCGCAGCCGGCCAGCGCGTCTCCGATGGTCTCGGAACCGCCCTCCCTGGCCGCCACCACGTTGGTGCCGGCCTCGGGGAAGAGCAGCACCTCGCCACGCTCCGCGACGTCGAGGCTGGTGACCGCCGGCAGCGGGTCGTAGTCGATCTCGACCAGCTCGGCCGCGTCCTCGCCATCGGCCTCGGTCCCGCTGACGATGGCCACCACTGCCTCGCCCACGAACCGCACGCGGCCGTCGGCCAGCAACGGCCGGGCCATGGCCGGCGGGTAGGCGCGGCTGACCTGCGGCTGCGGGCCGATGTCGAGGTCGGCTGCGGTCACGACGTCAACCACGCCGGGGGCCGAGCGCGCGGCCTCGACATCGATGGAGCGGATGACGGCGTGCGCCACCGGTGCGGTGACGTACGTGACGCTCAAGCAGCCCGGGAGGTCGAGATCGGCGACGAACCGGGTGTCGCCGGTGAGGAGGCGACCGTCCTCGCGCCGGGCCACGGGCGTTCCGACGAGTGGCATCGGGCCGACGCTACCGGCGGGGGCGGAATTGTCGGCGAAGTAGCATCCACCGGGCGACCAACGGGTCGGTCAGGAAGGCGCCTCGATGCCCGACGACATCCGCGACGCCGCGGTCGATGAGTGACTGGGACCGCTTCGTCGTCCGCTGCGACGCCGTGACCTAGGTTGGCGGCATGCGCTTCGGCAACGTCGGTGGGCGGATGCAGCTGGTGGTCGGCGACGGACTGGTCGACGTGGAGGCGGCATCCGCAGGCCGCCTCCCCGCCGATCCCGTGGCGGCGCTCGAACAGTGGGACGCGCTCGCCGAGTGGGCACGTTCGGCCGGCGCGTCGGAGCCGACGGCCCCGCTGGCGGGCGCGGCCCTGCTGGCCCCGGTGCCGCGGCCGCACCAAGTGTTCGGCGTGGGCCTGAACTACCGGCTGCACGCTGCCGAGGGCGGCCGCGATGTGCCCGAGGAGCCGGCCGTGTTCACCAAGTTCCCCAGCTGCGTCGCAGGGCCGACCAGCGAGATCCCGGTCGGCAGCGAGACCGTCGACTGGGAGGTCGAGCTAGTGGTGGCGCTGGGACGCACCGCACACCGCGTGCCCGTCGAGCGGACGTGGGATCACGTCGCCGGGCTCATGGTCGGCCAGGACATCTCCGATCGGGCGGTCCAGAGGCGCCCCCCAGCGCAGTGGTCGCTCGCCAAGTCGTTCACTGGCTTCGGTCCCACGGGCCCGTTCCTGGTCACCGTCGACGACGTGCCGGACCGCGACGACCTCGAGCTGGGCTGCTCCGTCAACGGCGAGGAGGTCCAGAAGGCTCGGACGTCCGACCTCATCTTCCCGGTGCCCGAGCTCGTCAGCCGCCTGTCCCACATCGTCACGCTGTGGCCGGGTGACCTGATCTTCACCGGCACCCCGTCGGGCGTCGGCTACGCCCGAACGCCGCCGAGGTTCCTCCACCCGGGCGACCTCCTGACGAGCTACATCGAGGGCATCGGCGAGCTGCGCAACCGCTGCGTCGCGTCCTGAGCTCGGGCGCACATGCTCGTCGCCAACCCTCGGCGTTTGTTCGAGCAGCAAGGCGCCTACTGAGGCGGGTGCGTGGACTTCTGCGCCCACCTTCCGCTGATGGACTTCGGAGGGCAGCCCTACTCGCTCGGTCACCTCACGGAGTACGTCGACACAGCCAGGCGACTCGGGTTCGCCGCGGTGTCGGCGAACGATCATTTGGTGTTCGCAGTGCCGTGGCTGGACGGGCCCACCGCACTCGCCGTCGCTCTCGGCCACGCCGGAGAGATGAACCTCGCCACGACGGTGTCGCTACCGGTCGTGCGAGGTCCCATCCCGCTCGCCAAGGCGCTGGGCGCGATCGACCGGCTGTCGGGTGGGCGCCTCGTCGTCGCTGTGGGGCCCGGTTCGTCGGAGCGCGACTACGCAGCCGTCGGCATCGACTACGCCGAACGGTGGCCGCGCCTCGACGAGGCGATCCAGGCACTCCGCGCGCTCTGGCGGCCGGGCGGCGAGCCGTTCGTCGGTCGCTTCTACTCCACCGAAGGGATCGACCTGCAACCGGCCCCTGCCCGGCCGGCCGGACCGCCGATCTGGGTCGGAAGCTGGGGCTCCCGCGCCGGGCTCCGCCGCGCCGCACGGCTCGGCGACGGCTGGCTGGCCTCGGCCTACAACACGACCCCCGACCGGTTCGCCGACGCGTGGTCGCAGCTGCGGGGCCTCCTGGTCGAAGGCGGCAGGGAGGCAGAGGCGTTCCCCAACGCACTCGCGACGATGTGGTGCTACATCACGGACAGCCGCTCCGAAGCCGATGCGATCTTCCGCACCCGCCTGGCGCCGACCATCCACCGACCGGAGGAGATGCTCCGGGAGCGGCTGCCCGTCGGTCCGGCGGATGCGTTCGCGGAGAAGCTCACCGCCTTCCGCGATGCCGGTGTGCAGCGCGTGTTCATCTGGCCCGTCCGCGACGAACGACGCCAGCTCGAGCTGTTCGCCGAAAAGGTCCGTCCGGCGCTCACGAGCTGAGAGTCGGCACTGGCGTGATGGAGTGCACATTCCCGTATCACGCGGCCCGCTGCGGGCTCAGGGTTGGTGTACGCGCCGCGAACTTGGGCGACGACGCGGGGTGCCAGATGTCGGACAAGGGCGAGCAGGCCGCGGTGGTTCGGACCCGCAGTGAACCGGTCGGCTGTCGGGCCCAGCCCGACGCAAAGGTCCCGGCTGGTTGCCGGGCGGCGTACAACGAGACCTTCGCCATCCGGGCGGGCAAGCACTACCTAGTGGAGAACGGGACGCCGAACCGCATCCGCGTCCATGACCACGACTACGGGGACCTGTGGCTGGCGCCCTTGGCGCGGCGGGAGTTCGAGGGCGGGCGGCTCGCACCGTTCGCCCGCCACCTGGTGCCGCTTCGGCAGCGGCACCAGGTGCGCGTCCGCGAGTCCACTCGGACCTGCAGCTCCGTGTGGCTCCGGCTCGTCCTGTGGTTCGCGACGCTGGCGGCGCTTGCGACCGTCATCATCGACGTCCTCGTGTTCGGGAGCCTCTACCGGGCCGAGGCGATCGCGGCGACGGCCGTGTTCGCCGCCGCTGTCGTCGTCATCCTGTACCTGGCGGCGACCCGCGAACGCGACCGAGTCCTGCAGGCCCGCATCGCCGATACGCAGGAGGCCGACGTCGAGTTCGGCCTCGGCGATGCGTTCTACGACGGCAACGACAGCGTCCGGCGGACGAAGTACATCACCATGCTGCTGGTCGTGATCCTGGTCGGGGCCGTCCTTCCGGCGGTCGCAATCATCGTCGCGACCGACGCCAAGAGCTTCCTGGTCATGGAGGGCGGCCTCTACATCAAGCAGGGCATGGAGAGTCGGTTGGTATCGAGGCTGATTCAGGTCATCTACGTGGCCGTTCTCTCGCTGTTCCCGGCGCTGATGTACTTCCAGTTCGACCGCCAGCGGGTTGGCACCATCAGGGGCGGCTGGGTCCGGGCCATCTTTCGCATGGACCCACAGGTGGAGACGCTGGCCGACATCGACGCCCGCTACGGCGACCAGTTGGGCGAGGCGTCGAGCTTCTCGACCGACTCCACGCGCTTCCTGGCTGGGCGCTACTCGCCGGTCATCGTGGCGACGATCCTCATCAGCCTCGGCTGGACGCTCCTGATCCTCCCCACCAAGTCGTTCGACTTCGCCGGATCCAACGAGCTGTCGACGGTAGTGGCGGCCGCCGACTCGGCCTCCGACCGGGCCCAGGCGGCTGCGGACAGCGGGTCCGCGTCCGATGCCCGGGCCGCCGCCGCCGAGGCGGCTCGGAACCGAGACGCGGCCGAGGACATCGCTGCGCACAGCACCGGCTCGCGGACGACCTCGACCAGCGAACCGGATCTTCCCCAGGGCGGCGGCCAAGCCGCGGCCGCAGCCGAGGCGGCGGCCGCCGACGCGCGCGCCGCCGAGGACAGCGTGCAGCTCTCGTTCTTCGAGCTGCTGGACCCGACGCCGAGCGCCGCCACCATGGCCTTCCTCGGCTCCTACTTCTTCGCCGTCTACCTGGTCCTACGCGGTTACTTCCAGGGCGACCTGCGACCGAAGCTCTACAACCAGATCACGGCGCGCCTCGTGACCGTGGTGGTGATTGCGTACCTGATCAACGTGTTGCTCAAGCCATCCGGGCTCCAGGAGAACGTGTGGTGGGCCATCGCGTTCCTGGCCGGCGTGGTTCCCATCACGGTGCTGCAGGGCCTCGGCCTGCTGACGTCGTCGCTGCTCAGCGATCTCCCCGGCAAGGCGGACGGGAGGGTGCGGGGCGCGTTCGCCAAGACGTTCGCCACGCCACGCGCGCTGACGCAGGTCGACGGCATCGACATCTACGAGAGCGCCCGGCTCGAGTCGGACGGGATCTCCGACATCCCCTCGTTGGCCAAGGCCGACCTGGTGTCGATGATGGTCAACACCCGCATGCCGGTGGAGCGCCTGGTCGACTGGTCGGACCAGGCAATGCTCCTGATGCTGGTGGACGACGGCGCGGGCCACGATGACAGCCGGGGAGGCACCGAGTCGAGCAGCCGGATCGGCCAGCTGCGGGCCATGGGGATCCGCACCGCCTCGAGCCTGCTCGCCGTTGCCCGAGACAGCGATCAGGCGGAGCGGTGCGCCGCCGCCGCCGACATCCTCGGCGGGGACCCGCTGCTCAAGGGGCTCGCGTGCCAGATCGAGAAGGAGCCGTCGACCCGACGCATCCTGCACTGGCGCGAGGCCGAGCTGACCGACCTGAGCACCAGGCGACCCCTGATCCAGGCGGGCGATCGCCTGCCGCGCGGGCACGCCGGCGTGACCGGCAACGGGTCGGCCGGCGTGCGGACGCGCACGTCGTAGCACTCTCGCGCAGGCGCCGTCATCCCGGGACCCGGCTGCGGCCCCGTGTTCCCAGTAGCGTCCGGGTCACGGTCCGGGGATCCCGCTGCTCGAATCTGCGCGCCAGCCAGACGGCGAGCCCCAGCGGGAAGATGGGCCTCGTGACCAGGTAAGCGAGTACCGAGACCAGCCGGTCGAGCTCCCGCACGTATTCGCCGCGGGCGGGCCCGTCCAACAGGTAGAGGCGCCCGGCGGCACCCCACGCCTGCGCCCGAGCGGCCCGCATCGAGAAGTTGAACAGGCGGCCCCCACCCAGCGCGGCGGCCTCGCTCGCCCACCGCGACACGGCATCGAGATCTCGGATCACTCCTGTGAACGACCCGGCCAGGACGTCGTTGATGACGCCGAAGTCTCCCCGCACCGCCTCCAGGCCGCCGTAGTGCGGGGCGATCTCGACGATGGCCTGGGCGAGGTCGTGGTTCACGTGTGCGTTGACGCCCAACAGCAGGTGCTGGACGATCACGAGGTCGGTGTCCGCGCCGACGTCCCACGCCGCCTGCCAGCAGCGGGGTACGGGTCCCTCGGCGCTTCGGGCGCGCAGGTAGTAGCCGGCGAACACCTCGACCAGCCGGTCCATCCGCTCGCCATCGTCGAACTGCCCGGCGCGAATCCCCGCAGCGATGTCTTCGGTCACGCGGACGTAGAGCGCCGGGAAGTACCCGGCCGCGTCAGTGGCATCCAACGCAACGTCTCGCAGCTCATCGATCGTGTGCTCGATCACCATGCGGCCACCTCCCAAGGAGTGGAATCGACCGTCACAGGGCAAGAGCCCCGCGGCGTCGACGGAATACGCCGTATTCGTCGCCGCGCGTGCTCAGGATGCAACGGCGCCAGCGAGCTCACGCTCCTCCATGAAGCGCGCCAGCGCCGGGTGCCGGCGGAGTCGTTCGAGCGCCCTCTGGCGGGTCGGTCCGATGCTGCCGATGGGACGGTTCAGCAGCTTGCCGGCCGTCCGGTAGTCGGGTGGCTCGTCCGCCGCGAGGAGCTCGATCAGGTGCCGGCTGGCGGGTTGCAGCGCCCGCACGGCCTCGGCCAGCGGTTGCCGCAGCTGCTCGCAGCAGACGTTGCTCAGCCCCAGCTCTGCCGTGTCGTCGTCGGCGGCGCGCTCGTAGAGCTCGGCTTCCGGTGCGACCCGAAGGACCTTGCGCCGGTTGCGCCAGGCCGCGCGGGTGGTGACCTGCACGAGCCAGGCCCGGGTCGCGGCCGGCGACCGGATGCTGTGAAGATGCTCGACCAGCGAGCGCCAGGCGTCCTGGACGACGTCGTCGACGTCCGCGGGGTTCGAGACGTAGCGGTGGGCGACTGCCCGGACCATCGGTGCGCAGCGGTCCACGATCTGGGTCATCGCCGCGCGGTCGCCAGCGCGGGCGCGACAGACCAACGCGGCGATCTCGGCCGCGTCGCCTCGTGGCCTCTCCTCGACTCCGCCGATCCGCCCGTCAGCTCTCCCGACGCCGTCCGCCGCCCGCGCCGCCATGCAGGCAGCGGAACATGAAGGCGGCGCGGGTTCGACGTCACCCGGCACGCACCCTGCGTGACGACCGACACGTCCGAGGTGGTCCCGCCCCGGCGCCTAGCTGTCGGTCTTCTCCCAGACCGAGACGTGCGACTGGCTCTCGCCGGTGAAGGGCGAACGGTCCCATCCCGCCCACCGGTCGCGCAGCGACATGCCGGCGATCTGCGCCATCAGGTCGAGCTCGGACGGCCACACGTACCGGAATGGCGTCGTGGCCGCGCGTACGCCGGAACCGTCGGCGACGAAGTGGTGCGACGTCGCCTGCTGGGCGACGAGGTCGGTGTACCGGTCGTAGCCCACGTAGCCCGGGGCATGGGCGAACACGCGGGCGTCTTCGCCGGGTGGCAGGCGGCGCAGGTCGGGCACTTCGACCTCGATCAGGAAGCATCCCCCCGGCTCGAGGTGGGCCGCGGCGTTCACGAAGCACGCCACCTGCTGGTCCTGGGTCGTCAGGTTCCCGATCGTGTTGAACACGAGGTAGACGAGCCGGAAGCTGCCGTCGACCCGGGTCGTCGCCATGTCGCCGATCATCACCGGGATGCGTCCCGCACCATCCTTGGCACGCAGCCGGTCGGCCATGGCGGTGGAGAACTCGATCCCGGCCACGGGCACCCCGCGAGCCGCGAGCGGCAACGCGACCCGACCCGTGCCGATGGCGAACTCGAGCGCGCGGCCGTCCCCGGCAAGCTCGGCCAGCAGGTCGACCGTCGGGCCGAGCACCTTGGGATCGAACATCGACGCGCTGCTCTCGTCATAGCGGGCGGCGACGTCCTCGCCGAAGTAGTCCTGGGGCACCGGCGGAAGATCGCATCGGCGCGTCACACCACGCCAACGAGTTTGCTGCGCCGCCGCCGACTCGCAGGCCCAGGAACAGTCCGAGGTCCACGCCACGACCTACTGACGGAGTGGTAGTGGGGGTGCCCGGTTGGCGCCGGGTGGGTGGCTGGTGTGGACGTGTCCCCGGGGGTCGGTGATCTCGAGGGTGTTGTCGGGAAGGAGTTTGGCGTGCCAGTGGGGTCTGTGGAGGAGGTGGTGGTGCCGGGCGCAGACGAGTACGAGGTTGGGCAGGTTGGTGGGTCCGCCGGCCTGCCAGGGGTGGAGGTGGTGGCCGTCGCACCAGTGGGCGGGGCGGTCGCAGCCGGGGTAGCGGCAGCCCCGGTCGCGTACGACCAGGGCGTTGTAGAGGGGAGCGGGGATGGTGCGGGTGGCGCGGCCGTAGTCAAGGGTGGCGGAGCGACCGTGGGTGAGGACCCGGTGCAGGGCGGCGTCGCACAGCAACCGTTCGAGGGTGGTGCGGTCGAGGTCGGTGCCGTCGATGGTGCCGGCGCCGGCGGTGGCGAGCGCCTGGTAGCGGTCGAGGTCGAGGACCACGTTGAGATGGGGGCGGTGGCGGCCACCGCGGCGGGTGTGTTGGTGGTCGAGGAAGTGCCGGCAGGTGTCGGTGAGGGCGTCGGCCCTCCGGGTGGCGGCGCTGCGGGTGGGTTCGCCGTGGGCGTCGGGGCTCTGGGCGAGGCGTAGGGCGGTGGCGAGCAGTTCGCCGCCCTCGGGACCGAGGGTGGCGTCGAGCCGCCAGCGGCCTCCCAGGGTGCGGGACAGGTGCAGCGCCTGGGCGGGTTCGGGTTTGGGGTCACGCTCGACGGTGGCGCATTCGCGCCACGCCGCCATGGCGGTCGCCACGTCGCGGACCGGCAGGTCGACCAGGGTGGGCAGAAGCGCCGCTTCGTGGTCGGCGAACAGACCGAGGGTGTCGACGTCGAGGGTGGCGGCGATGGCGTCGACCTGGCCGCTGGACAGCGTCCCGTCCCGCCACGCCCCGGCGGTGACCGGGAGCCGGGCGAGTTTGCGGGCCCGCGCTGTCGTTGCGGCGGCGCGGGGCCGGGGCATGCGGCTGTGCTGGGTGAGCCAGGCGGTCATGGAGGTGGCGCCGTCGAGTTCCCACAACCCGGCCCGGTCGCAGTGAGCGACGGCGTCGCTGATACGGGCGTCGAGCCGGTCCCGCAGGGCCACCACGGCCGCCAGGGCGGCACCGTCGGCGGGGATGTCGAGCCCCTCGATGGCGTCCCCCAGCTCCTCGAACATGACCACCATCGTACACGTGTTCGCATAGCTAGATCAAGCCAAACTCCCAGCTCAGAGCACATTTTCGGGGCAGACGGAGCCGCCGTCGAGCCGGGGTCAAGGGCGGCCGCAGGCCGGCGTAAGCGAACCCTTGACGCCGGCGCACCCAAACCGTCCGAGACCCCACAATCGACCAGGCCCCGGCCCAGGGCCGGGGCCTACCTGCAATCGTGAAGCCACCTAGCGCGAACAAAGGAAAGCGACAGCAATGACCTTCACCATCGACCTGGCGGGCCGGCGAGCCCTGGTGACCGGCGGGGGCCAGGGGATCGGCCGGGCGACGGCGCGGGCGCTCGCGGACGCCGGCGGGTCGGTCGTCGTGAACGACGTGGTGGCCGAGCGCGCCGACGCCGTCGCCGCGGAGGTCCGCGACGGGGGCGGCGAGGCCAGCAGCGCCGCGTTCGACGTGACCGATCGCCACGCCGTCCGGGCGGCCATCGAGGCTCTGGGCGGGGTCGACATCCTCGTCAACAACGCCGGCAACGCCGGCGCCGAGGGATTTGCGCCGATGGTGCCCTTCGCCGACACCGATCCCGAGAGCTGGGACCGCTACCTGCGCGTCAACCTGTACGGCGTCATGCACTGCACCCACGCCGCGCTGCCGGCGATGATCGCCAGGGGCGAGGGGCGGATCATCACCATCGTCTCCGACGCCGGCCGCTTCGGCGACGCCTACCTCGCCCCCTACGCCGCCGCGAAGGCGGGAGCGGCAGGATTCTGCCGTTCTGTGGCCCGCGAGGTCGGGCGGCACGGCATCACCGTGAACTGCGTCTCGCTCGGCAGCATCCGGACTCCGGCGACCGAGCACGACGAGGTCGACCAACCCAGCCAACCCGGCCAACCCAGCGAGGCCGGGGAGCCCGACGAGGCGACGCGCCGCCTGCGGCGGTACATCATCCGCCGCTACGGCGAACCGGCCGACGTCGCCGCCATGGTCGCGTACCTCGCCAGCCCGCTGGCATCGTGGATCACCGGCCAGACGTACCCCGTGAACGGCGGCTACACGCTGGCGCTCTGAGCCGCACCGAGCACCCACGGCCGCTACGGCGGCCGACGCGGCGCCGGCGCGGCGAGGATGCGGCCCGAAGGGCGCCACAAGTACATTCCCAAACGATCGGTAGGTAGCGACGGAGGATCTGATGCTCGATCACGCCATCACCGGGGGCACGGTCGTGGATGGCACGGCCACCTCGCACGGGCGACGCGCCGACGTCGGCATCAAGGACGGCCGCATCGTCGCGGTGGCGGACCCCGGCGGGCTCGGCGACCAGGCCGAGAACACGATCGACGCCACCGACCTGGTGGTGACGCCGGGCTTCGTCGACCCCCACACGCACTACGACGCCCAGCTCTACTGGGACCCGCTGGCGACGCCATCGAGCTGGCACGGCGTGACCACCGTGATCGGCGGCAACTGCGGCTTCACGCTGGCGCCCCTGCGGGAGAGCGACGCCGACTACACCCGCAGGATGATGGCCCAGGTCGAGGGGATGTCCCTCGCGGCGCTGGAGCGGGGGCTCCCGTGGCAGTGGGAGACCTTCGGTGAGTACCTCGAGGGCCTGGAGGGTTCGCTCGCGGTGAACGCCGGATTCATGGTCGGTCACTGCGCGCTGCGCCGCTACGTGCTGGGGGAGGACTTCGGCCGCGAGTCCACGCCCGCCGAGCTCGAGCAGATCAGCGGGCTGCTGCGGGAGTCGCTGGCCGCCGGCGGCCTGGGCCTGTCCACCACCCGGTCGACCACCCACGTCGACGGGGATGGCGAGCCGGTGCCGAGCCGGCACGCGTCCGAGGATGAGGTCCTGGCCCTCTGTGCGGTCGTCTCCGAGTTCGAGGGGACGTCGCTCGAGGCCATCGTCCAGGGCTGCCTCAACCGCTTCAGCGACGAGGAGATCGAGCTGCTGGCCCGCATGAGCGGCGCCGCCCGCCGGCCGCTCAACTGGAACGTCCTGACGGTCGCCGCCGACGATCCCGGCAAGGTCGACCACCAGCTCCGGGCGTCCACGCGGGCGAACGAGCTGGGCGGCCGGGTCGTGGCGCTGACGATGCCGATCTTCGCCGACAACAACATGAGCTTCCTGACGTTCTGCGCGCTGTGGTTGCTCCCCGGCTGGCGAGACGTCCTGGCCGTCGACGTCCAGGAGAAGATGCGCCGCCTCCGGGACCCGGCGGTCCGGGCCGAGATGATGGAGAAGGCGCAGGGGTCACCGCTGCGCCGGCTCGCCGACTTCGCCAACTACCTGATCGGCGACGTGTACTCCGAGGCCAACGAGCAGTACCGCAACCGCAAGGTGGGAGACATCGCTGCGGAGCGGGGCGAGGATCCGTTCGCCACGATCGTCGACATCGTCGTCAACGACGAACTGAAGACGGTCCTGTGGCCCATCCCGGCGGCCGATGGCGACGCCGACTGGGAGCTCCGGCGCACGGTGTGGGACCACGAGGACGTGCTCCTGGGCGGGTCCGACGCGGGCGCGCACCTCGATCGGATGCTCGGCTCGCCGTATCCAACCCGCTTCATCGCCGACTGCCTGCGGGGTCGCCAACTGGTGACGCTCGAGCGCGCAGTGCACCTGATGACCGACGTGCCGGCGCGGCTGTTCGGCCTGCGCGAGCGCGGCCGGCTGGCGCCGGGCTACCGCGCCGACGTCGTGGTGCTCGACCCGGCCACTGTCGACGCCACGCCCGCCCGGATCGCGTTCGACCTGCCGGGCGACAGCAAGCGGCTGCTGGCGGACCCGCTCGGGGTCATGCGTGTGCTCGTCAACGGCCGGGAGACCATCGTCGACGGTCAACCGACGGGCGCGCGTCCCGGGACCGTCCTGCGCTCGGGCAGCGACACGGGCGGGACCGAGACCTCGGTCCCTGTGTGACACCGAGTGTCCCTCAGGCGATCGCGCCCCGCTCCTGGTAGCGCGCGATGTCGTCCCAGTCGTGGCCGATCTCGAGGAGCACCTCCTCGGTGTGCGCGCCCGGCTCGGGTGCCGTCCCGAGCGGCGTGAGCGCCTCGTCGAACTGGACCGGGGCTCGGACCGCGGTGATCCTGCGGCCCGTCGGGTGGTCGACCTCGGCGACGTAGCCGTTCTCGCGGGCCTGGGGATCGTCCAGGACCTCCAGCTGGTTCTGCACCACCTCCCAGGGCGCTCGCAGCGTCACCAGCCGCCGGCGCCATTCGTCGAGGGGCGCCGAGGCGAAGGCCCCGGCCAGCTCCTGGACGCACGCGGCGCTGTTGTCGGTGCGGGCCTGCGCGTCGGCGAAGCGCGGGTCGGCCAGCAGGTCGTCGCGGCCGAGGTGGCGGCACAGGTCGGGCCACCAGCGGTCCGACTCCAACATGGCGAGGCAGATCCAGCGGCCGTCGGCCGTGCGGTAGGTGCCGGCGATCGGGTTGGTGTGGCGGCGCTGCCGGCGGGTGAAGTCGGCGCCGATGGCGGCCGAATAGACGATCGAGCTGGAGTTGACCCACATCGCCGAGCCCAGGAGCGACACGTCGACGACCGACGGCTCGCCGGTGCGCTCGCGCTTGAGCAGCGCGGCGGCGACGCCGAAGGCGATGTTCATCGCCCCGGTCTTGTCGCCGAACCCCGGGAGCGTCGGCGGCAGCCGCACGCCGTCGGGGTCGAGCGAGTCGAGGATGCCGCCCCGGCCGAAGAACACCGCCGAGTCGTAGCCGGGCTTGCCGCCGTCGGGGCCCCGGGGCCCGCTCGCGTCGGCACGCACGTAGATGAGATCCGCGTTGCGGGCACGGAGGTGCTCGACGTCGATCTGCAGCTTCCGGCGCGCCGTGGGCAAGAAGCTGGTGATGAACACGTCGCTCCGCGACGCCAGCTCGTACAGGACCTCCCGGCCCTCGGCGACGGCCACGTCGAGCCCGACGCTGCGCTTGCCGCGATTGGTCTGCTCCATGGCGACGCTCACGCCGTCGACGCTGGGCGTGACGCCGCCGGTGCTCAGCCCGCGCTGCGGGTCGCCGCGCCGCGGGTGCTCGATCTTGATGACGTCGGCGCCGAAATCGGCGAGGACGGTGGTCGCCGCCGGTACCAGTACCCACGTGCCCAGCTCGAGGACCCGGTACCCGTCAAACATCCGTTTGACAGTAGCCTCGGTCCCCATGTTGGAGGGGGAGAAGGTGCTGGTCGCGGGCGCCACCGGGCAGGTGGCGCGCCCACTGACGCTCGCCTTGGCGGGCCACACCGAGGTATGGGCGACGGCCAGGTTCCGCGACCCCGCCGCCCGCCGAGCCCTCGAGGCCGCGGGCGTGACGTGCGTGGCCGTCGACCTCCTCGACGGCGACCTGGGCGGGCTCCCGCGCGACTTCGGCTACATCCTGAACCTCTCGGTCATGAAGACCAACGACTGGGGCCGCGACCTCGACGGCAACGCCGGCGCCGTCGCCGCGCTCATGCACCACTGCCGGGGCATGCGGGCCTTCCTGCACTGCTCGTCGACCGCGGTCTATCAGCCCGACGGCCACCGGGCCTTAGCCGAGACCGACCCCCTCGGTGACAACCACCGCGTCTGGCGGTTCATGGAGACCTACAGCATCGCCAAGATCGCCGCCGAGGCGATGGCCCGCAGCCTGGCCCGCCAGCTCGAGATCCCGACGACGATCGCCCGCCTCAGCGTGCCGTACGGGGACAACGGCGGCTGGCCTGCGATCCACGCCGACATGCTCCGCGGAGGTGTGCCGATCCCCGTCCACGTCGACGCGCCGAGTGTCTACAACCCGATCCACGAGGACGACATCGTCGCGATGGTCCCGGCCATGCTGGCGGCGGCGGCGGTCCCGGCGACGATCGTCAACTGGGGCGGCGAGGACGCGGTGAGCATCGAGGAGTGGTGCGCCTACCTCGGGGAGCTGACCGGCCGGGAGGCCACGTTCCAGGCCACGGATCAGACCATCGCGAGCGTGACCGTCGACCTCACCCGGATGCACGAGCTGGTGGGGCACGCCCGGGTGCCGTGGCGCGAGGGCTTCGCCCGCATGGTCGCGGCCCGCCAGGCCGGCGCGGCCCGGTCCACGGGCTAGCGGGCCCGGCGCCGACCCGTGGCGACCAAGCCGATCCCCGTGCCGGACCCTCTGTCCGAGGGGTTCTGGTCGGCGGCGGCGTCGCACGTGCTGGCGATCCAGCGCTGCACCGACTGCGGTTGGTACGCGTACCCCCCGAACGTGATGTGCCCCAATTGCCTGGCGTCCGAGCCGTCGTTCCACTACCAGCCGGTGAGCGGCCGCGGCCGGGTGACGACGTGGACCGTCGTGCACCAGGCATTCCTCCCCGGCTTTGCGGCCGACGTGCCCTACGTCGTCGCCGAGGTGGAGCTGGAGGAGCAGCAGGGCCTGCGCATGGTCACGCGCCTCGGCGGCGCCGGCCCCGGTGACGTCGCCATCGGCCTGCCGGTCGTGGTGGCGTTCGACGACGTTGCCACCGGTGTCGCGGTGCCCCACTTCGTGCCGGCCGAGCGGCGGGCGTGAGCGCCCCGCGGTTCACGGCCCGCGGCCGGGTGGCGATCGCAGGGTTCGCACACAGCCCGATCGCCCGGCATGCCGACGTGCCGCTGGGGGCGCTCACCGTCGAGACGTGCCTGCGGGCGATCGCCGACGCCGGGCTCACCAAGGACCAGATCGACGGGTTCACGACCGGCGCGCTGTTCCCCTCCAGCGGCGGGCGCGCCCTCGTCGATGGCGTGCACGTCGTGAGCGCAGCGTGGCTGGTCGAGCGGCTGCGGGCCCGGCCGCGCTGGATCTGCGGCTTCGAGGGGATCGGCCAGCTGCCGGGCGCCGTGATCCTGGCCACCGAGGCCATCGCCAGCGGCGCCGCCGACCACGTCGTGGTGCACCGGGCCATGTTCAACCCGGCCGGCGGCTACCACGACAATCCCATGACCCGCGCCGAGGGGGAGGCGCAGTGGACGGCGCCGCAGGGTTTCTGGGGGCCACCGGTGCAGATGGCCCTGCCGTACATGGAGTACATGCGGCGCTACGGCGCCACCCGCGAGGACATGGCCGCGGTCGTCGTGGAGGCCCGCACCAACGGCGCCGCCATCCCGTGGTCGCACTGGCATGGCCATCCCATCTCGGCGGACGACTACCTCGGCGCCCGCATGATCGCCGAGCCGATCTCGGTGCTCGACTGCGACATCCCCGTCACCGGCGTCGGGGCGTTCGTGCTCACCAGCGCCGAGCGGGCCCGGCACCTGCCACACCGACCTGTCTACGTCGCCGGCTACGCGCAGGGCCACCGACGCCCCGCGAACGGGGTGAACGTGTGGTCGCTCGACGACCTCTTCGACGGCGGCCGCGAGGTGGCGCAGATGCTGTGGGACAACACCGGGCTGCGTCCTGAGGACGTCGACGTGCCGCAGGTCTACGACGGGTTCTCGCCCTTCGTGTACTTCTGGCTCGAGGCGCTCGGCTACTGCGGGCGCGGCGAGGCCCACCGCTTCGTCCGGGACGGGGGCATCCGCACCGGCACCGGGCTGCCGGTCCTGTCGGGCGGCGGCGCCCTGGGCAACGGCCGCATGCACGGCGTGCCCCAGATGCTCGAGTGCTACCTGCAGCTGTCGCGCCGGGCCGGTGAGCGGCAGCTTCCCCGTGCGGATGTGGGGCTGGCGTGCCAGGCGGCCCCGAGCCTGGGCGGGGTCGTGGCGTACACGTCCGAGCCGACGGCATGACCGGGCAGGACAGGACGCGTCTTGTCGGCGACCGCCCTCAGGTCCGCTCCGCCAGGCGTCGGGTGGCCGGGTAGTCGGGCTTGCCGTTGGGCAGCCGCGGGACCTTGTCGACGATCACCACCCGGCGGGGCGCCTTGTAATGGGCCAGCCGGGCCCGCACCCACTCGACCACCTCCCGCTCCCCGAGGCTGGCGCCCGCCCGCGGCTGGACGACGGCGGTGACGGCCTGGCCGAACCGCTCGTCTGGCGTCCCGACGACGAGGCAGTCGTCGACGTCCTCCATCGTCTTCACCACGTCGTCGACCTCCTCGGGGTACACCTTCTCGCCGCCGGTGTTGATGACCGAGGTGCCCCGCCCCAGCAGGGTCACCGTCCCGTCGTCGTTGAAGACCCCGTAGTCGCCCGGGACCGTGTACCAGTCGTCGCCGATGAGCCGGAACGCCTGTGCCGTCCGATCCGGGTCCTTGTGGTAGCCGGCCATGCTGGTCGTGCTGGCCAGCAGGCCCGCCTTGCCGGTGCCCGGCGGCATCGCCGTCCCCGACTCGTCGAGGAGCAGCACGCCGGGCGCGGGGGTGAACGATGCGCTGCTGGTGGCGTCGCCGTTGCGCAGCACCGACGTGCCGTACCAGGCCCCCTCGCTCGACCCGCAGTTGTCGACGAGCAGCACGTCGGGCAGGTGTCGGAACAGGCGGTCCTTGACGTCGGCGCTCCACACCGCGCCGGCCGAGGAGATGGTCCGGATGCTGGACCCGTCGTACGGCCGGCCGTCGGCCGCGCGCTCCTCGAGCGCACGGGTCATCGGCTTGGCGAACGCGTCACCGACGATGGCGATCGTGGTCACCCGGTGGCGCTCGACGGCGGCGAACAGCTGATGCGGGTCGAAGCTGTGGCGCTCGAGCGTGACCACCGTGCCGCCGCAGTGCAGGATCGCGGCGCCGGCGTAGGACATCGCCGTGCTGTGCATCAGCGGCGCCGCCGGGATCGCCAGGGGCCGGCCGCCCTCGTGCCAGAGCCTCCGCGCGTGCTCGACGAGGTCGCCGGGGATGTCCGCGGGATCGGACCCGTACAGGCCGAGCGTGCGGGCGCGGCCGTCACGGGACGTGCTGAACTCGACGGACCGACCGATGGGGATGACGACTCCCTTCGGCAGCCCGGTGGTGCCGCCCGAGTACCACATGACGATGTCGTCGGCCGACCGGGGGATGCGCGGTGCGGGCTCATCGGTGGTGGCGATTCGCTCGTAGTCCGCCACGCCGGGCGGCGGGCCCGCCCCGCCGAGGTCGTCGACCTGGACGAGCAGCTTGAGCGCCGGCAGGCGCCGCGCGACACGGACCACCCGCTCGCCCAGGCTGGCGTGGAAGACCAGCGCCTCGGCGTCGCAGTTCTCCAGCAGGTACGCGAGCTCGTCGTCGAGGTACCGGTAGTTGATGCTCACCGGGACGAGGCGTGCCTTCAGCGCCGCGAAGAACGTCTCCATCCACTCGTTGCAGTTGTAGAGGTCGATGGCCACGGTCGACTGCGGCGTGAGGCCGGCGGCCGTGAACGCCGCCGACACGCGGGCGGCGCGGTCGTCCATCTGGCTCCAGGTGACCACCCGATCGCCCTGGGCGAGCGCCGGGGCGTCGGGGATCGCGTCCGCCACCGCTTCGAACACCGTCGCGTGGTGGAGCTCCATCGGCGGAAACTACCGTATGTTTGAACGCCGGCCGACGAGGGGTGCGCGAATGGGTCAGACCGGGTTCGACCTCGACTGGATCGTGTCCGTCGACGACCACGTGATCGAGCCGCCGGACGTCTGGCTCGACCGGTTGCCCAGGAAGTACCACGACGTCGCACCCCGCATCGTCGCCGAGCCCGACGGCCAGGAGTTCTGGGTCTACGAGGACTGCCGGACGGTCACCGGCGGGCTCGGGGCCGTGGCCGGCCGCCGGCCCGAGGACATCACCGTGGAGGGCTTCCCCTATAGCGAGATGCGGCCCGGGTGCTACGACCCGCGTGCCCGGCTGGCCGACATGGACGAGGCCGGGATCCTGGCGTCGCTGAACTTCCCGTCGATCCCCCGCTTCTGTGGCCAGCTGTTCTGGGAGGCGAAGGACAAGGAGCTCGCGCTCCTGTGCGTCCGGGCATACAACGACTGGATGATCGACGAGTGGTGCGCCACCGCCCCGGGGCGGTACATCCCGCTCACGATCATCCCCCTGTGGGACCCGCAGCTCGCCGTCCAGGAGATCGAGCGCACCGCGGCCAAGGGGTCACACTCGTTCTGCTTCTCCGAGAACTTCGAGCCCCTCGGCCTGCCCACCATCCACGATCCCGGCGGCTACTGGGACCCCGTCATCGCCGCCGCGCAGGCGAACGAGCAGGTGCTGTCGATCCACATCGGGTCGTCGTCGACGATGTACAAGGTCGCCTCGAACTCACCGTTCATGGCCAACATGTCGCTGGGGGCGATCCGGCCGGCGGGGTGCATGCTCTCGTGGATCTTCAGCGGCATGCTGCAGCGCTTCCCGGGCACCAGGATCGCCCTGTCCGAGGGCTCGATCGGGTGGATCCCGTGGTTCCTCGAACGGGCCAACCAGGTGCTCAACACCCAGAAGTACTGGGTGGCGAAGGGCCTCCAGTACCAGGGCTCCGCCGAGGGCGCGCATGCGGTCAATCGCGGCGTCGACGTCCACGCCATCGACGTCTACGAGGACTACCGCCGGCACTTCTATGGGTGCTTCATCGACGACGCGACCGGGCTGCGCATGCTCGACGTCATCGGCGAGGACAACGTGATGATCGAGACCGACTATCCGCACTCCGACACGACGTGGCCGCACTCGATCAAGCTCGCCCACGAGCGGCTCGACGGCCTGCCCGAGGACGTGCAGT
The DNA here is from genome assembly GCA_046723645.1 of Actinomycetota bacterium. GTDB lineage: Bacteria > Actinomycetota > Acidimicrobiia > Acidimicrobiales > VFJN01 > DASQUK01. The sequence continues at coordinate 16,871 of JBKOUY010000026.1, read as the reverse complement.
ACAAGATCCTCCGCGGCAACGCCGAGCGGCTCTACCGGTTCACGCCGTCGGAGCCCCAGGGAAGGGCCGACTGACGGCGGCCGGCTACGCCGCGATGAGCACCGCCGCCATGCCGGCGACGGCCAGCCCCGTCCGCTGGACCCCGGTCAGCCGCTCGCCGAGCACGTACCGCGCCAGCAGCACGGTGCCCGCCGGGTAGAGGGCGGTCAGCACGGACACCACGGACAGCAGGCCGTGCGACAGCGCCAGCACGTAGAGCACGTTGGCGGCGGCGTCGAGCAGCCCGCATCCCAGGGCCGCGCCGACGGCGGCCCGCGGCGGTGCCGCCGCCGTCACCCGCGCCGCGCCCAGGGCGGCGAACAGCGACACCGACGCCATCCGCGCCCCGACCAGGGGCCAGATCCCGGCGTCGCTGCCGGCCCGGTCGATCGCAACGAAGAACAGGCCGAAGGCGATGCCGGCCCCGATCGCCAGCAGCAGGGGCTGCACGCGCAGCGCCCGGTTGCCGTGCTCCTCGGGCCGCTCCCTCGACACCAGGGTGACGGCCACCAGCGCCATCCCGATGCCGGCGAGCGCCGCCAACGGCGGCCGCTCGCCAGAGCCCAGGCCGGCCATCACCGGTACCGCCGCCGACAGCAGCGCGGCGATCGGCGCGACCACGCTCATCGACCCCAGCGACAGCCCCCGATAGAACAGGGCGACGCCCGCCCCGCCGAACACGCCGGCGACCGCTCCCACGGCCATCGCCCGGGGCGTGGCGTCGCCGCCGAGCGCCGGTGCCGCCAGCACGAGCATGGCCAGGCCGACCACGTGCGACCACAGGACGACCGCGGTCGAAGGCTCCCGGCGGGCGGCCATGCCGCCGAGGAAGTCTCCGACGCCGTAGGCGGCGGCAGCGGTGAGGGCGAAGAGTGCGGCCATGGGGCGGGTTGGGGTCGCACGGCCGTCGCGGCTGGTGCACCACACTGACCGTACGGTGCACTGTAGTTCATCGGTCACTGTGGTGAACCAGTCGGTCGGTACGATGCACCACGTGCCCGACCCCGCGGTGATGGCCGCCGCCGTCGCCCGCAACACCCGTCGCCTCCGCACCGTGCGTGGCTGGAGCCTCGACCAGCTCGCCGCGCGCAGCGGGGTGAGCAAGGGCATGCTGGTCCACGTCGAGGCCGCCCGGACCAATCCCAGCCTGGGAACGATGTGCAAGATCGCCGAGACACTCGGGGTGTCGCTGGCGGCGCTGGTCGAGCTGCACGACGCTCCCGCCGTACGCGTGGTCCAGCCGGCGGAGACAGCCAGGCTGTGGGCCGGGCTGGAGGGCAGCGCCGCCGACCTGCTCGTGGGGTCGGACGAGCGGGACCACACGGAGCTGTGGCGCTGGACGCTGGCCCCCGGCGACCGGCATGCGTCCGAGGCGCACGTGGACGGCAGCCGGGAGATGCTCCACGTCCTGGACGGGACCCTCACGCTTGAGGTCGATGGCGTCGCGCACACGGTCGTGGCCGGCGGCGCCGCGCTGTTCCACGCCGACCGGCCCCACGCCTACGGCAACGATCGCAAGCGGCCAGTGCGCTTCGTGATGCTGGTGCTGCAGCCCGATGCCGACCTCGACGAGTGGACCGCGGCGCTCGAATCGGGCGCCGAGCCCTAGCAGAGTCACGGTTCTTGTCCCGGCGGGCCAAAATGGCGCGGCAGCCCGTTCGACAGCTACGGAGGGTGCGGGTGACGGAGGCCAGTGAAACGCGACAGCTACCTCCGCGTGCCGCCGTGCCGCGCCTCGACGCGCGCGGGATCACCAAGCGGTTCGGGCGCCTCACCGTGCTGCGGGACGTGTCGCTCCGGGTGGGCGCGGGCGAGGTGGTGGCCCTGGTGGGGGAGAACGGCGCGGGCAAGTCGTCGCTGGTCGCCTGCCTGGCCCGCATCCTCGAGCCCGAGGAGGGCGAGGCCCGGGTTGACGGCGCCCCGCTGCCCTCGACGCCGGACCAGGTGCGCCAGGCCGGGATCGAGGTGCTCTGGCAGGACCACGGGCTGTGCGAGGAGCTCGACGTCGTCGCCAACGTGTTCCTCGGCCGCGAGCCTGGTCGCTGGGTCATCGCCGAGAGCGACATGCGCGAGGGCGCGGCGTCCGTGCTCCGGCGGGTCGGAGCCGAGACGCTGCCGCTGGACCGGCCGGTGCGGGGCCTGTCGCGGGGCCAGCGCCAGCTCGTGGCGCTCGGGCGGGCGCTGATGTCCGCGCCCCGGCTCCTGCTGTTGGACGAGCCGACCGCCTCGCTGGGCGTCGCAGAAACGCTGCGGGTGCAGGGCGTGATCCGGGAGTGCCGCGATGCCGGGGCCGGCATCCTGCTGGTGACCCACGACCTCGACCAGGTGTTCGCGCTGGCCGACCGGGTCGTCGTCCTCCGCGACGGCCGCGTGGTGGCCGACGTGTCGCCGCTCGAGGTGCGCCGCGACGACATCGTGGCGCTGATGTCGGGCATCGACATGGACTCGATGGCCCGGCGCCAGCTCCAGCGGCTCCGCAGCCTGGTCGACCAGCTCTCCGACGTGGAGCCGGCAGCGTCGCTGCCGCTGATCGTGTCGGCGATGTCCGCCGCTCTCGACCAGGAGATGCTCTGCGTGCACCTCCTCGAGTCCCCCGACGGCGCCGACCCGATCCTGCGCCGCAGCGCGGCCGTCGGGCTGCGCGGCCCCCTCCTCGCCGTCAACGACCGCCTGCCGTTGGGCGTGGCGGGGGGATGCGCGGGGCTGGCCGCCGCCGAGGCCGAGGCCGTGGTGGTCGAGGACCTCGCCGCGCACCCGGCCCAGGAGGGCTACCGGCGAGCGGCGGCGGCATCGGGCATCCGCAGCGAGTGGGCCGCGCCGATCGTCGGCACGCGTGGCGTTCTCGGCACGGTGACAGGCTTCGCCACGTCGATCGGCCGCCCCGAGCCGGCGCAGCTCGAGCTGGCGCGGCTCTACCTCGGCTACGTGGCGTCGGCCATCGAGCGGGAACGGCTGCTCACCGAGGTCTCGCGTCGCAACCGGGTCCTGGAGTCGCTGCGGACCATGCTCGAGACCGTGGTGGCAACCCCGGATCGGGTGGTCGGCGGGCTGGGCGCCTCGCTGCTCGCGCTGAGCCGGGCCCTGGGGGCGGGCGGCGTGGCAGTGCTGATCGAGAAGGATGGTGCGCTGGAGCCGCGGGTCATGCACGACAGCGGTGACGGTGACGCCGTAGCGATGGAGGTCCGCTTCCAGGATGCGGCCCGGTGCGTCCTCGCCCGCGGAGCCGACGGGCAGGCTCGGTTCGTCGAATCCGACCTGGCGGCCGTCGCACTCCGGCATCCAGAGGGCCGGGCGGCGCTCGTCGCCCACCTACCGGCCGGCGATGGCGCGACCGGCGACACGCTCGAATTGTTGAACGACGCAACCCGATCCCTGACCCTGGCCATCGAGGGCGAGGCGCTGGAGTACACCCGCCGGGAGGCCGCCGCCCTGCGCCGGTCGCAGGCGATCCAGCGAGAGCTCCTGTCGTCGCTCAGCCACGAGCTCCGGACGCCGCTCACCGCCATCCAGGGCTACGCGTCGACGCTGCTGCAGCCCGACCTCACCTGGGACGCGGCGTCGACCGACCGCTTCCTGCGTTCGATCGCCAGCGAGGGGGCACGGCTCGGGCGGCTCGTCGGGGACCTGCTCGACTCGACCGCCATCGAGTCCGGCGTCCTGCGCCTGCAGCGGCACTGGTGCGACCTCCGGCTGGTGGTGGAGGCCGCGGTGCGCCTGGTGGCCAACGGCTCCACGATCCGCGTCCACGCCGACGCCGATCTCGAGCCCATGTGGGGCGACCACGACCGGCTGGAGCAGGTGTTCGTCAACCTGCTCGAGAACGCCGTCGCGCACGGCGGCTCGCCCGACGGCATCGACGTCACCCTGCGGCGGGGGGCGAGCCGGGGCATCGTCGAGGCCGAGGTCGCCGATCAGGGTCCCGGGATCCCGGCTGCCCTCGTGGCCCGCATATTCGAGCCCCGCGTGCGGGGCCGCGCCGATCGTGCCGGCGCCGGCCTGGGCCTCCCGATCGCCAAGGGGATCGTCGAGGCCCACGGCGGGAGCCTGGAGGCGGTGCCGGTCGGCCGCGGTGCCCGCTTCGTCGTCACGCTCCCGTGTGAGCCGCTCACCGAAGCGTCGAACGCCCGGCCGGATGCGTCGTGGAGCCTGGTGGAGGCCGCCAGGGGGTCCGATGGGGCCTGATCGCACGACCGTGCTGCTGGTCGAGGACGACCAGAACATCGTCGACCTCGTCCGGTCCAACCTGATCGCCCGGGCACACGATGTGGTCGTGTCCAAGGAGGGCCTGGACGCCGTCGCCATGCTCGAGGCCAACGAGCCCGACGCCGTGTTGCTCGACCTCATGTTGCCGGGCATCGACGGCTTCGAGCTGTGCCGTGAGCTGCGCGAGCGCTCGTCGGTGGGGATCATCGTGCTGTCGGCCCGACGGGCGGAGACCGACAAGGTGCGGGCCCTCAACCTCGGCGCCGACGACTACATGACCAAGCCGTTCGGCATCGAGGAGCTGCTTGCCCGCATCAACGCCACGCTTCGCCGCAGTCGGCCTGCGCCGCTGGCGCCAACGGCGCCAACGCTGGTGCGGGCAGGCGACGTCGAGATCGACGTGGCGGCGAGCAAGGTCACGAAGGCGGGGAGCCTCGTCCATCTCACGCCCACGGAGTTCGCACTGCTGCGCGAGTTCGCCACCAACCCCGGCGTGCTGTTGACCCACGCGACGCTCCTGCGTCGGGTCTGGGGCCACGGCTACGAGACGCAGACCGAGTACACCCGCGTCTACATGGCGCGACTGCGCGCCAAGCTCGAGGATCCCGACGGCCCGCCGCTGTTCGTCACCGAGCCGCGCTCGGGCTACCGGTTCGTGGCAGACTGACCGATGCGGGCGGCCCTTCACGGTTCGTTCACGCCGACGGCGCAACGTTCGCGTTCTGTTCACGGCCGCCGTCGTACTTTCACACGTTGGAGGGAGACATGAGGGGGAACACATGTCCGTAAAGAAGCGCACCTGGCGGGTGTTCGCGGCGCTGGCCGTCCTCGGCCTGATCGCCGCCGCCTGTGGTGACGACGACGATGACGGTGGCCAAGCGGCGTCGGACGGCGGCGGCGACGAGGGCAGCATCTGGGTGCTCCTGCCGGACACGGCGTCGTCGGATCGCTGGGAGCAGGAAGACGCGCCGTTCTTCACCGAGGCGTTCGAGGCCGCCGGGCTCGCGGAGGGCGACGACTTCACGGTCGTCAACGCCGAGGGCGACGCCGCCACGCAGCAGTCGCAGGCCGAGCAGGCCATCGCCGACGGCGCGAGCGTCATCGTCCTCACCAGCCTCGACACCGGCTCGGGCGCCACCATCATCGACCAGGCGAAGGATGAAGGGATCGCGGTGGTCGAGTACGACCGGTTCAATACCGGCGGCTCCGGTGGCGACGCCTACGTGAGCTTCGACAACGTGGCGGTGGGAGCGGCCATGGCCGAGGCCGTCGAGCCCGCCATCGACGCGCTCAACCTGAGTCCCGCCCGGGTCGTGGAGCTCAACGGCGGCGAGGAGGACAACAACTCGTTCCTGTTCAAGCAGGGCTACGACGAGACCGTCCAGGAGCGGGTCGATGCCGGCGACTGGGAGCTGGTCGACGACCAGTTCGTCCCGGGCTGGGACAACGCCGAGGCCCAGACGATCATGGAGCAGATCCTGGTCGACAACAACAACGGCGTCGACGCCGTGTTCGCCGCCAACGATGGCCTGGCCAACTCGGTGATCAACGCGCTCGAGGCCGCGGGCATCGGTCCCGTTCCGCTGAGCGGGCAGGACGCCACCCAGGCCGGCATCCAGAACGTGCTGCTCGGCAAGCAGACGGTGAGCGTCTACAAGCCGATCCAGGACGAGGCCGGTGTCGCCGCTGCGATCGCGCTGGCACTCCGGTCCGGCGACGACATCATCGACGCCGCCGAGTCGTACGAGTCGCAGCTGGCGTCGGGGGGTTCCGACGTGTCGGTCATCGGCATCACCGCCGAGGACGGCCAGCCGGCCGACTCCCCGGAGGGTGACGGCGTCGTGCCCTACGTGGCGCTCGTACCGATCGGGGTGACGATCGACAACGTGGCCGACACCGTGATCGCCGACGAGTTCCGGACGGTCGAGGAGCTCTGCACCGGCGACGTCGCCAGTACGGACTTCTGCCAGCAGAACTCGTGACGGATAGCCCTCTCCTCGAGTGCGAGGGGGTCTCGAAGGCATTCGGCGCGGTGCAGGCCCTGTACCGCGTCGACTTCGAGGTCAACGCCGGCGAGGTGATGGCGCTCGTCGGCGACAACGGCGCCGGCAAGTCCACCCTCGTCAAGTGCATCGTCGGGATCTATCCCTTCGACGAGGGGAAGGTGCGCTTCGACGGTAAGCACGTCGACATCCACGGGCCGAGGGACGCCGCGCGCCTGGGGATCGAGGTCGTCTACCAGGACCTGGCGCTGGCCGACAACCTCGATGTGACGGCCAACATGTTCCTCGGGCGCGAGCGCACGCGGGGAGGCTTCGTGCTCGACGAGCCGAGCATGGAGCACGCCGCTGAGGAGACGCTCGAGGGCCTGTCGGTGACCACGCTCGGATCGGTGCGCCAGACCGTGGCCGGCCTGTCGGGCGGGCAGCGGCAGGCGGTGGCCGTCGCCAAGTCGGTCATGTGGAACTCGACGATGCTGATCCTCGACGAGCCCACGGCCGCGCTCGGCGTCGCCCAGACGCGCCAGGTGCTCGACCTCGTGCGTCGCCTGGCCGACCGGGACCTGGGGGTCGTGGTCATCTCGCACAACCTGCACGACGTGTTCGAGGTCGCCGACCGGATCACGGTGCTGCGCCTGGGGCAGCGTGTGGCGGTGCTAGACCGGGCGGAGACAACCCAAGAGGAGGTGGTCCACGCCATCACATCCGGCACGCTCGACCACGTGCCGGGCATGGCCGACGCCGGAGTCACCGAGTCATGACGATCGATCCGGGCACCGAGTCGCAGGCCCGCGCGGGGCCGGGCGCCCCGACCGAGCCGACCCCCGAGGAGCCGCTGCCGGCCGCCACCGAGATCCCGCTCGAGGCGCAGGCCGACACGCTCGGCGCGTACGTGCGCCGCTGGTGGCAGGGCGTGCGCGCCGGCGAGCTGGGCGCGCTGCCGATCGTCGTGGGGCTTGTCGTCATCGGCATCGTCTTCGGCACGCTCGACGACACGTTCTTCACCGAGCGCAACTTCACCAACCTGCTCCTGCAGATGGCCCACATCGCCACGATCGCCATCGGGGTCGTGTTCGTGCTGCTGATCGGCGAGATCGACCTGTCGGTGGCGTTCGTCAGCGCCGTGGGCGGCGTCCTCATGACGCTGCTCTTGCGGCCCGACGCGTCCGACTGGCCCTGGTGGGCCGCCGTCGCCGTTGGGCTGGTCGTGACCACCTTGATCGGCCTGTTGCAGGCGTTGGTCATCACCAAGGCGGGGGTGCCGTCGTTCGTGGTGACACTGGCGGGGCTGCTGATCTGGTCGGGGGTCGTCCTGATCATGACGACGGAGTACTCGACGTCCGGCACCATCCGGATCCAGGACGACACCGTCATCGGCATCGCCAACGACTTCCTCAGCGACGCTGCGGGCTGGGTGGTGGGCGCCGTGGGGGTGGCCGCCTACGCCCTGTCGCAGGCGCTGACGGCGGGCTCGCGCCGGGCCCGCGGCCTCGACGCCAAGCCCGGCATAGTGATCGTGCTCCAGGTGGCCGGCCTCGCCGCGGTCACGTTCGCCGCCATCTGGTACGCGAACCTCGACCGGGGCGTGCCCCAGGTCACCGTGCTCGTGCTGCTCCTGTTCGTCTTCTGGTCGTTCGTGGCGTCGCGTACGCGCTTCGGCCGGCACGTCTACGCCGTCGGCGGCAGCGCCGAGGCCGCCCGCCGGGCCGGCATCAGCGTCGACCGCGTCCGGATCGCCGTGTTCATGATCGCCGGCTTCATGGCGGGGCTGGGCGGCATCATCCTCGCCTCCCGCCTCCGTTCGGTGGCCACGAACACCGGCGGGGGCAACTTGCTCCTGCAGGTGATCGCGGCCGCGGTCATCGGCGGCACCAGCCTGTTCGGCGGGCGCGGGCGCGTCGTTTCGGCCCTCCTGGGCGCAGTGGTGATCATCGCCATCGACAACGGCATGGGGCTCCTCAACCTGGCCACCGGCACGCGATTCGTGATCACCGGTCTCGTCCTGCTCGCCGCCGTGCTCGTCGACGCCCTGTCGAAGCGCCGCCGGGCGGCGCGCGGCGTGGTGTGAGCACCCACCGGCCTGAGCGGGCACGGTTCGCCTGCTTGACCGGGCAGTCAATACAGTCCTCCAGATGGAGCTGAACGGGACCTCTGCCATCGTCACCGGCGGCGCCTCGGGCCTGGGCGCCGCGACCGCGCAGGCGCTCGCCGGGCGCGGCGTCAAGGTGGTCATCGCCGACCTCGACCGCCAACAGGACAAGGGCGAATCCCTCGCCAAGGAGATCGACGGCCTGTTCGTCCCCTGCGACGTCACCCAGACCGACCAGATCATCGTCGCCGTCGATGCGGCCAGGGAGCTCGGACCGCCGCGGGCGCTGGTCACCGCCGCCGGCATCGGCTGGGCGACCCGCACGATCGGCAAGGACGGGCGCTACGAGTCGGCGCACGACCTCGGACTGTTCCGCAAGGTCGTCGACATCAACCTCATCGGCACCTTCGACTGCATCCGCCTCGCCGCCACCGCGATGTCGCAGACCGAGCCGCTGCCGGACGGCGAGCGGGGCGCGATCGTGACCGTCGCCTCGGTGGCCGCCTTCGACGGCCAGATCGGGCAGGCCAGCTACTCGGCGTCGAAGGGCGGCGTCGTGGGCATGACCCTGCCGATCGCCCGCGACCTGTCGGTCGTCGGCATCCGCGTCAACTGCATCGCCCCTGGGCTGATCGATACGCCGATCTACGGCCAAGGCGAGGCCAGCGAGCAGTTCAAGGAGAAGCTCAAGCGCGACGTGCTGTTCCCCGACCGCCTGGGCGCCGCGGACGAGTTCGCCAGCATGGCCGTCGAGCTGATCTCCAACAGCTACATGAACGCCGAGGTGATCCGCGTCGACGGCGGCGTGCGCATGCAGCCCAAGTGAGCAGGGCCCACTAGTCCGGGCCGGCTCGCGGCCTCCGGCGCCCGACCCAGGTCGGATGGTCGGCGATCGCCAGCAGCTCGGCGTCTCCCGACGAGTCGCCATAGGCCCACAAGTCGACCTCCGTCGCCCGGCCGAACCGCTCGTCGAGCCAGGCCCGCAGCCGGGCGACCTTCTCCGGCCCGCGGTTGTTGATCCCGCCCACGACCTCGCCGGTGAGCGTGCCACCGGCGTCGGCGACCAGCTCCACCGCCAAAACGCCGTCGAGCTCGAGGCGCTCGGCCAGCGGTCGGAGGTAGGCACCGAGCGAGGCCGAGACGATCACGACGTGGTGGCCCCGCCGGCGGTGCCAGTCCAGGCGGTCGACGGAGCCGGGCCGCAGGGCGGCGAGCAGCGCGGGCACGTAGGCGCGGCCCAGGGACTCGAGGCGCTCCGCGGGCCAGCCCCGGAACAGCCCGCCGATGAGCGCCAGCTTCAACGCGTCGCGGCCCTGGGCACCGCGCGCCGCGATCGCAGCCCGGACGATCGGCCGGACGCCGCACGCGCGGCGAAGGAACGGCAGCAACGTGTCGCGCCGGGTGAGCGTGCCATCGAAGTCGAACGCCGCCACGCCGGGCCGGCCTGCGCCCGTCCGGGGGTCGGGTCGGCTCACGGCCGCTCGCCGAGCGCGGCGCGCAGCGCGGTCGCCACGTCGTGGTGGACGAAGTCGTAGCCCGCGGCGGTGAGCGCCGAGGGCATCGCCCGCTGGCTCACGAACAGCAGCTCGTCGGCCATCTCGCGCCCGAGGACGAGGCGGGGACCGAAGGCTGGCACGGGAACCACGGTCGGGCGGTGGAGGGTGGCGCCCAGCGCGCCGGTGAACTGGGCGTTGGTGACCGGGGACGGGCCGGTCACGTTCACGGGTCCGGAGACGTCGGCGCGGTCGAAGAGGAACCGGATGACGCGCACCTCGTCGTCGATCGACACCCAGCTCAGCCACTGCTGACCCGAGCCCAGCCGGCCGCCGACGAAGAACCGGAACGGCGTTGCGAGCCGCGGCAGGATGCCGCCGTCGCCGGACAGGACGACGCCGTTGCGCAGGAAGACCGTGCGGATCCCCGCGTCGATCGCCGGCTGCGCCGCCGCCTCCCATGCCCGCACGACCCCGGCCAGGAAGTCCGCCCCCGGCGGCGACTGCTCGGTGAGCACCTCGTCGCCCCGGTCGCCGTAGTAGCCGACCGCCGAGCCGGAGACAAGCACCGAGGGCCGGCGGGAGAGCCCGGCCAGCGTGCGGGCGAGGAGATCCGTCCCCCGCGTCCGGCTTTCCCGGATCTCCCGCTTGCGCGCCGGCGACCAGCGCTTGTCGCCGATCCCCGCGCCCGCGAGGTGCACGACGGCGTCGATCCCCTCGAGCGCGTCGGCCTCGATGATTCCCGCCGCCGGGTCCCAGCGGATGGCGTCCGCGCCGGCCCGCTGGCCCGTCGATGCGGGGCGGACCAGGGGCAACACCGTGTGGCCGTCGTCCCGCAGGGACCGGGCGACCGCCGACCCGATCAGCCCGCTGGCGCCCGTGATCGCGACCTCCACTGATCCCTCTCCCTGGCCGTCGGTGGCTGGGTACGGTACGGCGCCGACGTAGCAGCCACCCAACCCTCGGGAGGTCGAGCGGTGACCGACGTCTACAAGGAGTTCAGGGATTTCATCACGCGTGGCAACGTGATCGACCTGGCCGTGGCGGTCGTCATCGGCCTCGCGTTCACCGCGGTCATCAACGCCGTCGTGTCGGGGCTGATCACGCCGCTCATCGGCATGATCGGCGGTAACGACTACAGGGACCTGGACTTCACGATCAACGGCAGCACGTTCGAGTACGGCCTGGTCATCAACGCGATCATCCAGTTCCTGCTGATCGCCGCCGCGGTCTTCTTCCTCATCGTGAAGCCCATCAACGTGATCAACGAGCGGCGGCGGCGCGGCGAGGGGCCCGAGCCGGCCGAGCTGTCCGACGAGGCCGCCCTCCTCACCGAGATCCGCGACCTCTTGCGCAATCGCTCAGGCGTGTAGCTGCTCGCTGAGGTAGAGCTGTTCGCCCAGCGACTCGACCAGCCCCAGCTGCGTCTCCAGCCAGTCGACGTGGTCCTCCTCCGAGGTGAGCATCTCCTCCAGGAGGTGCCGGGTGCCGTTGTCGCCGTGCTGGACGGCCAGAGCGATGCCCTGGTTGAAGCGGGCCACGGCCTCCCGTTCGAGCTCGAGGTCGAGCCGAAGCTGCTCGACCGGGTCTTCCCCGAGCCGCACCGAACCGAGCCGCTGGAGGTTGGGCATGCCCTCGAGGTACAGGATGCGCTCGATCAGCTCGTCGGCGTGGCGCATCTCGTCCATCGACTCGTTCCGGGCGTGCTCGGCGAGGCGGCGGTAGCCCCAGTTGGCCTGCATCTTGCCGTGCCCGAAGTACTGGTTCACGGCCGTGAGCTCGGCCGTGAGCACGTCGTTGAGCAGCTCGATGATCTCGGGGGGCGCGTGCATTGGGTGTCTGCCTCCGGATGGCGACGGCAGCCCGGGAGGCTAGTGGGGCGGCGCTAGGCCGCGGGCTGAGCCCGCTCGGTCGCCGGGAACGGTGCGTGGACGGCGAGGAGCGCGCCGATCGTGGGCCGGCAGCCGCCGCAGCACGAACCGGCTCCGCAGCGGCGGGCCAGCTCGCCCATGGAGCTGGCGCCGGACTCGATCTCGGCCCGGATCGTCTTGTCGGACACGATCTGGCAGTGGCAGACGATCATCGGGCGGTCGTGGCCTCCTGCTCCAGCTCGGAAACGAACCTACGCATGGTTTGGTAAGGATGCCTTACAGCTTCGGAGCGTCGCAAGTGCTGGACGGAATGCACGCGTGCGACCAGGTCATTGAGGGAGAATCGGGAGCGGTGCTGTAGTTTCGCCGGCCATGCACGTGGTGATCGTGGGCTGTGGGCGCGTCGGTTCGGGACTCGCTCGCATCATCGAGGAGAAGGGCCACTCGGTCGCCATCGTCGACAAGGACCCCCGGGCGTTCCGGCGGCTGCACAGCGGCTTCTCGGGCAAGCAGGTGGTCGGCGTCGGCTTCGACCGGGAGCGGCTCGAGGAGGCGGGCATCCACGACGCCGACGCCGTCGCCGCCGTGACCAGCGGCGACAACTCCAACATCCTCACCGCCCGCGTCGCCCGCGAGACCTTCGGCATCGAGCGGGTCGTCGCCCGGATCTACGACCCCCGGCGGGCGATCATCTACGAGCGCCTGGGCATCCCCACCATCGCCACGGTCCAGTGGACGATCGACCGGGTGGTGCGGAGGCTGATCCCCGAGGCCGAGGAGAGCGACTGGATAGACCCCAGCGCTCGCATCATGCTGATCGAGCGGGAGGTCTCCGCGAGCTGGGCCGGCCGCCCGTTGGGCGACATCGAGATGCCCGGCGTCGCCCGCGCCGTGGCGGTGTCCCGCATGGGTGCCGCGCAGATCGCCACGCCCGACCTGGTCACACAGGACGGCGACCTCGTGTACCTCGCCGTCGCCATCGGGCACGTGTCGGAGGTCGACGAGCACCTGGGCGGCGCGGCGACCGGCCGGGGCGTCCACACGTGAAGGTCGTCATCGCCGGGGGTGGCGCGGTCGGCAGCTTCATTGCCGACGAGCTCCAGCGGGCCGGCCACGAGGTGCACATCATCGAGCAGGACGGCGACCACGTCGCCCGCATGCGGTCGACCGGCTACCCGGCCGGGGCGACCTGGCACGTCGCCGACGCCTGCGAGGTGGACAGCCTCCGCGGCATCGGCCTGACCGACGCCGACGTGGTGGCGGCGGTCACCGGGGACGACGAGGACAACCTGGTCATCAGCCTGCTGGCCAAGCAGGAGTTCGCAGTCCCACGGGTCGTGGCCAGGGTCAACAACCCCAAGAACGAATGGCTGTTCAACGAGAACTGGGGTGTCGACGTGGCGGTCTCGACCCCGCACCTCTTGACCGCGCTGGTGGAGGAGGCGGTGAGCGTCGGGTCGCTGGTGCGCCTGCTGTCCTTCGAGGGCGGCCGGGCCAGCCTCATCGAGGTGACGCTGGCCAGCGAGAGCCCGGCGGCCAACCGCGAGGTGGTGGGCCTCGACTTCCCGCGCGACTCGACGGTGGTGGCGGTGCTGCGGAACGACCGGGTCGTCGTCCCCCGCGGTGACACGCGTCTGCTGCCCGGCGACGAGGTGCTCGTGCTGGTGACGGCCGACAGCATCGACGAGGTGCAGTCGATCCTCACCGGTGCGTGAGTCGGCCGGTCAGCCGATGCGGCGGTGGAGCCGGCCGTCGATATAGATGCCGGCGGCATCGGGCCCGTCCGCCCAGGTGAATGCGACCACCTCGTCGACGCCGGTGCGGGAGTCGAGCGCCAGGAACGTGCCGGCCCCGGGATCCAGGGGCCGGAGCTCGAGCCGCATCGGCTCGATGCCGAGCACACCGAGCACCCCCGAGGGCTCGGTGGTGGCGACGAGGCCGCCCGTCTCGGCGTCCACGGTCACGTCCACCCGCTGGTGCAGCCGGTCGTAGTGCCCGCTGAGGCGCTCCGGCTCCGGCGGCGGGGGCCCCGGGGTGGGGGCGGCGATGGGTGAGGCGTCGACGTCGAGGAGGTCCGCGGCGACGCGGGGGATGATTTCGCGGGCCAGCGCCGCACCCGTGGGGCTGTTGGTCAGGACGCACAGCGCGAACCGGCGCTCCGGTACCACCCGCAGGAAGGCCCGCTGGCCGATCGTGTCGGCGTCCTGGCCCAGGCACGTGACCGGGCCCCAGCGGCGAACCGTCCAGCCCAGGGCCTGCTCCTCACCCGGGAAGGGCGACTCCACCTGAGCCTCCTGCATCTCGGCGATCGCGGCCGGGGCCAGCAGGTCGCTGCCGTCGGGACCCCGGCCTTCCTCGACGTGCAGCCGGGCGAACGCCAACAGCTCGGCGGGGGGCGCCATCACCCCGCCCATCGGACCGTTGGAGCGGGCGAGCGACCAGCGCTGCTGCCGCATGGCGGCGCCGCCCGGCACCTGCACGTGCCCGGCCGCCACCCGGTGCAGGAGTGCGTGCTGAGGCAGCGTCAGCGTCGCGTTGCAGCCGAGCGGACGCGCCAGCCGGCGCCGGAGCACCCGGTCGAAGTGATCGCCGGTCGCCACCTCGAGCAGGCGGCCGGCCACCCCGAAGCCGGTGTTGCAGAAGCTGTACATCTCCTCGGGGGGATGGATCTGGCCGAGGCCGGCGAGGGTGGCCACGTAGCGCTTCAGGGCGTCGTCGTTCCAGCCGGTGTCGACGAGGTGGTCGCCCTCGATGCCGCTGGTGTGGGTGACGAGGTGCCGGAGAGTGATCTCGATCGTGGCGCCCGGGTCGGCCACCGAGAACTCCTGCAACTGCGCGCGCACCGGCTCGTCGAGCGACACGAGCCCGGCCGCCTGCGCCTGGAGCAGCAGCGTCGTGGTGTACAGCTTGCTGACCGATCCGAGCTGGAACAGGGTGTCGGGCGTGACCTCGACGCCCGTGGCCGTGTTCGCCACGCCGCAGGTGGCGACCGTCGTCTGGTCGCCCGACAGCACGCCACACACGGCCCCCGGGACCCCGTGCCCGCTCCCCAACTCGGCAAGCCGGTCCTCGAGGCGGCGTGCGTAGGCGTCCGTGAGTTTGGCGGGCGCGGGCATGCGGCGCGCACCGTAGCCCGGCGGCGGCCGTCGCCCGGCGGCCGTTCCGAACGTGCGGCACTTCGGGCCCCATGGGGTCCTGTCCGCCGCAAGTCCGGCGGGCCTAGCGTGGACCCGGAATGAGCACCCGGCGCCTGATCGTCGCCGCCTTGATCTGCGGCCTCGCCATCCTGGTGGCGTTCGCCATCCAGCTCGCTCTGGTGCTCTGAGCCGGCCCAACCGGCCCGGTCAACCGGTGGGATCGGGCCGGTAGAGTCACGGCGTACGGCCCACCACTCGACACCTGGAGGTGGTTCCCACGGCCGATCATTTCGATGTCGTCGTCATCGGCGGCGGTCCCGGCGGCTACGCCGCGGCGCTCTACGGGGCCAGCGCCGGGCTCAACATGGCCCTGGTCGAGAAGCGCTGGATCGGCGGCACCTGCCTCAACGTCGGCTGCATCCCCGCCAAGGAGCTGCTCGAGACGGCGCACGTCTACCGGACGGTGCAGGAGGCGGCTGCGTTCGGCGTGAACACCGGCGACCCGCAGGTCGACTGGTCGGTCAGCATGCAGCGCAAGCAGGCGGTCGTCGACGAGCTGGTGAGTGGCGTCACGACGCTGCTCAAGGGCCGGAACGTCACGATCTACAACGGCCACGGCCGGCTCCATGAGGGCCGGCGGGTCACGATCTCGGGCGGCGAGTCGGGAGAAGCCGAGATCACCGGTGACGCCGTGATCGTCGCCGCCGGCTCAGAGGTCCGCACCATTCCCGGCTTCGACATCGACGGCAAGATCATCATGACGTCCGACGAGGTGCTGTCGATCCCCGAGGTGCCCGGAACGGCCGTCATCATCGGTGGCGGGGCGATCGGCTGTGAGTTCGCCTCGATGCTGTCCGACATGGGCAGCCAGGTGACCGTTCTCGAGGTCCTGCCGAAGATCCTGCCCGGCGTCGACAAGGACGCGTCCCAGGTCGTGGAGCGGTCCTTCAAGAAGCGGGGGATCGATGTCCGCACCGGCGTGAAGGTCACCGGGCACGAGCCGTCGGACGGCGGCACCGTCGTGCATGTCGAGGGCGCCGACCCGATCAAGACCGACGTGGTCGTGGTCTCGGTCGGTCGCAAGCCCGCCACCCAGGACCTCGGCCTCGACGGCACCGGCGTCCAGATCGACGACCGCGGCTTCGTCGTCGTCGACGAGCTGTGCCGCACCGGCGAACCGCGCGTCTGGTCGATCGGCGACTGCATCGACACGCCCCAGCTGGCGCACGTGGGCTTCGCCGAGGCGATCGTCGCGATCACCGACATCCTCGGCGAGCCGGCGGTGCCCATCGACTACGGCCGGGTCCCGTGGGGTATCTACTGCCAGCCCGAGGTGGCCTTCGCCGGCCACTCCGAGGAATCGGCCAAGGAGGCAGGCTTCGACGTGGTCGCTTCGAAGCACCGCTACAGCGCCAACAGCCGGGCCAAGATCATCGGCGCGAAGGAGGGGCTCGTGAAGGTCATCGCCGCCAAGGGCGCCGACGGGCGGGCGGGCCAGGTCCTCGGCGTGCACATGGTCGGGCCGTGGGTGACCGAGCAGCTGGGCCAGGGCTACCTGGCGGTCAACTGGGAGGCGACCATCGACGAGGTCGCCCAGTTCATCCAGCCGCACCCCACGCTTTCCGAGGCGTTCGGCGACACGGTGCTCGACCTGACCGGCCGCCGCTTGCATTGATCGAGAGGACCGCGATGGCCGACATCCAGATGCCCCAGCTCGGTGAGACCGTCACCGAGGGCACGATCACCAAGTGGTTCAAGCAGGTCGGCGACCAGGTCGCCGAGGACGAGCCGCTGTTCGAGGTGTCGACCGACAAGGTCGACTCCGAGGTGCCGTCGCCGCTGACCGGCGTGCTGTCGGAGATCCTGGTGCCCGAGGGCGAGACCGTCGACGTCGGCGCCGTGCTGGCGCGCATCGGCGACGCCCCCGCCGACGAGGCGGGGGGCGGCGCCCCGGCGGCAGAGGAGGCGCCGGCGGAGCAGCAGGCCGAGGCGCCCGCCGAGCAGGCCCACGAGGCGCCCGCCGCCGAGCCGGAGGCGCC
>JBKOUY010000069.1:0-3697 GCA_046723645.1 Actinomycetota bacterium | reverse complement strand
CCACGAGGCGCAACCTTCACGAACCCTTCCTCAGCTACTTCAACCGAGCGGCCTGGTCGATCTGCGCGAGCCGAGCGTCGATGTCCAACCGCCGCTGGATCGGCTCGACCTCACGGACTGGCACCGACTCGCCGGCGATCCACTGCTCGACCTGCGCGCGCCGCAGCTCCAACTTGGCACGGCCGCGGGCCGGCACCTTCGGCGCCCGGAGCGCGGTCAGGTACGCAGCGCGTTGGTCTCTGCTCGCCGCGCGCCACGTTCTGCCGGGCGCTCCGCCTCAACCCGCGCCATCGTCCCTTCCGTCCGCCGGTCGGATGTTCCAGCACGCGGCCGTACACCAAGCCTCGGGACTCAACCGCGGGATGTTGGCTTCGTGCCTTCAGCCACGCTTAAGCGTCTCGCCTTACTGTGGGCAGGTCGGTGCCGCAGCGGGTGACGCCGACGGGCGGACAAGCCCGCCGAAGGGGGATCGCCATGAAGCGATCATTGCTTGCTCTATTCGTGGCCCTGACGGTGTCGCTCGGGCTGAGTGCCCCGGCGTCGGCTACAAATCCGCACGCGAGCTGCTCAGGACTTGCCGCGTCAAGCCTTGCCGGTCAACCCGGTGCCCGCGCCCTGGTCATCCACAACGCATTCGCGGAGGCGGAGGAGCACGGCATCACATTCGGGGCGCTCAACAGCGAGTTCTCCCGGTTCCATGATGGCTCAGCCGAGGTCTGCTTGGGGTAGGCGCCACCGGGAACGAGCGGGCTCCTAATTTTTGGCGCCAACCCTTCACGCGGCCCACTGGAAGACGCCGCGCAGGTCGTGGCGGTACGCCTCGAGCGTCCCAGCCAACCTGCGGCGGTCAGCCGGCGGTCGGGAGCAGGTACTTCGCGAGGCCGTCGGCGGCGCCTGGCAACCTGCCAGGATGAGCTGGTGACAGGCGCTGATTTGCCGCATCCTGATCTCCAGCCCGGCGACGAGCGCACAGCGCTCGTGCAGCGCCTCGATCAGTACCGAGCGATTGCAGCGGCCGCGCTCGTCAACCTCGAGTGGGAGGAGGCCTCGACCCGCCTGCTACCAGCGACAGATCTGACGATCGCGGGCATCGTCAAGCATCTGGCATGGGCCGAGGACCGCTGGTTCCAGGGCCGGCTGCTCGGCGTTCCGATGCCTCCACCATGGGGCGTGCCAGGCGGCGACGACCCCGATCAGGCGATGCGACTGGCCCCGGACGACACCGTCACTGGCATCGTTCAGCTCTACTCGTCAGCGTGCAGCCGAAGCCGCTCAGCGCTCGCCCGCTTTGACTCACTCGACCACGTCGCAGCGGTTCCCTCGTTCGGGATCGGCCCGGCCAACCTCCGCTGGATCCTCATCCACATGATCGACGAGACCGCTCGCCACGCAGGTCACCTCGATCTCCTCCGGGACTGCCTCACCGGCGGGTAACACCCTCGGCCTTCCGCCCGGCGAACGCGCCTCCAGCCGGCGGTAGGGATGTGAGGACCCGATGTTCGGGGATGACGTGATGGGGCGCCTCGCCGATGGACGGAGTCCTGTCGTGTCCGGCCCGCTGTTTGAGCCACGACCACCTCTGTGCGCGTGCTCCTAGTCCCAGCAGAGGCAGAACGGGTGGCCGACAGGGTCGACATAGATCCGCCAGTTGCCGCCGGGCTGGAGCTCATGTGTGGTCGCACCGAGGACGAGCACCTGGCGCTCCGTTTCGTCGAGGCGGGCTTCGTCGACCGTCACGTCGAGGTGGACGGCTGGGGACGGTGCGGGTTGGGCCACTCGGGAGGCTGGTAGTCCGACGCCGGTTGGAAGCGTCGCGGTGCCGGGGCCGTTGGTGGCGGTCGTTCGGGTCCGGTTCGTGGGCGGACAGGTGAACCGAAATGGTCGCTCTGGCCGCTCACGATCGGCGATCGACCACCAGAGCGGTCGACCGGGCGTCGGTGCCTCGCAGAGTGACGAACCCGATGGAGGGCTCTAGCCACGCGGCCGCGCCCCGGGTGCTCGACCGAGGCGGTTCACACTGCCGCACGGGTGAACGTCACATGCGTGACTCCGCTGGGCGCGGCGGTGGCCTCGACCTCGTAGTCCTTCTCGAGGCCCTCCAGTCCGTCCCAGAGGCGTACGCCTCGGCCGAGCAGGATCGGGACCACCACGGTGTGCATGTGGTCGACGAGCCCGGCAGCCAGGAAGTCGCGGATCATGGTGGGACCCCCGCCGATGCGTATGTCCTGGCCGCCCGCAGCCTTGCGGGCCGTCTCGAGCGCCTCGGCAGGCGAAGCGTCGATGAAATGGAACGTCGTGCTGCCCTCCATCTCGATCGGCGGGCGCGGGTGATGGGTGAGGACGAAGGTCGGTGTGTGGAACGGCGGGTTGGGACCCCACCAGCCCTTCCACTCCGGGTCCTCGTGCCATCCGGGCGGGCCGAACTTCCCAGCACCCATGATCTCGGCGCCGATCCCAGGGGCGAACAGCCGCAAGAAGGCGTCGTCGACGCCGCCACTACCGCCGGGCTCGCCGTCCCTTTCGTGCCACCACCGGGTGGCGAACATCCACTCGTGCAGCCGTTCGCCGGCGTGACCGAACGGTGTGTCGTGGCTCTGACCCTCACCGGTGGCGAAACCGTCTAGCGAGACGGAGATCTGCTGGACGCGTACGAGTGACATGGCTGGTGCTCCTTCGGTAGTCGGGGGGTCAGTGCCCGTAGGTGGTGCAGGAAACGGAGGTTGGTCGACGCATTCGGGTCATCGCCGACATCATCCTCCGCCTGACCCCGATCGCCGACGCCCCCACCGGCGGCGCCGCGCGTCGCGGGCGCGCTGCCGACGTCGGGTGGGTGAGCCCCACCGAGTCCTTTCCGTGGATCACCGAGCGGAGCCCAGACTTGTGCGGCGATCCTCGGCTCGGTACGCCGCGTCACCGTGTAGGTGGCACCGATCGTGTCGAACAAGCTGCGCACCCGACATGACCCTCCCTCCTTCCTGCGACGACGTTAGATGTGCTCGGTTGGAGGTGGCTGTGTGACGGGATGGACCAGAACGGAGCGCGCCGATCTGGCGTGCGGCCGCAGCCGCGTGCCTGGCTAGCGCGCCGCCATGGTCGCGACGTTCCTATCGAACGCGCTGCGCTCGACGAGCAACGACGGCGTCGGCAGGTCGAGGATGTCCACGGCGAGCGAGGTTACGCGCGTGCCAACACGCTCACGCGAAGGGGCTCGCCGCGGCAGTCGACGACGGTCAGGCCCTGGTCCTCGACTACATGAGGGAGGGAGCTCGTGTCGTAGAAGCGGACGACGCCGGGCACGCGCTGGTAGCACGTTGCGCGCAGCCGCCAGTACAGGTTCTGGGACGTGAGCGGGGCGTCGCGGACGGGAGCGGTGATCAACAGGTGCCCGCCCGGCCGGAGGCAGCGCCGGATCTCGGCGATGAAGGCCGCGGGATGCGGGAGGTGCTGTAGGACGAGGATCGCGAGGACACCTCCGAGCGACGCGTCCGCGAAGCGGAGCGGCGCGCTGACGTCGTGCACGTCGAACGTTGCGTCGACCTTGTCGCGCGCGGCTCGTGTCCGCGCGACCTCGACCATGCGAGGTGACCCGTCGACACCGACGACGTCATAACCGCGCCGCGCGAGTGCGAGCGCGTGCGCGCCAGGCCCGCAGCCGAGGTCGGCTACAGGTCCGGGCGGTGCAACCACGTTCGCGAGC
>JBKOUY010000143.1:0-13139 GCA_046723645.1 Actinomycetota bacterium | reverse complement strand
CCGGTGGACTCGGCCGGCGCGGGTTCCGGCTGCGGCGCGGGCGCCGGCATCTCGGGCGCAGCCTCGGCCGCCGGGGCGGCGGCCACCGCCTTCTCGGCGGGTGCCTTCTTCGCCGCAGCCTTCTTGGTGGCAGCCTTCTTGGCGGGTGCCTTCTTGGCTGCAGCCTCGTCGCCGTCGGAGGTCGCGCCGGCTTCGTCGGCAGCAGTCTTGCGACTGGGCGCCTCGGGTTGGCGGTCGCGCACGAGGCCGTCGCGCTGGGCGCGACGGCGGACGCGGTCGGCCTGCGCCTCCTCGATGCCCGAGGAGTGCGTCTTGACCCCGATGCCCAATGCCAGGCAGAGATCGAGGCATTCCTTGTTGGTGAGCCCGAGCTCCTTGGCGAGCTCATGGACTCGGATCTTCGCTGCCAAGTTCTCTGAGACCAGCCCTTCCGTCGTCTTTCGGGCGCGATGCACGCACGGATCGGTGCGAATCGCGGTCCCCTATCCTCGCGCAGACCCTCCTACCGGCACGAACACCGGAATGCTCGGGCAAATGCGCCTCTCCGCTCGGCGCGCTCCCGGCACGCATCGAGAGCGTCCTTGCAGAGCCAGGCTCCGCGTCCCGGCAGTGTACGGCCCTCCACGATGGATCCCTCCGGTAAGCACACGAAGCGGACCAGTTCGCTCTGGGGCCTACGCCGCCGGCACCCCACACAGGTGCGGATCGGCGAAATCGGCTACTCCTCGTCGGCTCGGGGCTCGGTGCCGCCCTCGGCCGGAACCTCGACCGCGTCGGCCGGTACCTCGACGGCGTCCGCGGCGTGGGCGTCGCCGGCAATGGCGTCGTTCGTGGTCTCGTCGGCTGGCTCCTCCGCCTGATCCGCCGCCGGTGCCTGGGCGTCGGACGCCGCGTCGGCCGGCCCCCGACTCTCTCCGGCCTCGGAGTCGCCGGCCGCCGGCTCGCCGTTGCCCGTGGGCGCCTCGGCCAACGCCGCCTCCCATTCCTCGGCGGACACCGCCGGCCCGCCCTCGGCCGGCTGCCACACCTGCTCGCCGGTGTCGGGGTCGACCACCCATTCGCCCTCGGCCCACTCCTGCTGGCCGTAGGCCTCCTCCTCGACGAGCTGGGTCTCGCTCTTGATGTCGACCCGCCAGCCGGTCAGCCGCGCCGCCAGGCGGGCGTTCTGGCCCTCCTTGCCGATGGCCAGCGACAGCTGGTAATCGGGCACGATCACCTCCGCCACGCCCGTGGCCTCGTCGATGCGCACCTCCTTGACCTTGGCCGGAGACAGCGCCTTGGCGACGAACTCGTAGGGGTCGTCGGAGAACGGGACGATGTCGATCTTCTCGCCCCGGAGCTCGTTGACCACCTGGCGCACGCGGGCACCGCGGGCGCCGACGCAGGCACCGACGGGATCGACGTTGGGGTCGTTGGACCAGACGGCGATCTTCGTGCGGTGCCCCGGTTCGCGGGCACACGCCTTGATCTCGACGATGCCGTCGGCGATCTCCGGCACCTCGAGCTTGAACAGCTCCAGGATCAGGCCCGGGTGGGTGCGAGACACGACGATCTGAGGACCCTTGGACGTGCGCCGGACCTCGACGATGTAGGCCTTGAGCCTGCTGTTGGCCTCCGGTCGCTCGTGCGGCACCTGCTCCGCCTGCGGGAGCAGGGCCTCGACTGGGCCGAGGCTCAGCAGCGTGTAGCGGCTGTCGCCCTGCTGCACGGTGCCGGTGACGATGTCGCCCTCCCGGCCCGCGTACTCCTCGTAGCGCAGCTCGCGCTCGGCCTCGCGGATCCGCTGGGTCATGACCTGGCGGGCGGTCTGGGCGGCGATGCGGCCGAAGTCCTTGGGGGTGACGTCGAGCTCGGGGCCGTAGGGCTCGCCGTCCTCGTCGATCTCCTGCGCATACACGCGGATGTCGAAGTTGGTCGGGTCGATGGTCACCCACGCGTACTCGTGCGCGCCGGGCATGCGCTTGTAGGCCGACTCCAGCGCGTCGGCCAGCGCGGCCATCAGCGTGTCGACCGAGATGCCCTTCTCGGCTGCAAGCGCCTGCAGCGCCTCCATCATTTCGCTCATGACCTGCGTTCCCTCTTCTCGTCGCTCTTGCGCTTCGCGGAGGGGGGCGTAGCGGGGCCCCACTCGAACACGGTGCGCGCCCGCTCGATGTCGTGGTAGGCGAGCCGCCGCTCCAGGGCGGTCCCGCCGTCTGCGGCCACCGCCCGAACGACGATGCCGGCATCGTCGGCGGACACGAGCTGACCCTCCACCCGGCGCTCGTCGCCGATGCCGGCCGCGGTGCGGATCTTCACCGTCTCGCCCACTGCCCGGTCGAAGTGCTCGGGACGACGCAGCGTGCGCTCGAGCCCCGGGCTCGTGACCTCGAGCGTGTAGCGACCGGTGATCGGGTCTGCCTCGTCGAGGGCCCGCGAGACCGCCCGGGTGGCGTCGGCGAGCGCGTCGAGGTCGAGCCCGGCAGCGCTGCCCGGCTGGCTGGCGACCACCACCCGCAGGACCGGTCCCTGCATCTCGACGTCGTACAGGTCGAGGTGCCGATCGTCGAGGAGCGGCAGCACGATGTCACGCACACGGTCAGTGACGCTCAACTGCTACACCTCCTCTTGTCATACGAAAGGCGTGGGCCCAAGCCCACGCCTTCGCTCGATGGGATCGAACGGAACGGACCCCCAAGTATAGCCACCTGGGGCTCGCCAGCAGAGAGTAGGGATCGAGCACAGGCCGCGCGCAGCCGCCCCCCGAAGGGCGCTGTTCGGAGGGGCTAGTACGCGCGGGCGACGTAGGCGACGAGGTCGTCCTCGTCCTCGGACCGGGGCAGCGACCCGTCCGGGCGCTGCAGGCACCTGACCGTGACACCCTCGGCCGCCAGCCGGTTCTCCCTCTCGCCTCGCACCACCCGCCACGGAACGCGGGCGAACCCGCTCTTGCTGGCGGCGGCCGCCTCGCCCACGTCGGAGGCGTCGGCGATGTTGGCGTCGCGCCGGCTCCGCGCATCCGTGAGCATGTCCCGCTGGACGTCGGCGACGAGCTGCTCGACGCGCTGGGGTATCGACGCCAGCGGCACCTGCTCCTTGGCCCCGGTGTCGCGCCGCACCAGCGTGGCGGCGTCGGCCGCCAGGTCCCGGGGACCGATCTCGACCCGCACCGGGACGCCCTTGAGCTCCCAGTCGGTGACGCGCCGGCCGAAGGTCTGGGCGACGCGGTCGTCGAGCCGGGTTCGGATGCCGGCGGCCGACAGCTCGCTGGCCAGCGCCGCCGCCCGCTCTGCGACACCACCCTCGTCCTTCACCACCAACACCAGCGCCTGGATCGGGGCCAGCGCCGGCGGCACCACCAGCCCGTCGTCGTCGCCGTGGGTCATGATCACGCCGCCGATCATCCGAGTCGTCGATCCCCACGAGGTCGTCCAGCAGTGCTGGGTCTCGCCCTGGGCGTCGAGGTAGGTGATGTCGAAGGCCCGCGCGAAGTTCGAGCCCAGCTCGTGGCTGGTGCCCATCTGCAGCGCCTTGCCGTCGCGCATCATGGCCTCACAGGTCAGGGTGTTGATGGCGCCGGCGAACCGCTCGCTGGCGGTCTTGCGACCCACCAGCACGGGCATCGCCAGCACGTTGACCATGAAGTCCTCGTAGACCTCCCGCAGGATGCGGATGGCGTACGCCTCGGCGTCCTCACGGGTGGCGTGGGCGGTGTGACCCTCCTGCCACAGGAACTCGGTGGTGCGCAGGAACAGGCGCGGCCGCAGCTCCCAGCGCACCACGTTGTTCCAGGTGTTCAGCAGCAGCGGCAGCTCGCGGTAGCTCTGGATCCAGCGGGCCATGAACTCGCCGATGACCGTCTCGCTGGTGGGCCGAACCACGATCGGCTCGTCGAGCGCCTTGCCGCCGGCGTGGGTCACCACCGCCAGCTCGGGGCTGAAGCCCTCGACGTGCTCGGCCTCCCGCCGCAGGTAGCTCTCGGGGATGAACAGGGGGAAGTACGCGTTCTCGGCACCCGCAGCCTTGATGCGGGCGTCCATCTCGGCCTGCATGCGCTCCCAGATCGAGTAGCCGTACGGCCGGATGACCATCGTCCCCCGTACCGGGCCGTTGTCCGCCAGCTCGGCCTTCGCCACCACGTCCTGGTACCAGCGGGGAAAGTCGTCGGCCTGTGCCGTGAGCACCTTCGCCATAGGCGACGGATCGTATCGGGCGGGCCAATCGGCCCCGGCGGGTCAGGCGCCGCGGCTGATGGGCGTGCCGACGCGGTCGAGGGTGCCGCCGTCGAGCTCGTAGGTCACCGTCGTCAGCTCGCTGGGGCAGCAGTTGGGATCGTCGTCGGCGTACCGGGTCCACGTGACCTCGATCCGCCGCCCGTCGACCGCGATGTCGTCGAGCGCCGGGCGCAGCGGGCCCGTGACCGAGCGGGGTGGCTCGGTCAGGCTCGCCACATGCACCGTCCGTCCGCCGCGCTGCGTCCACACGTGCACCGTGTCCTCGGCGCCGTTGGCCCCGTAGCCGCAGACCACGTGCACGACCGCCTCGTCGTCACCGTCGCCGTCGAGGTCGCCGTAGGCGACGTTGGGGTCGACCTCGAGGCGCGTGTAGCGGCCGATGTCGAGGACGGTGCTGCGACCGTTGGCGACGGGGATGGCGGCAGGCGGCGTGAAGCGGAGGCCCTCGGCGCAGGCGGATCCGGGCGGCGCCACCTCGCCGAAGTCGACGGCTCGGATGTCGGCAAGCGCGTCGGCGGTCACGGGCCCCGTCGGGGACGCGTCGGCGACTTGCGAGGACCGCCCACCGCTGGAGCCGGCGAACACGGCCGCGGCGAAGCCCAACCCAGCCAGCCCCAGCCACGAGGCACGGGATCGCGAAGTACCGCGCACGACCGGCGAAATCTACACAAATCGATTGTGTCGATGTGGTTGCAGAATTGTGGCTATTCGTTGCGATCCGGCGGACCGATCAGCACGAACCAGGCGACGATCGCGAACAGGCCGACGAAGAGCAGCATGCGGATCAGCGAGAAGACGAAGCCCAGGACCGACGAGACGAGGAACCAGACGATCAGGACCGCGAGCAGCACGAGGCCGACGCGGCCCAGCCAACCCTCGCTCCGCCGGACCGGTCGTGCCATCAGTCCGCCTCCGCTCAGCCCAACTTGCGGATGAGCTCCACCCGCTGCTCGCTCCGGTTGACGTCGTCGCCGTGGGCGCCGACCAGCGCCGCCCGATCGCGCTCGGCCTCGCGGCGGGCCTGCTCCCGGGTGGACCGCGCCCGCTCGAAGGCGGCGTCGACACCGTGGTCGTTGATGAACGTGGCCCACTCCACCAGCGCGTCGACCATCTGATCCTCGGGAACCACCGCCACGTTCTGCCCCCGCACGAAGAGGTGCCCCTTCTTGTTGCCGGCTGCGATGCCGAGGTCCGCGTCCCGCGCCTCGCCCGGTCCGTTCACGACGCAGCCCATCACCGCCACCTGCAGCGGGATCTCCCGCTCGCCGAACGCCTCCTGCGCCTGGCGGGCCACCTCGATCACGTCGATCTCGGCCCGGCCACACGAGGGGCAGGCGATGAGGTCGATGTTCTTGCGCTCGCGCAGGCCCATGGCCTCCAGGAGCGCCCGCCCGGCCCGCGCCTCCTCGACGGGATCGGCCGTGAGGCTGTAGCGGATCGTGTCGCCGATCCCCTCGGCCAGCAAGGTGGCGATACCGGCGGTGGCCTTGATCAAGCCGCCGGGCATCGGCCCCGCCTCGGTGACACCGAGGTGCAGCGGATGGTCGACGGCGTCGGAGAGCTGCCGGTACGCCTCGATCATGAGCGGCACCGACGATGCCTTCACCGAGATCTTGACGTCCTCGAACCCGACCTCGTCGAAGTAGGCCAGCTCCATCAGCGCGGACTCCACCATCGCCTCCGGCGTGACCTTGCCGCCGTGGCGCTTGTAGAGGTCGGGGTGCAGCGAGCCGCCGTTCACGCCGATGCGGATGGGGACGCCGCGGTCCTTGGCCTCCTGCGCCACCAGCTTGATGTGCTCGGGCTTGCGGATGTTGCCGGGGTTGAGGCGGAGGCAGTGGACGCCGGCCTCGAGCGCCGCCAGCGCCATGCGGTGGTTGTGGTGGACGTCCGCCACGATCGGGACCGGCGAGCGGGGCACGATGCGGGCGAGGCCCTCGGCCGCCTCGATCTCGTTGCAGGTGCAGCGGACGATATCGCAGCCGGCCATCGCCAGGTCGTAGACCTGCTGGAGGGTGCCTTCGACGTCGGCGGTCTTGGTGATCGTCATCGACTGCACGGTGATGGGCGCGTCGCCGCCGACCGGCACGTCGCCCACCATGATCTGGCGGGTCTTGCGGCGGGGATGCGAGGACTGTCCGAGCTCCATGGCCGTGGTCTACCGCACGTGCGAGGGTGCCCGGGTCACCCGCTGATCGGATTCACGATGTCGAGGTACATCGCGGTCACCCCGAGGAGGACCAGGCCCATGACCACCGCATACGTCAGCGGGAGCAGCTTGGCGAAGTCGGCGTGATACGCCCGCCCCGGACGGGACCGGATCCGCTCGTAGACGGCGATGGCGGCGTGGCCGCCGTCCAGCGGGAGCAGCGGCAGCATGTTGAAGATGCCGATGAACATGTTGAGGCTGAAGAAGAGCGCCAGCAGGAACGCGCCCCGGTTCTCGACGTCCTGTGAGCCGAGCTGGATCACGCCAATGATCGAGATGAGCCGGTCGTTGTCGTCGGCTGACGAGCCCGAGCCACCACTGCCGCCGGACCCCGAGTTGTCGGGCTTGTCGCCCTCGCCCACGGTGTTGGCGAAGTCGCTGATGCCCCGAGGGCTGAAGAACCCCGCCAGGGCGGCGAAGCTCTGGCCGGTGAACCGGACCATCTCGCCGGGCGCCCGGACGACGGCGGTCCCCAGCCCGATGGGCTGGTCGGAGAAGTGCTTCGACGTGCCGACCCCGAGGAAGGGAGAGCCGGGGTTGCCCCCGGGCACGTCCGCCGGACGGGGACGCAGCTGGGCGTCGAGGGTGCGCTCGACCCCGTCGCGCTCGATGGTGAGCTGCACATCGTCGCCAACCTCGTACCTGGCGAGGGCGTCGGACAGCTCGTCGTAGTGGGAGACCGGCTGCCCGTCGACGGCGACGACGAGATCGTCCTTGCGCAGGCCGGCGGCCTGGGCGGCGCTGTTGCCCTCCACGGTGTTGATCTGCCAGGCGGGGGCCCGGTCAGGCGGGTTGGCGATGCTCCGTCCGGGGAAACCCACAACGCCGAGCAGGATCACCAGCAGCACGAACGCCTGGGCGAAGTGCATCAGCGACCCCGCGCTGACGACCAGCAGCCGCTTGGGGAACGACTTCTCGCGGTACGTCCTGGGCTCGTCGGCGGGGTCGACCTCGTCGAGGTTGTTCATCCCGATGATCCGGACATAGGCACCGGCCGGCACGACCTTCAGGCCGTATTCGGTCTCGCCCCGGCGGAATGACCAGATCCTGGGGCCGAACCCGATGAAGAACTCGGTCACCTTCATGCCCGCCCACTTGGCGGTGAGGTAGTGGCCCAGCTCGTGGAGGAAGATCATCACGACGATCCCGAGGATCACCACCAGCGCCGGCCAGCCGAGGGCGAGGCCCGCGGCGGCCACGGCGGCGATGAGCAGGGCGAGGCGAAGTCCGCCGGTCTCGTAGGCGGGGGGTTCCGGCGCGGACGGCGGAGCGCTGGGGGCGGGGCGTCGCTCCGTGTCAGTCATCCACCGATCCTCTCGATCTCCTGCCGGGCGGCGTCCCGACCGCGCCGGTCGGCGTCGATCACGGCGTCGACCCCATCGGCACGCCCCCCATCATGCCGGGCGAGGACGGCATTCAGTACGTCGGGGATGGCGACCCAGCGGATCCGCCCGGCCAGGAAGGCGGCCACCGCCTCCTCGTTGGCGGCGTTCAGCACCGCCGGCGCCGTCTCGCCCTGGCGCCCCGCCTCGTAGGCCAGGCCTAGGCACGGGAAAGCGTCGTGGTCCGGCGCCTGGAAGTCGAGGCGTCCGCACGCCGACCAGTCGATGCGCCCGAAGGGCGTGGCGATGCGGTCGGGCCACGCCAACGCGTAGCCGATGGGCAGGCGCATGTCGGGGTTGGAGAGCTGGGCGATGGTGGAGCCGTCGGTCATCTCGACCATGGAGTGCACGATCGACTGGGGGTGGACCACCACGTCGATTGCGTCGTAGTCCACGCCGAACAGCTCGTGGGCCTCGATGACCTCCAGGCCCTTGTTCATGAGGGTCGACGAATCCACGGTGATCTTGGGCCCCATCGACCATGTCGGATGGGCCAGGGCGTCCTCGACCGTCACGTCCGCCAGCTCGGCCCGGCTGCGGCCCCGGAACGGGCCACCGCTGGCGGTGAGGACGATCCGGGCCACCCGGGACAGGTCACCGCTGGCGTTGGCGGCGAGGCACTGGTGGACGGCGCAGTGCTCGGAGTCGACCGGGACGATGTGGCCCGCCCCCTGACGACCCAGCACCGACCGCACCACCGGCCCGCCAGCGATCAACGACTCCTTGTTGGCGAGGGCAAGGCGCCGTCCCGCCGTGAGTGCGGCCAGCGTCACGCGCAGGCCTGCGAAGCCGACCACGCCATTGACGCAGACGTCCGCCACGGCGCCCAGGTCGGCGAGCGCCGCCTCCCCCGACCGCACCTCCGTGCCCGCTGGCACGCCGTCATGGACGCCGGCGGCGCAACCCTGGTCGCCGACCACCACCAGCTTGGGATGCAGCTCGCGGGCCTGGCGCACCAATGCGTCGGCTGACGACCAGGCGCCCAGCGCGACGATCTCGAACCGCTCGGGCTCCGCCCGGACCACGTCGATCGTCTGGGTCCCGATCGACCCGGTCGATCCGGCGACGGCGACCGTGGTCAGAGGCACGTCCCCAGAGTAGGTGGTTCAGTTGAGGAAGAAGTCGGAGACCCTCGCCAGGTACCAGACGGCCGGCAGCACGAACAGCAGGGCGTCGAAGCGGTCGAGCAGCCCGCCGTGGCCGGGCAGGATGCTGCCCATGTCCTTGACGCCCAGGTCGCGCTTGACCAGCGACTCGGACAGGTCGCCGAGGGGAGCCACCAGGGCCACCAGCACGCCGAGCTTGATGCCCTCGCTGACCTCATCGAACGGGAACACCCCTCCGGCGATGGTTGCGAAGACCACGCCGGCGGCGATGGCCAGGACCATCCCTCCCAGCAGGCCCTCGATGGTCTTGTTGGGGCTGGCGTCGGACAGGGGGCGCGATCCCGCGCTGCGCCCGACGAAGAGGGCCCCCACGTCGTAGGCGACGGTCGGGATGACCGCCGCCAGCAGGAGCCCGACGCCGTTGGGGGCCGCCAGCAGCAACCCGGCGAACGAGCCGAACAAGCCGATCCAGCCGATCCCCAGCAACGTCACCCCGATGTTGGGCACAGGACGGTCGGCGCTCGCCCTCACCAGATACCACAGGAAGCAGACCGCCACCGACAGGACCATCACAACCGGCAGCGCCTGCTCGCCGTAGTTGTAGGCGGCGATCACGAACCCGACGGTGGACACCACCCCGACCGGCAGCAGCGCCTCGTGCCCGGCCCTGTTGGCGGCGACGAAGTATTCGTACGCGGCGTACGCCAGCACGGGGACGGCGACGACCATCCCGCCGAGCTCCTCCCCGAACTTGAACAGCAGCAACGCCAGGGCCGCGAAGGCCACCCCCACGCCGATCGCAACGCGGAGGTCGCGATCGGCGGTGATCCGGCGGGGCGCCCGCCGGGACGCCCGCCGCCGAGGTGCGGTGGCGACGCGACGGGTCTCGCGGCCATAGCCGCCGGTCTCGTCGCCGTAGACCTCGTCGCCGTAGGTCTCGTCGTAGGTCTCTTCGTAGGTAGCGTCGTACTCGTCGGCGTACGCCTCGTCGCCGTAGGCGTCCTCGTAGGTCGGCTGCTGGTCGCCGGCGTCGGCGAACACTGACCGGCCCGGCGGCGGCTCGAGGTCGTCCTCGTACGCGACCGGTGCTCCTTGGCGCGGGTCGCCAGGCTGCGGCGAGCCGGGTTCGGGCCATCCTTCGCCGGAGACCGGGGGCCCCTGGCGCGTCTGCTCCGGCGGGGCGGGCCGGCGGGGCGGAGGACCCCCGGTCCCGCCCGCCGGCGAGCGCGGGTCGTCGCGCCAGCGGGGGTCGGAGTCGGCAAGCGTCGACCAGGGGTCGTCGCCCTGGCGCGGCTCGCGCGGGTCGCGGCGGTTCATCTTCGGGACCTCCTCTGCGGCCGAACCCGCCCAGTGCGACAGCTCGGGCGCCTCGGTGGGCGGCTGGACCGGCACGACGGCCGGTCGTTCGATCGTTGCCGGATCGTCGTCGGAACCGAGCGGGAAGCGTAATGCCGGCCGGGGCCCACCGATCTCCGCCGAGCTCGGCCGATCCCCGAAGCGGGGCTGGTCCTCGCCGAGGCGATGCCGGATGTCGTCGCGTTCGAGCGCCTCGGCGACCTCGTCGGCGCCGATGAGACGGACACCCTCGGTGGGGTCACGGTGGCGCTGTTGTCGGCGCTCTTCCCTGTCGGAGACGGTCGATTCCGCCGTGTCGCGGTCGTCGTGCGCCGCTCGTTGGTCGCCCTTGCCTGCTCCGGGGAATCGACCCTCACTCACAAAGCTCTTCCTCTCGTAACGCCCACCGTGCGTGGCCGTACGGCCCTTTTTCGACCACTCCATCCTGCACCCGCGGCGTCCGCAGGTGGTGGAGGGGCTACGCATCTAGACCTCGAGCAGCTCCTGCTCCTTGTGCTCGAGTGCCGTATCCACGTCGGCTTCGTGCTGGTGCGTCAGCTTGTCGAGCTCCTTCTCGGCCCTCGCCAGGTCGTCGGCCGAGATGTCGCCGTCCTTCTCCAGCGCCTCGAGGTCGTGCCGGGCGCTGCGCCGAGCATGGCGGATGCTGACCCGCCCCTCCTCCGCCATCGCCTTGACCAGACGAACAAGCTCCTTGCGCCGCTCCTCGGTGAGCGGTGGGAAGTTCAGGCGGATGATCTGGCCGTCGTTGCTCGGTGCGAGGCCGAGCCCGCTCAGCTGGATCGCCTTCTCGATGGCCCGGAGCGAGTTCTTGTCGTACGGGCTGATGACGAGCATGCGCGCCTCGGGCACGGTGAAGCCCGCAATCTGCTGGAGCGGCACCTCGGTGCCGTAGTAGTCGACCGGGATCCTCTCGACCAGGGCCGGCGCCGCTCGGCCGGTACGCACGCCGGTGAACTCGGACCGGGCGTGGGCGACGGCCTTCACCATCTTGTCTCGCGCCTCGTCGAGCACCATCGAGATCATCTCAACACTCACGGGCTCTCCTGCCGTCACGACCTACGCCGATCCCCCCGGCGCCGTCAGCGGATCAGCGTACCTACCGCCTGACCCTCGACGATCGACGCGATGTTGCCCTTGCCGAGCAGGTCGAACACGACGATAGGCAACTTGTTGTCCATGCACAGCGTGATGGCCGTGGAGTCCATGGCCTTGAGCCCGCGGTTGAGCACGTCGAGGTAGCTGACGGCATCGAGCCTCGTGGCCTCGGGGTTGGTGCGGGGATCGTCTGTGTAGAGGCCATCGACCCCGGAATGCGTGCCCCGCAGCATCACGTCGGCCTCGATCTCGACCGCGCGCAGCGCGGCCGCGGTGTCGGTGGTGAAGAACGGGTTGCCGGTGCCGCCGGCGAAGATCACGACGCGGCCCTTCTCGAGGTGGCGGATGGCGCGCCGGCGGATGTAGGGCTCGGCCACCTGGGCCATGTGGATGGCGGTCTGCACTCGCGTGGGTTGACCCAGACGTTCGAGCGTGTCCTGGAGCGCGAGGGCGTTGATGACCGTCGCCAGCATGCCCATGTAGTCGGCCTGGGCGCGGTCCATGCCCGCCCCGGCGCCGGTCATCCCGCGCCAGATGTTGCCGCCACCGACGACGACCGCCACGTCCACGCCCTGGTTGGCGCGGACGCCGGCGATCTCGGTGGCGATGTAGTCGGCGAACTGGCCGTCGATGCCGTAGCCGACGTCGCCGGCGAACGCCTCCCCCGACAGCTTCAGCAGCACCCGGCGATACTTGGTGGCCTCGGCTGCGGGGAGCGTCATGTGGGGGTCCTCGGCCGCCGTCAGCCGCCGATGAACAGCTGGGCGAAGCGGACGACCTCGGCGCCACCGCCGGCCGCCAGCTGGGCGATGGTCTGCTTCTCGTCGCGGACGAAGGGCTGCTCGAGCAGCACGCGCTCTTTGTACCAGCCGTCGAGGCGGCCCTCGACGATCTTGGGCCAGGCGGCCTCGGGCTTGCCCTCGGCCTTGGTGATGTTGAGCAGGGTCTGGCGCTCCTCGTCGACCGCCTCGGCAGGCACCTCCTCGCGGGCCCGGTACTGGGGCTTGGCGAAGGCGATGTGGACGGCGATGCCGTGCGCCAGCTCCTCGGTGCCGCCGCGCAGGACGACCACGACTCCGTTCACCCCCCGCCCCTCCTGGCGGTGCAGGTAGGTGCCGACGACCCCGTCGTCGCCGAACGTCACCTGGACCGCCCGGCCGACCTCGATGTTCTCCTTGAGGGTGACCTTGAGGTCGTCGACGGCGTCGGTGTGATCGCCCACGGCGACCTCACCGCCGGCGGCCACCGAGTCGGCGAGCGCCTGGGTGAGGGCGACGAAGTTGGGGGACTTGGCGACGAAGTCGGTCTCGCACTTGAGCTCGACGAGACCCACGGCGCGGGCGGTCGTGGCAATGGCGATCGCCCCTTGGGCGTTCTCGCGGTCGGCGCGGTCGTCGGCCTTGCCCAGGCCCCACTCGCGCAGCAGCTTCCTGGCCCGATCGGTGTCGCCGTCGGCCTCTTGGAGGGCCTTCTTGGCATCCATCATCCCCGCGCCCGTGGCCTGGCGCAGGGCCTGTACGTCTTTGGCGGTGAAGTCGGCCATGGGGCCTCAGGACTCCTGGGATTCGGGGGAGGTCTCGGTGGGGGTTTCGGCCTCGGCCGCGCCGGCGGTGCCGGATTCCGTAGTGGCACCCACGCCAGCGGTGCCGGATTCCGTGGTGGCACCCGCGGTGGCGGCGGGCTCCCCGGCGGAAGGCTCGGTGGTGGCGGCGGCGGGCTCGCTGACGGCGCCCTCGGTGGCGCCGGCGGCGGTCTCGGCCGGGGCGGCGTCGGGGCT
>JBKOUY010000079.1:0-8118 GCA_046723645.1 Actinomycetota bacterium | reverse complement strand
GTACGGCGACGTCGACGACGACCGTGCGCTCACCGCCCTCCGGCATGCGTTCGACGCCGGGGCGACCCTTGTCGACACCTCCGATGCCTACGGCGAGGGCCACAACGAGTCGCTGGTCGGCCGGGCGATCGCGGGCCGCCGGGACGATGTCGTGGTGGCGACCAAGTTCGGCCTCAACATTCGCGAGGGGGCCGAACGCCATGCCTTCCCGGTGGCGTACGCCTTCGGCGAGCTGGCCGTGAACGGCGAGCCCCGCTACGTCCGGGGCTACGCCCAGGACAGCCTGCGCCGGCTCGACACCGACATGATCGACCTCTACTACCTGCACTTCCCCGACCCGGAGGTTCCGGTCGAGGACACGGCAGGCGCAGTCGCGGACCTGGTCACCGACGGCCTGGTCCGTCACTTCGGACTGTCCAACATCACGGCCGACGAGCTCCGCCGGGCGCACGCCACCCATCCCGTCACGGCCGTGCAGGTCGAGTGGTCGATGTGGAAGCCGATACCGCCCGACCTGCTCGCCGCTGCGGACGAGCTCGGGGTCGGGATCGTCGCCTGGAGCCCGCTCGGCGGGGGCTTCCTCACCGGAACGGTCACCGACGTCGGCGACGCAGACTTCCGCCGCAACGCACCCCGGTTCCAGGGTGACAACCTCGCCGTCAACAACGACAGGTACGCCACGGTGCGGCGCCTCGCGGAGGGCCTCGCCATCACCCCCGGCCAGCTCGCCCTCGCCTGGCTGCTCCACCAGCACCCGGCGGTCGTCCCGATCCCCGGCAGCCGCACCCCGGCGCACATCGACGAGAACATCGAGGCGGCCCGGATCGATCTCCATCCCGACACGCTCGACCAGGTCGACCGCCTGCTCGCCGGCGCCGTCCCCGCCGGCGCTGCGCTCCTGTGACGGCCCGCATGGCGATCACCGTCAGCCGGATCGAGGGCGACGTGATGAAGGTCAACGCGTTTCTCGTCCAGGGACCCCGGGGCATCGTGCTGCTCGACGGGATGCTCACGGTGTCCGACGCAGGCAAGGTCCGCGCTGCGCTCGACGCCAGCGGCACCGAGCTGGCCGGGATCGCCATCACCCATCCCCACCCCGACCACTACGCCGGGCTCGCCCAGATCGTCGGGGACCACGACGTGCCGATCGTTGCCACCCGCGAGGTGGATGCCGTCATCCGTCGCGACGACGCGACGAAGGAGGCGATCATCGGTCCGATGATGGGACCCGAATGGCCCGACCGGCGGGTGTTCCCCAACCAGGTCGCTGCGGATGGCGAGACGGTGACGCTCGGCGGGCTGTCGCTGCGCGTTCGTTCGCTCGGGCCGGGCGAGTCCTTCGCCGACACGATCTGGGAGCTCGACGACGGCACCGTGTTCGCCGGCGACGTCGCCTACAAC
Organism: Actinomycetota bacterium; assembly: GCA_046723645.1. Lineage (GTDB taxonomy): Bacteria > Actinomycetota > Acidimicrobiia > Acidimicrobiales > VFJN01 > DASQUK01. Next base: position 6,717 of record JBKOUY010000079.1, on the reverse strand, counting down.
GGGATGCACGCGTTCCTGGCCGACGGGCAATGGGAGCGCTGGCTCGACGCCACCGAGCGCCTCGAACGCGAGTTGCCGGCCGGCGTGACGCTCCACGTCGGCCACGGGCCGCCGGGCGGCAGGGAACTGCTCGGCCGTCAGCGGCGCTACATCGAGACGTTCGTGACCGCGGTACGACGGCACGCCGATGCCGTCGCCGCCGGCGACCATGCACCCGTGCTCACGGAGCTGCGCACCGTGGTGCGCAGCGAGGACCTGCTGTTTCTCGCGGACCTCAGCATCGAGCCGATGCTGGCGACGATCGCAGGCGCCAACCGGTCGGGATCCGGGGACGAAACCTGGGCGTCAGGTCGGGGCTGACCGCGCGCCGTCAGGCGTCCGGCGCGTCGAGGCGTTCTGAGACCCCCGCCCACGGGATGGGTACGTCGCGTCCTTGGCAGGTCCAGAACACGAACTTCGACTGGGCCATCCGCTCCGGCTTGGTGCGAATGATCGTGGCGTGGGGGTTCGCCGCAGCAAAGCGGTCGAGGTCGTCCCGCGCCTGCCACACCGACACCGTCCAGAACTCCTTGTGCGCCAGCCGGGCGTTGAGCGCGTAGCCGATGAGGCCCTCGGCGGTGGCGAGCTGCCGACGGATCTTCATCGAGTGCGCCAGGAATCGTGGGATGAAGCGGTAGCCGCGCAGTGGCAACCTGCTGCCCATCACCACGTAGCTTGCCTCTGGGTCGGGCGTGCTCCGGGATGTCCAGGGCAAGGCGGGCATGGCGGTCCTCCATTCAGCGGGTGAGGGACTCGAGCAACCGCCGGGCGCCAGCGGCGTCACCCTCGATTGCTATCAGCCGGTCGGCCTCTCGGCTGGGGACCTGCAGCTCGCCACCACCGATCGCCGCCAGCGTCTCGGCCGTCAGGGTGATCGTGGCCTGGGGGTTCGGTGCCGGTCCGTGGGCGGACTGAAGGTGACCGTCGTGCGATCGGACGTTGAACGTCTCGTCGTCGACCCGCAGCTCGTAGGTGCCGTCGGGGACGGGCACGGCGGGCTTCGCTGTGGCGGCGAGGCCCAGCACCAGCCAGGAGCTGCGGACCTCGTCGTCGTCCCGGGGATCACCCAGAAGGTTCATTCCCCAGTCGGCCAGGGCCACCAGCACGGGAGCCAGGCCGCGACCCAGGTCCGTGAGCTCGTAGACCACCGAGGCGGCGGGAGGGGGCAACGTCCGCTTCGTGACGAGTCCGCTCCGCTCGAGGTCCATAAGGCGGCTGGTGAGGATGCTCGAGCCGATTCCGGGCAGGCCGTCGGCCAGGTCGGTGAAGCGCCGGGGGCCGAGGAGCAACTCACGGGCGATGAGCAGGCTCCATCGCTCCCCGACCACGTCGAGCGCTCGAGCGACGGGGCAGTAGTGGTGATAGCGGCGGCGGCCCATGCTGCGAGCCTACTTTGGCCCTTCTTTTTCAGTAGTTGATGCTCCGTTTTTCGTAGATGACTAGTTAGCATCGCCGAGTGTGCTGCGGTCCAGGGCGGCGGTAGTCGCTTGTTGACCCGGTTCATCGGCCGTGAGGCGGATGCCCGCGAACTGGTGGGGATCCTCGATGGCGCCCGATTGGTCACCCTGGTCGGGGCACCCGGCTGCGGCAAGACGCGGCTCGGCTTGGAGCTGGCCGACCGGCTCCTTGACCGGTACCCGGCCGGCGTGCGCTTCGTCGAGCTGGCGCGGGTCGGGGACGGTTGCCTGGTCGCGTCCGCCGTCGCAGCTTCCCTCGGAATCGACGACCGGCCCCTGGGGTCAGCGGAGGACGCCCTCGTCGAGGAGATGTCCCCCAAGCGGCTCCTCCTGGTGCTCGACAACTGTGAACACGTCGTCGGCCCGGTCGCGGCACTCGTCTCGAGGCTGCTCGACGGTTGCCGATCGCTGCAGGTCCTGGCCACCAGCCGAGCGGCGCTGGGCCTGAACGGCGAGCAGGTCTGGCGGGTCCCGCCGCTCGACCTCGAACAGGCGGTCGAGCTGTTCATCGATCGGTCCGCCCTGAGCGCGCCGGGCGCCGGCCTCGACCCGTCGAACACCCTGGTCGTCAAGGAGATCTGCCGGCGCCTGGACGGCCTCCCCCTGGCCATCGAGCTGACCGCCGCGTGGAGTCGGGTGCTGACCCCGACGGAGATCCTCGATCGGATGGAACCCGCACTGGGCCTGTTGCGCAGCCACGTCCGCGACGCCAGCCCGCGGCAGCGGACGATGGAGGCAACACTCGACTGGAGCTACCAGCTGCTTCAGCCCGCCGAGCAGTTGCTGTTCGAGCAGCTGTCGGTGTTCGCCGGTGGATTCGACTTCGAGGCGGCACAGGCCCTGCAGCCCGCGGATGACGTGTTGGACGGCTTGGCGTCACTCGTCGACAGCTCGCTGGTGCTGGCCGAACCGACACCCGGGAAGATGCGCTACCGGCTGCTCGAGCCGGTCCGCCAATGCGCCGAGTCGTGGCTCGTCGCCCGGGGCCTCCTGGACGTCACGCGGCGCCGCCACGCCGAGCACTACCTCGCACAGGCGCTGCGGTCGGAGGGCAAGCTCCGCAGCATCGAGGCCGGTGCCGTCCTGGTACAGCTGGAGGAGGAGGACGACAACTTCCGGGCGGCGCTGCGCTGGGCCCGTGACCAGGCCGATGACCTCGGTCTGCGCCTGTGCACCGCGCTGGCACCGGCGTGGGCGATCCGCGGCCGCGCCAACGAGGGGCGGGCATGGCTCGAGGAGATGCTCGGGCGGCGTGCGGACAGCGAGGACCTCGGACTCCGGGCCAGCGGCCTCGCGCGCGCCAGTCGTCTCGCCTGGCGACAGCGCGACTACGCGTCGACACGCGCGCTGCTGAACGAGAGCGTTGCCATCGAGCGGCAGCTGGACGATCCCCTGGGCATCGCGCGGCGCCTCCGCGGCCTGGCCGTCGTAGCAATGGCGCAAGGCGACCTCGACGAGGCCCGGCGACTCGGCGAGGAGAGCGCCTCCCTGTTCCGTCGTCACGGCGACCGGTACGGCCTCGGGCTCGCACTCGCCTTCCTGGGGATGACGCTCCAGCTGGGCGGCGACCCCGACCGAGCCGACCCGTGCGTTCGGGAGGCGCTGGAGCTCAACCGCAGCAACGGCAGCATCACCAGCTCGCTCTACGGCATCGGCAGCATGGCCTTCGGGGCCATCGCCGCCGGCGACATTCCGGGCCTGAGGGCCCACGTCACCGAGATCATCGGCCTGCTGCGACAGTTGGGCGGCAACTACGAAGATCCTGGCTGGCTCTGGTGGACCGGCGTCGCCCTGGCCAGCGGGGAGGGCCGCCACCGTTCGGCTCTCCGGCTCGCCGGGGCGGCCGAATCCGTTGCGCGGCGAGATGGCCTCCAGCTTCACGAGCAGCTGCGCCGGCAGGTCCAGCCCTGGCTGGACCGAGCGCTGGCGGCGGTGGGCTCGGCGGAGGGGGACCAGCTCGGCGCCGAGGGCTCGCAGCTGTCATCCGACGAGCTGATGGACGAGGCACTCCACGACGTCGACCGCGACCGCCACGGGCCACTGAGCTCGCGGGAGCAGGAGGTCGCCGATCTGGTTGCTCGCGGACTCACGAACCGGGAGATCGCCCAACGCCTGATCATCTCCACGCGCACCGTCGAGTCCCATGTCGAGCACATCAAAGCCAAGCTCGGATTCGCCCGACGCGCTCGGATCGTCGCCTGGGCCCTCGACCGCACCGGCGACAACGGCGCCAGCGACCCGAGGAATCCGAAAAACTTCCGATGACGGCGCCGCGGGTGTGGCGTCACGATTGCACGACAAGGAGACGACGTGGCAGCGACCGACAGCCAACCATCAACTCACGGATGGGACATCAAACACGCTGCTGACGCCCAGTGGATGCCCTGGGGATCGACGGGCGACGCGCGAGCCAAGGTCCTCGGCTCTGCCGACGGCTACCAGGTGGTCCTAGTTGAGGCCGACGCGGGCTACCGCGGGGCCCCGCATGCGCACGAGTATGCCGAGTTCTTCTACCTCGTCGACGGGCGCATCCGGAACCAGGGCGAGGAGCTCGACGCGGGCGACGGGTACGCCGCCGCGGCCGGATCCACCCATCAGGACTTCGAGGCGCTCGTCCCGTCGACCTACCTGAGCATCTTCCGGATCTGACCGCGGCCGACGACGGTCGGCACATCGCACCACAAAGTCCGTGAATCTACGGATGTCCGCGCGGTGACCCGCTCGTCATCGTTGTCTCATGCTGACGACGGTGCGAGTCCATCGGGGCGTGGCGCTGGCCGTGTTGTGCCTGGCTGCGTTCACCATCAACGTCGACACGACGATCGTGAACATCGCCCTGCCGTCGTTGGTGCGTCAGCTGAACGCGTCGACCCGGGAGCTGCAGTGGGTGGTCGATGCCTACACGCTGACCTTCGCCGCGTTAGTGCTCGCGGCCGGAAGCCTCAGCGACCGCTACGGCCGCAAGGGTGCCCTGCTCACCGGCCTGGCGGTGTTCGGAATTGGGACGACCATCGGTGGGTTCGTCGACAGCCCGGGAGCGCTGATCGGGGTACGGGCGGTGATGGGGGTGGGTGCGGCGGTGATCTTTCCTGCCACGCTGTCGATCATCACCAACCTGTACACCGAGCGCGGCGAGAGGGCGCGCGCCATTGGCATCTGGGGTGCCATGACGGGCCTCGGGGTCGCCCTGGGGCCGATCACGGGCGGCTGGCTGCTCGAGCACTTCTGGTGGGGCAGCGTCTTCGTCGCCATGGCACCGGTGGCGGCGGTGACGTTCATCGGTGTGCTCTTCTTCGTGCCGACGTCGCGGGACCCGGCCACGCCGCCGGTCGACGTCGTTGGTCTCGCCCTGTCCACCTTCACGATCGGCACGCTGGTGTACACGATCATCGAGGCCCCCGATCGAGGCTGGACCGACCCGTCGACCACGGTCGGCTTCGCGCTCGCCGCCGCCGCGGCCATCGTGTTCGTCACATGGGAGCGCCGGCAGCCCCATCCGATGCTTGACGTCACGCTGTTCCGCAACCTGCGGTTCTCGGCCGCCAGCGGCTCGATCATGGTGATCTTCTTCGCCCTCGCCGGCTTCATCTTCCTCATCACGCAGTACTTCCAGTTCCTCAAGGGCTATGCCCCCCTGAGCACCGGCGTACGGATCCTTCCCGTCGCCACCTGCATCGCCATCGGCTCGATCGTGGGCGTGCGCCTCGCCGTCGCCTTCGGCAACAAAGCCGTTGTCGCCACGGGGCTGTTGCTCGTCGGGATCTCCTTCGCCTGGGTGTCCACCGCCAGCATCGCCACGCCCTACATCGAGATCGTCGGCCAGATGATCCTCGCCGGTCTCGGTATGGGCTTCACGACCGCTCCCGCCACCGAGGCGATCATGGGTGTCGTGCCCAAGGAGAAGGCCGGCGTCGGTTCCGCCGTCAACGACGCCACGCGCGAGCTCGGCGCGACCCTCGGCGTCGCCATCATCGGCAGCGTCTACGCGTCGCTGTTCGCGTCGGGCATCCAGGACGCAGCCGGCTCGCTCCCCGCACCCGCCGCCGACGCCGCCAGTGACTCCGTCGGCGCCGCACTCGCCGTCGCCCACCAGCTGGGGCCCGCCGGCCAACCGTTGCTCGAGGCGTCCCAGGCCGCATTCTTCGACGGGTTCCAGGTCGGCTGCCTCGTCGCCGCCGCCGTCCTCATCGCGGGCGCCGCCTTCGCCGCCCGCTTCCTGCCTTCCCGACCCGCACCCGTCACCAGGGCCGAACCCGAGGCTGTCCCCGTCCCTGCACTCGAAACCGCAGGCGCTGCGGTCGCCGCCGGCGTACCCGGGTGCTGTTGGGACCGCTGAGCCTCGCCCCCGAGCCGGGGGTTGCTGGGCGGTTCCGGCCGGGGGCACCCGAGTGCGGTCTACGCGGGCGCTTACCGTAGGCGCGGCGACTTGAGGAGACGACGATGACGAACGAGGCCGGCTACGCCCCCGTCAACGGGCTGAGCATGTACTACGAGATCCACGGCAGGGGTGACCCATTGCTGATGTTGCCCGGTGCGTACATGACCGTCGAGCTGATGGGCGACCTCGTCCCTGCGCTGGCCGAAGGCCGTCAGGTCATCGCCGTGGAGTTCCAGGGCCACGGGCACACCGCCGACATCGACCGACCGTTCTCGTACGAACAGTTCGCCGACGACACGGCGGCTCTGATGGCGCACCTGGGCGTCGAGGCGGCCGACGTCTACGGCTACAGCCTCGGCGGCGGCGTGGCGCTGCAACTCGGCCTGCGGCACCCGGGATCCGTGGGCAAGCTCGCGGTGGCGTCGGCGTCCTACAGCAGCGACGGTCTCTATCCGGACGTCACCAAGGGGATCGAGAACATCACACCCGCGCTGTTCGACGGTACTCCCTGGCGCGATGCGTACGACCGAGCCGCGCCGGATCCGTCCGGGTTTCCAACGCTGGTCGAGAAGTTGAAGCAGCTCGACCTGACCCCGTTCGACTGGCAGATCGACGAGCTCGCTGCACCCGTGCTCGTTCTCATCGGCGATGCCGACGGCACTCGCCTGGAACACGCGGTCGACATGTTCCGCCGGCTCGGCGGCGGTGTCTTCGGTGACCTGGCCCCGGCGCTGCCGGCCTCTCAGCTCGCAATCCTGCCCGGAACCACCCACGTCGGAATGCTGGAGCGCGCCGGTTGGATCTCACCGATCGTCAAGGCTTTTCTCGACGCGTGAGCCGCCG